>JAFLJT010000320.1 GCA_022712855.1 Pseudodesulfovibrio sp. | reverse complement strand
CCCACAGCCCAGCCGTTTTTGCCGTCAAAGGCTTCATCCCACCAACCATCGAGGATGGAGCAGTTGGGTACGCCGTTAACCGCTGCCTTCATGCCGCTGGTGCCACTGGCCTCCATGAGTCGTGTTGGGGTGTTGAGCCAGACGTCCGCGCCGGAAACCAGCAGTCGAGCCAGGCGAATGTCGAAACTCTCCAGGAAAATGACCCGCCCCAGAAAGTCATCTTGTTTTGCCAGACGACAGATGAGGTTGATGTAATTCGCTCCCATAGTATCAGCCGGATGGGACTTGCCTGCGAAGATGATGTTGACCGGCTTATCTTGGCTGCTGAGGATTTCTTTGATCCGTTGCAGGTTATGGAAAAGCAGCGTGGGCCTCTTGTAGGCCGTGCAGCGTCTCGCAAAACACAGGGTCAGGTGATCCGGGTTAAGGGTGTCGAGGAAGGTGTGCAGACGATTGGGGGGCTCGCCTTCTCTGGTCCATTGGTTGGAAATGGATAGGCGAACCTCATCATACAATCGGTGTTTCAAGGCAACATGGGTGTCCCATATTCTCCGATCATCTATGGAATCCAGGCAATCCCAGGTGCTTTCCTCCAAAAGTTCCTTATGTACAGCCACGTTGCAGGAGTCTTCAATGTCATGCCGCAACCGCTCATCGAGCCAGGAGGTGATGTGAACGCCGTTGGTAACGTGTCCCACCGGAACCTCTCCAAGCAGGAATCCACGCCATAGATCCATCCACATACGCCTCGATACGTCACCGTGAAGTCTGCTGACGCCGTTACGGATGCATGAGAGCTGGAGAGCTAGCACCGTCATGTTCAGGTGATCCGCCTCTTCTGCATAGATGTGACCAAGATTCCATAATGCATCCCATGGAACACCCATTTCGTCGGCGTAGCCTCGGAAGTAATTCTCTACCAGGGATTTTTCAAAGCGCTCGTTGCCTGCCGGTACCGGAGTGTGCATGGTAAAGACTGTCGAGCCTCGTAATATTTCCTTGGCTGTGGCGAAATCCACACCCTCAAGGAGCATGAGTTGGCGGATGCGTTCAAATAACAGGAAGGCGGAGTGGCCTTCGTTGAGGTGGTAGATGGACGGCTCCACATTAAGGGCCTTGAGAAGCCTGATGCCGCCGACACCAAGGATAATCTCCTGCTCAATGCGCCCCTTTGAGGACGGGTCATACAGGCGGGAGGAAATGTCCCTGTCAGAACGCGAGTTTTCCACCACGTCCGTATCCAGAAGGTAGAGCTTGGCCCTGCCCACATGAACTTCCCATATCTGGGCAAAGACGGTCCGCCCAGGCAGGTCTACGGTGACGAGAATTCTTTCGGTATCGCCGTTATGCAGTTGGGTGATGGGCATGGTGGCGAAGTCGTTCTCCCGGTACTCGACGACCTGATCGCCATTGCCATTGATCTTCTGGTGGAAGAAGCCGTTCTTGTAGAGCAATGAGATGCCGACAAACGGCAGGTTGATGTCGCTGGCTGATTTAATATGGTCGCCTGCCAGCAGGCCGAGACCGCCGGAGTAAATGGGAATGGATTCGTGCAGACCGAACTCCATGGAGAAGTATGAAATCGGGTTGGTCCAGGTAATGCCGTCAATATTGGCGTTTCCCTTTTCCTGCATGTAGTCGTCAAATTGTTCGAGGACGTTGCTGAAGCGGCCCATGAACTCGATATCGCCGGAGAGTTGGTTGAGCCGGTCGCGATCCATTGTATCCAGGAAGAGAACCGGGTTGTGTCCGCATTCGTGCCACTTGTCCCCATCCATCCATTCGAAGAGCTCCTGAGAATCGCGGTGCCATACCCACCACAGATTGTTGGCGAGGTCACGTAATCGGGCCAGAGCCTGCGGCAACTCCGTAACAACGGTGAAAGAACGTAGCCGGGGCTGGGTAGTGTTGACGCCGCTGAAACAAATCTCCTTTCCCGGGGCAGCGGCCATGCGCTGTACGCCCGCGATGCGTTCGGTGCGGATGTTTGCTGCCAATTGATATGCTTCCATATAGCGCGGATAAAAATGCTCCCAAGTGGCCTCTTCGGCGATCCTTCGCGCTTCGGCGCTACGATGAACTCGCTCGTCGTCAGTCCACTCTGTGAAATCGATGAGGAAGTCGGTCAGCTTTCCTTTTGCTGTGTCATAGTCATCATCCAATCGGTTGAGTACATGCACTCCCGCATGTCCTTCGGGGTGCTTCTCCATTACCCACTGACCGAATCCGGCCCGGTCGGATGTTACAGTGGGAACTGCAAAGGCCGCGCTTTCCATGGGAGTGTACCCCCACGGTTCATAGAAGGATGGAAAGACGGTCAGGTCTATGCCTGCCAGGGCGTCGTAGTATTCGAGGTTGAGAATGCCGTCATTGCCGTCAAGGTAGACGGGGATGAAGATGACGCAACACCTGTTTTTCGGCGCGTTGGTCAATTTCCGCTCTCGGCATCTGTTTACAACAGGGTCGTGGTCGGCATCACCCAGGTGATGGGTTGATATCCCGGCATATTTTTCAATATCGTACCGCTCTTTCTTGAGTCGTCTGCGTACTTCATCGCTGAAACCTGCATAGCCGCAGGAAACCAGGAGGAAGGCGACGACAGTGACGTCTTCATCGGACTGGGTGAGATGGTTGTCCACATCAGAAAGGCTGTCGATGAGCATGTCGATGCCCTTGTTGTGGAATTCATAGCGGCCGCTGGTGGCGACAAGGAGGGTCTTCTTCGGGTCGAGGTCCCGTTCCAGAAAACGTGAGGCGAGATCTACGAGCTGCTTTCGTGAGGACTTACGCGTCTTGGCTACTGTAGCGGGTTCAGCGAAACCTTCGAGGTTGAACCCGTTGACTGTCACTACCGCGGGGTTGGTGCCCAGCAGGTTGGACGCCTCCTTGCGGGTGATGTTTGATACAGTGGTGAAACAGTCCGCTTCTCGTGCCGAGACCGATTCCATGGAGTGTTTGGCCGTGACACCGAATGCTTTTGCCTCCTGCGAGGGTTCGATCTCCTCAAGGTGTTCATAAATGTCCACACCCGAACCGGACATGGCCCGGCCCAGCATGGTGGCATGGGTGGTGAGTAGGGTGCATACGCCCGGTGCGTGCTTCTTGAGATAGAGGACGCCGGCTCCGGACATCCACTCGTGGAAGTGCGCGAAGACATCGGCCACTTCTTCCACGTCATCATTGATTTCCTTGATGACCATGGCCGCGGCTGTGCTGAAGAGGACAGGTTCTATGTAATCCCAGCCCCCCGCCATGGAATCCACGCCATAGTCATTCCAGAGTTGAAAGAGCAGCTTGTCGTGGGCTTGGAATGTGTTCTGGAATCCTATGAGCAGCACCCAGGGCCTACCAGGGGTGTCCCAACGACCTACAGCAGTTTCAATTCCTTTTTTCTTCAGGCGTTCCAATGTTGGAACAATATCTTTTGGCGGATCACACGGATCAAAACCAGGATTGCGATCAAGTAGCGGCCCCACTGCCACGTATCGGTCCTCAAAGGCGATCATAGCCTGGGCTGCTTTACTGCTGATGACGGTGTGGATGCCGCCGACCATATTGCAAACTTCCCATGATACTTCGAAAAGCCAACTGGCATTCATGCTTATTCTCCTGTTGGATTTAGCCGTGATCATTATCGATCCTGAGAGTGATGTCGTTGAGCGCATTCATGTATGTGATGAATGCTTGGTGCGGTGTGTCATAAGGGTTGAAATACTTGTGCACATCACCATCGGAAAACCACTTGGTACACATGTAATAGAAATGGTCGCTTGTGAGCAGCTCCCGCCAGGTGGCGATGAGGTCGTCATCCTTGGTGGCGAGTACTTTTTCTTCCATGGAATAGGCCAACTCGGCAGCCTGATCCTGCATGGGATTGCCGAGCCATGCGGTGACATCGCGCTCAAGGTCGGCCCATGAGGTGAAGTAGGGAACGTCGAGTTGTGCCATGGGATCAATACAAGCAGCGGCTTCCGCCAGTGTCTGGAATCTGAAGTCGTTATGCGAAAGAATACTTCTTGGCAGACTGCGAAAGAAATTGAAGATGCCGGTGTCTTCCCACTGGTGTTCGCCAATGGTTTCATAATCCATAAACAGGTTGATCACTTCGCCATTACCCGCGATGGCGTGTACCCAACGGGCGAATTTCTCTGTAGTGACGGGCCATTCATCCCAGTTACGGTCTGAGAAGCGGAAGGCCACGTCATCCGAAAGGCGGTAGTTCTTGAGCATGGCCTTGAGCTTGGTGCATCCTGCTGGCTGATATACGTAATTGGGCGACCTCCAGCCGAGTATCTGATCGGCTCCTTCGGCCAGGATGACCTTGTAGCCCATTTTCTCCACTTCCAAAGCCAGATCGTTACTGTAGATAAGCTCGGTGTTGCGGAAGGTCACCGGAGAGGAACCGAAGAATTCTTTCAGCACCCGACCATGCATCTCCACCTGACGGCGAAACTCCTCCGGTGAGAAAATAAACGCCAGCGAATGGTAGTGAGTTTCGCCGATGAATTCCACGCAACCGGTGTCTGCCAGTTCCCGGAACGATTGGAGCACTTCGGGGCAGAACTCTTGGAATTGCTCCATGGCTATGCCTGTAATGGCGTAGGATACACGGAAGTCTCCTTTAAACTCGTTGATCAGGTCGAGCATCATCCGGTTGGCGGGGAGGTAGCACTTGTTGGCCACCTTACGCATGATATCCCGATTAGCGGTCTCGTCGCGGTAATGGTGCTTTCGCCCCATGTCGAAGAAGGAATACCCCTGGTCGAGTCGCATGGGCTGATGGACCTGGAAGTATAAGCAAACAGAGATCATGAGGCACCCCCGGTGAGTTGTTCGTAAACCGCGAGGACGTTCTTTGCCGAGGTTTCCCACTGGACTTTCTTCAGCGTCTCCCTACCGCGTTCAACAAGCGTCTTGGCCCGTTCTTCGTTTTCGAGGATGTCCAGGATCTCGAACGCCAGCCGATCCACGTCCCAGAAGTCAATCTTGACCGCTTCATCGAGAATTTCGGCCACTCCGGACTGTTTGGAAACGATGGACGGGACATCAAAGACCATGGCCTCCAGCGGAGTGATACCAAAGGGCTCGGAGACACTGGGCATGACATAGAGGTCGCTCATGGCATAGATGCGTTCCACATCGGCACCACGTACGAAGCCGAGGAAGTGGAACTTGTCGGCCATGCGCAATTCGGCCATGCGCTCCACCATGCGGGGGAACATGTCGCCTGACCCCGCCATGGCAAAGCGGACATTCGGATTTTTCTCAAGAACCCTGGCTGCGGCCTCGACGAAATAATCCGGCCCCTTCTGGAAAGTGATGCGTCCCAGGAAGAGGACGAGTTTTTCCTTGAACGACTTTTCAATGCGCACCTGATCCAGCTTGCGGTCTTTGGCCACTGCGTTGTGCACCACAGTGATTTTCGCAGGATCAATGGGATAGCGTTTGACAATGGTGTCCTTGGTGAAATGACTGACAGCGATAATGCGGTCGGCGGCCTCGAAGCCCGCCCGTTCAATGTCGTAGACTTTCTGATTGACGTGCTCTCCGCTCCGGTCGAACTCCAGAGCATGGGCATGAACCACCAATGGTTTGCCCGAGACCCGCTTGGCTTCGATTCCCGCAGGGGCGGTTATCCAGTCGTGGGCGTGGATGATGTCGAAGTTCTCGCTGGTGGCCAGATGGGCACCGATAAGGCTGTAACGTACGATCTCGGCCATGAGATTGTCGCCGTAACCACCGGAGAAGTCGTTATCGAGTTGGCCGAGGATCTCCTCGGTGGTGATGAGGTTTTTTTTCTCCAGGAGGCTGCTGTATTCCCTCTCCGTGAGGTAGGGCCGAAGAGGCGAGAGCACCTCCAGTACGGAGATGCGTTCCTGCAATTCCAGTATTTCAGAAATGCCGACGTTAGCCCGAACCTGGTTGGCACCCATTAAGGTCAAGTGTTTGCCTTCCTCGTCCGAATCAAGGCGTGGCAGCACAAAAAGGATGTCGGTGCCGTGATGTGCCAGCCCCTTGGTCAGGCCGAGACAGGCCGTGCCAAGACCCCCGGAAATGTATGGCGGGAATTCCCACCCGAACATCAGTACTCGCATGGCTACTTCTCCCTCAATAATTTATTCAGACGGATAGCCTCGGCCACACTCCATGCCTGAGCAATGGTGCCTTTGGGCAAATGCGGCGGGTTGCCAGTATACAACTCAGGCACTGAGGCTATGCCAAAGTTGTCAGGGAATCTTTGAAGGATCGGTTTGAAGTTCTTTCTCAGGAATGCCTTGGCTTCTTTTCTGTCTTTAGCCTGGCGAAGCAACGCCTCACCGAAATGTCCAGCCAACCACGGCCAGACCATGCCCTGGTGGTACGCGGAATCGCGAGCGTCAGAGTCTCCCCGGTAGAAGGGAGAATAGGCGGTGCTTCTCGGTGACAGTGTGCGAAGTCCGTATGGAGTCAGGAGATGAGATTGCACGACATCGACAACAGCCTGCATCTGCTTGGTGTCCAGCATGCTGTGAGGCAGGGATACGGCGAATATCTGATTGGGCCGGATGGCGTGATCTTGTCCCTGTTCATTGACCACGTCACTCAGGCAGTTGTCTTCATGATTCCAGAACAGGTCTACGAAGTTATCCGCCAAGGTGTCCGCTGCATTTGTGGCACGAATGGCAACCTCATCGTCTTTCGGTGTCAGTTCGAGAAAGAACTTGAGGGCATTGTACCAGAGCGCGTTGATTTCCACTGCCGCCCCGTGACGGGGTGTGACCGGCCTGCCGTAAGCTTGGGCGTCCATCCATGTCAGCTGCGTGTTTTCGTTGCCCGCATAGAGCAAACCATTCTCACCGACGCCGCATAATGGTACGCGCCCATCCAGATGGGCCGAGATGATGCCCCGTAAGGCCTGATAGACTTTGGCCATGACGAATCGAATTCTGCCACCGGTCTTCAGGTACTCCTGTACAGCCCAGAAAAACCACAGAGAGGCGTCCACTGAATTGTAGGCTAGATGCTCGGATGACTGGTCGAGGTAGTTCGGTAGCAGGCCATCGCGTTCGAGCTTGGCGTAGGAGGCAAGCACCTCTTCGCCGAACTCCCTGCGCCCGGCATAGAAGGTCAGGCCGGGCAGGGCGATCATGGTGTCACGCCCCCACTCTCCGAACCAATGGAACCCGGCCACTACCGAGGCGAAGTCCGAGGCGTTGCGGACAAGAAATTGGCCAGAGTAATACTGCATCCAACTGAAGCTTTTGCAGCGGTCCTTGCATGCGGAGAATGCAGCCTCGCGGCGTTCAATTTCCTTCTTTCGCGAGCGCTCAAGGTTGCCAAGGGGTTCGGTAGATGCGGCGAAAATGACGGGCTTGCCTTTTTGGAGGCGCGTTTCGAAAACGCCAGGGCAGAACAAATCTTCCTGATAGTCAAACCCTCTGTCGCGCTCAAGGAGATACTCAATGTTGAGCGTCCACTTTGGCCCGGGAAAAAACTCCGAGGTTCGGTTGGTGCCCACGTAGAGAGGAGGCATGCCTTCATAGGGCTGTATCTTTCGCCCGTTTTTTTCCGGATAGGACTTGGGGCGAAGGAACATGTTCTCTTTGGTCAGGGAATGGATATCGCGAAAAGCCAGCAAAGGACGGATACGGAGGTCAGGCTTTACCCTGCCTTCAAGCAGTTCGTAGCAGAGCAATATAGTGTTTTTGCCATTCACCATCATCATGGATTTTCGGACAAGCGCATCACCGATACGGTAGGTGATGGACGGATACAGTCCCTGCTCAAATCCTTCAACGAACTGATGGCCGGTCGGGTGATAGACGCCGGGGTACTTGTTGGTTGAGAGGAGAAACTCCTTGCCCTTGCTGACGAGGGAGGCCTCGACTTTGGATAGCAGGACGAATTTACCCCTTGGCTCCTTGAGAGAAGCCACCAGAAGTCCGTGGTACTTGCGTGTGTGACAGTTGATGACCGTGCTGGAAGCATAGCCCCCAATGCCGTTGGTATCGAGCCATTCTTTTCGAGTAGCAGTCTCGGTGTTGACGCACTCATCCCTGGGAATCCGTATCATATTCACCGCCAAGGAAGTAGGAATACAGTTGGGAATAAACAGGAGAAGACACTTTTCTATGTTTTACTTAAATAGAAAAATGTCACCGTTTGCAAGCGGAAAATGAATGGTGAGTGTTATTATTTTTTAAAGACCACTGAGTGAGCGATTTTTCCGGTAAATAACTGATTTGGAATCAGTAGGCGGTTGAGGCTAACGTGCTGAATTCATGAATGGCAGAGTTGAATTGTACGCAAACTGTACGCACCTTTTTGCTTGTTTTTGGTTCATGTGCTTACAATTGGAAAAGCCCCATGGTGACATAAGTCGCCGTGGGGCTTGATCTTTCCGTGGAGCCAAGAATCGGAATTGAACCGACGACCTACTGATTACGAAACGGTTGTTTTAAATAAGACGAATAATTCCAATATGTTATCTAGGGTAGAGCTACTGTCTAAAGAGGAGGTCTTCTTTGGTGAACCATTACGTTGTGGGTGCCATTAGTTCCCCGAATTATTGCTTCTGAATATCATATCTCCGAATAGGGGTAATAACATGGGATGATAGTCTGCCAAACAAATTGTTTCTGGATTCTATTCTGACAGAATACGTGGGGAAGCGGAGTGTAAGGTGGGGTATGCCCTGAAACAACGACTTATGCGCCTTCCAATTGATTCATTGACCCTCCGCAGAGGCTGAAATGGATTATGCCACACTCGGAGTACCTCGAGGTTGCCTAATAAGCCGATCAAGCGCTAAGGTGATGCAAACATTTCCCAGCCTGTGTCGGTGGAGCCATGAAAAAATGTACATACTACATTGAAAGAGCCTTGAGTGGCGACACTTACGCTTTGGCAGAGGCCTTCAAGCTTCTCGAAGGGATGTCGCATGCCTATATTTTCAGGCAGATACGCAACAAGGATATGGCTGAAGACATCTTGCAAGACGCATACATGATCGCCTGCGAAAAGCTTCATAACCTGCGCAATCCCGCTGCTTTTCCCGGTTGGTTCCGGGCGATCCTCTCAACGAGCATGTACCGAGCCTTGCGCGACATGAAGCGGCAGCCGGATCAACTGCCGGGGATGGATATGTTTCCCTCTCTCGACCCAAGCCCTTATGAAGTGGCGGTGCGTTACCAAACACGCGAAATCATTGCTCGCATTCTTGGTTCTCTGGAAGGCAGAGACAAAGAGGCATGTATCCAGCGCTATATCCATGGCCGACCCTATAAAGAGATCGCCGAGAGTCTGGGGCTGCCATTGGGGACCCTTAAGCGCCGCTTGCATGGGGCTCGCGAGACGATTATCCGGGAATATCAGAAGAGTCAGGCGCGCGTTATCAGGGTTGGCTACTTGCCCATCTCCGACCACCTTTTGGCCATGGTTTCTCATGCACGGCATATTCAGACCAATTGCGAAGTACACCTTCAGCGATTCTTATCTTGGTCCGCCCTCGTACAAGCACTGGCCAACGGACTTCTGGACGCTGCATTTGTCATGGCCCCACTTGCCATGTCGTTGCACTCCAAGGGAATGGAGATCATATATGTTCTCGACGGACACCATGACGGCAGTGCGCTGACCATTGGCAGTAAAGATGACAGCCTCAAGGATGGCCGGATGGGTCTGCCATACGCCATCTCGACTCACGCGGCGATTCTCAAATCTCATATGGACCTGGGGCAGAATACCGAGTCAAGTGTCAGACCGGAATACATCAATCCGTCATATATTATCCGGTCTCTCAAGACACAAAAGATTAGTGCTTTCTTCTGCTCCGAACCATGGAGTGCCAAATCCGTAGCTGATGGCTCAGGCCGGGTTATCGCCCGCTCCGGTGACATGTCACCGGGCCATATGTGCTGTGGCCTCACGGTCAGAAAAGAATTTGCGACCGCACATCCCGAACTGCTCAAGCAGTATGTCGAGTCCCTGCTTCGGGCGCGAGATGCCGTATATGCTGACCCTGCTGCAAGTGGCCGTATTCAAGAGTCCTACACCGGTGTGCCCGCCGGTATAGCCAGCGGAGTTGTTGAACAAGGGCACATTTCCTTCAATGACCTTCGTCCCTCCATGGACAGGGCCGAACAAGCCATGGGCCTCGCGTTGAAAGCGGGCATTCTGGCTCGCCCCTGTAAACTGGATAGTTTTATTCGCCCGGATATCACTTAAACCTCCCGCATCCCCCGGCCGGCCTAGACCGAACTTTTTCCGCGCCCCGAGCATCTTATTCATGAGGGGTAGGCATCGTGCGTGCGCTCGCATGTTTTGGATCAATAGCCAGGGAGCGGAAAAGTGCCAGCTAACATTGACGAACTTGTGGTCAGGGTTGCTGATGTCTGTGAATACAAATGGGACATGATCAGGAATCGACCCGCAGCCTATCTGGTGAGCGGGTTCGCAGGCGGGGCGATGGTCGCATTCGGTGCAACATTGGCATTGTCTGTGAGCGCGGGGGTCTCGCAGCATATGGGGCCGGGCATGGCCAACCTGCTTATGGGCCTGGTCTTCGCATTTTCCCTTGTCATCATTATGATCAGTGGCATGGCGCTTGTGACAGCGGATATGTACATTGGTATCATCGGTATCTTTCACGGCCGTATCAGCTGGGGATGGTTCGCTTGGGGTGTCCTGCTCGGATATATAGGCAACTTCCTCGGATCAATGTTCTTCATGTGGCTCATCAGCCAATCCGCCAGCTATGCTCATTTGCCATGGTTGTTACGCGCCCACCAGATAGGGGTGGCGAAAATGGGCCAGACAGCGGGGGAAACGTTTGTCATGGGCATTGTATGTACTTGGATGCTTCAGGTCGCTGCCATTCTTTATGTGAAGGCCGAAGGAGACATGGCAAAGATCGTCATGGCCGCATTCGGCCCACTGGCATTCGTGGCCGGGATGACGGAGCATTGTATCGCCAACATCGGATTTCTGGCCCTGCCGCTGTTCCAACAGGACATGTATCTCAATGTGATGGCCGGAAAGCCCTTTACTCTTCTGCATTGGGGGTTCGGCCAATATGGCTGGGCTCATAATCAATTATACACCGTTCTCGGCAATCTCATCGGCGGAATTCTGTTTGTGGGAATCGTCTTCCAGATCGTTTCCAACCCGGAGAGGGTCAAAGCCATTTACAAGGATAAAAGCAACTACATGCTCAAACTATAGGAGGAGTCTGTGGATTATCAATATTCACCTTTCAACCCTGCAATATGGGGAATCTTTTCAGGGGCCATAGTGTTGGTTTACAGAGTGGTCCGTGTGTTCAGGAGCAAACATCCAGACTATCCTGAGAACGGAATAAATAAAACTACGTGAAAGAGTCGGAGTCATTGAGTATAGAAAATGTAATTGCGACACCCTTGTCTCGGTAGCTGCTCATGCTGGTGCCGACCACAAGAGGAAGGAGGAGGTCATGGAACGGAACGGTTGGACCCCAACGGCTTGCTATCAGTGCAAGGCCGAATGCGCCATCCTGGTGCGTGTGGAAGACGGTGTGGTCAAGGAAATCAAAGGCAATCCCAAGGGGCGCGGCAAGGCATGCGTCAAGGGCATGGCCGGAGTTTCTCTCCAGTACAATCCTGATCGACTTACCCATCCTCTCAAACGTGTGGGCAAACGCGGCGAAGGGAAATTCGAGCGCATCAGTTGGGACGAAGCCATGGACATCATGGCGGACAAACTCACTGACCTGAAAGAGAGAGGTGAAGCGCACAAATTCACAGCCAGCTTCTTCCCTCACTCCATAACCGATCCCAAATGGCGTTTTCTCGATGCCTACGGCGGATTCATCAATACGGCTCTACCCCATTGCGACTCTGCCAAGATATTGTCTTTCATCAAGGCCATGGGCGGCGTTCCCAATCATCATATCCCGCCTGCATTCGACACAGTCCCCAAGGGGGGAATTATGATTATGGCCGGGCGACATGCTTTCGGTTGTCTGGATGATGCGGCTGTTCCGAGAGATATTCTCAATGCCAAGGAGCGTGGAGCCAAGCTGGTGGTCATCGATCCGCTGTTCACAGCAGATGCGGCCAAGGCTGACTGGTGGATTCCCATCAAGCCCGCTGGCGACACTGCCCTGTTCCTCGGAATGATCAACCATATCGTGACAAACGAACTGTATAACAAGAAGTTCGTGGAAAACTGGATCAGGGAAGGCGATTTCGACAAACTCAAGGAATACATCGCCGACAAGACACCTCAGGCCATGAGCGTCATTTGCGACGTCTCGGCCAAGAATATCGTCAAGCTCGCCGACATGTGTGCGGCTGCACCATCCGTTGGCATTGATAGCTTCAAGGGAATAATGCTCGGGCAGGCAATGGACTTCGGGCACGCATGGACCATGCTCCTTGCAGTTACCGGCAACATCGACAATCCCGGCGGCCAACCGCTGCCAAGCCTCACTCCGATGTCGCCAGTGGAACCGATTCCGACAGGTCCGGACCTGAGCGAACTGGGTTGGCATCGCACCGGTCCCAACCGAGACATGTTCGACAATTACGGGTTCATCATGGAACCCACCTGGTACGAGGCACAGGCCATCAAGGATGACGGGCTGAAAATGCTTCTGGTATCCGAGTGTAACCCTGCCATGACCGAGATGGGTCAGGATGAGTGGCGCAAGGCTGTTTGTATGGCCGGTGAGGGAGACGAAGAATACAAGTTGGAACTCATGGTCAGCTATGAACTCATGCTGTCCGAAACATCCAAATATGCGGACCTTGTTCTTCCTGACAAATCCTACTTTGAACGGTGGGAACTCATGTACATGCCGTGGTGGTACAACTTCGGCCAGGGGATTTTGCTGAGGCAGCCTGTGGTTGAGGCCGCAGGAGAATGCCGTCATTCCAATGAAGTGTTCATTGAACTGGGTAAGCGTCTGACGCCCGAGTACTTCGATTTCAAGGACGATCTTGAATTCTATGACATCCAACTTGCCGGTCTCGGCCTTTCGGTGGAGAAGCTGTTGGAAATGGGTGGAATCTGGACAACTGGAACCATGGGATTCCGCAAGTATGAGCAGGCGGGCGGTTTTGGCACACCGAGCGGAAAGGTCCACCTGTATTGGGAAGATCTGGAAGCAGTCGATCAGGCCATGCCGCGTCCCGGTCTGGCAGCGGAATACGAGGTGGATGTGGACAAATATCCATTCATTCTTGTCTCCTACCGTACCATATTCCATCAGGGCAGCGGACAGTGGACGCATAACAACCCGCAATTGCGTGACCCCGTCAGCGGGATGTACGACAATCCCGTACTTATCAATACAGCCAAGGCCGTGGAGTTGGGTATCGCCAATGGCGATGTGATCACCCTGCGCTCTAGAACGGGTGAGGTACAGGCCAGGGCCAAGCTGTCCGAACGGATTCGCCCCGATTGCCTGGGGCTGCATCACGGTTTTGGCAGCACCATCGGCCGAGTGGCAGTCACCGGAGATGGAGTGAGTGACAACGCACTCATACCCGATTCCGGGTCGACCCTTGAGTGGCAGGATATGGTTGGAGGCGAATCTCACGTCTCGACCCGAGTAAGCATCGTCTAGCAAAAGGAGCACACCATGACTCAATTAAGTCTTATGGTAGATCTCGATAGGTGCATCGGATGCAAAACATGCATCGTCGCCTGCCGAAACGCCAACGACCTGACCGATCACGAGGCCATGCCCGGGCAAATGCCTCATTACCTGCGGGTGGAGAGCGTCAGGGAAGGCGTATTCCCCAATCTGAGCCTGACCAGTCGCGTCATCCCATGCCAGCACTGTAAGAACGCCCAATGCATCAAGGCCTGTGATTCCGATGCAATCACCAAGGATCCAGGCACTGGCATTGTCCATATCGACACAGACAAATGCAACGGGGCCAAAGCATGCATGGAAGCCTGTCCATACGATGTCATTCAGTTTGATGAATTGAATGGACACGCACACAAGTGCGACATGTGCAGCGCGAAGATTGCCATGGGTGAAGAGCCAGTCTGCGTAGAGTCTTGCCTGACTGACGCTCTCAGTTTTGGCGAGAAGGAGTTGCTGAAGCAGTCGGCGCTAGACGCAGGCAAGGAGATCGTCAAGAAGATGAGCGCACAGTCAGTGCTTTATGTTCGGACGCCTGCATAGGAAGTAATGATTAAGCGTACTCTGAGGATAACTCTTGCTTAATCAACAGATGAAGAGGCTGCAGTCGTCGTAGGGCGACTGCAGCCTCTTTCAAATATACTAGGTGTGAGTGGTTTTGAGTAGCATCGATAGAATACGTGTTTAACAATGCCAATTGTTAGTATATTTTTCTTTCAATTTATTAGGTGGGAAATCTGTACAAGGATTGTACAGGGATTTGGCGAGACAAAGAGTGATTGTGAATGATGCTGATATCTAATGAATATGTCATGATTACTGTCGTTTATAGAGAGTGCTTGATAGTATGTGATTGGTCGTGAATCCTGCAGTTTTCCACATAAAATCCTCGTATCTCTGGTTTTTTTGTTTCTGAGCACCTCTGCGATTTAGCTCCTACGAAGGACTCTTTGTAGGAGCTTTCTCTTTTTTTTACTTTGGCAGAGATAATTCAAATAGCAACACAGAACTGACGAAAGAACACTAATCTACACGGGAAAAGGTTGTACTATGGTTGTACAAAATGGGGCGCTAAGAACAAAAAAGGGTTTAGCTTTAAGCTAAACCCTTGATTTCGTTGGAGCCAAGAATGAGAATTGAACTCACGACCTACTGATTACGAATTTGTTGGTGAGATTGAAATAATAGTTCTCTATTCTCTTAAATCATTGCAGTTCTGAAATAGTTGTCGAAGTGGTATCTTTTGGAAACTGCCGAAAACTACCGGAAACTGCCTAAAAGTGTACGCGGATTTGCGTACACTTTGCGGACAGCAGAGTCAGGATTGAAAATCGCTTGCTGTAGTTTTTGCAGTCTTCTATCTGCACGGGGTCGGCATGATTTCCCTTGAGCTCCATACACCAGTACTTGTCGTCTATGGCAACCGTAGAGGTGTATTCCCCCATGATGCCCCCTTGTTGGGTTCCAATATACAAATACAATATGCTGCCGAGCGAGTCCTATTATTGTTTGCGAATTGCTCTGCCGCATTAGTCAACTGGAAATCACTTCTCAAGATTGAATAATCGAACTAAGGCGTATTGTTGAATTTAGGATTATAGCCAAAGAACGATAGACCGGATGGGCCCACAAGAAATCATCGCTTATAGAGCGCCTTGATCTCTTTCGCGAATAATGCCGATATCTTTTTGCGTCGAGGCTTCAACGTGGGAGTTATCAAACCGTCTTTTACACTCCATGGCCTGAAGGTCGGGATGATCCTACGAACTTTGGCGTATCCTGGAAAAGGGGCAAGTTGTTTTGAGATTCTCCGTAGCAAATGGGCATGTATGTCATGGTCCTTCGCGAGGGTGTCGTCCTCGGAATCCCGCCCCATTGCATGTAACCATTCACTCCATCGTTCTTTGTTGAGAACAATTACAGCCAGCAGGTATGGGCGACTCTCTCCGACTATCAGCACCTGATCGAAAAGCGGGTCCATGGCGATGGCCATTTCGAGATCGTCCGGTGGTACCTTTTCACCATTAGTAAGAACGATAATTTCCTTGAGTCGACCAGTGATGGATATGCGACCTGTTTCGTCGATATCGACCTTGTCACCAGTATGAAACCAACCCTCGCTATCGATGACTTCGGCTGTGGCTTTTTCGTTGCGCCAGTAGCCCAACATGACACAATCGCCTCTGGTCAGAAGCTCTCCGTCTTCGGCTACCTTAGTTTCTACTCCATGGAGAGCATGACCGACACTGCTGGGGACATTGCTCTCGGGCTTGTTAAAGGAGATGATGGGACTCGTTTCCGTTAGCCCGTATCCCTGGATGAGAGGGACGCCCAGACCAATGAAAAATCGGGCGATTGTTGGGAATAAGGGAGCTCCACCACTGACAGTCATGCGCAATCTTCCGCCCAAACGGGCCGTAATCTTGGAGGCTACCAATTGATTCAGGATGGGCCAGAGGAGCAACGTTGGTACCCAAGGGGCACGGCCTTGCCGATACTCAAAGCGCTGCCATCCAATCTTGACCGCGAGAGAGAAAAGCTTACGTGCCAAGGGAGGGCGTTTCTCCAGTTTTGCCTGTATCTTTGCGTGGATGCGTTCGAATATGCGAGGGACAGAAACCAGTATGGTAGGCTTCTGAGTCCGCAAGTCTTCCGCCAGCCCTGTGATGGAGCGGGCATAAACGACACATGAACCGGTCATGATCGGGATATAGTAACCCACTGTGCGTTCAAACATGTGCGACAGGGGAAGAAAAGAGAGAAACAGGTCGTCAGGATACACAGGTGTCATCTTCATGGCGGCATAGGCGTTGGAGAGGATGTTGGCGTGGCTCAACATCACGCCCTTGGGTCTTCCGGTTGTTCCCGAAGTATAGACGATTGTGGCCAGCGCGTCGGGTGAACATTCGTAGTCGGGTTGCTTCTCAATGTGCTCGGGCAACCATTGAACGAGATTCCTGATGCGGGGGTCGCAGTCCTCTTCACATACAGGGTGCAATGAGACTATTCGCCGTAGGTCTTCCAATGGTTCGCGGACCTCTTCGATTCTCTGCCACTGTTCCAGCCCGTCGATCAGCAGGAGGTGGGCTTCTGTTTCCCGAAGGATATATGCAAAATTTTCCGGGCGATCATTGAGATACAATGGGACAATAACCAGTCCCATCGCCAATGCAGCCTGCTCGAACAGCACCCACTCCAGACAGTTCCCGAGCATGACGGCGACACGATCCCCAGGGGACAAGTTTTCCTTGGAAAGAGCACCCTTCCAACGGTCAACCAATTCCGCTGCTTCCCGCCAGCGAACGCTTTCCCATGATTCCACTTCTTGATTAAAAGACCTGTATGCCTCTCCATCCGGAGTAAGTCTGACGCGCTCTCGGAAGAGGCCATCAAGAGTTCCCGCCGTCTGGGGTGAGATGATATCGATCGGGCTGTCCATGCGAACCTCCTTAGGCGTTATGTGCTACTTTCGTCTGCAAGTTCTCAGAGTGTTTCAGACAAATCTTTCCAACCTGGATCAGGAGCAAATCGATCACCGTATTGTTCCTTCAGTTCATCCAGGTAGGTTTCGATGGTTTCAATGTTTTCATCCAGAGCATATCGGATAGGTCCACCCCGGAAAGGGGCGAAGCCCGTTCCGAAGATCATACCTGCATCCAGCAGGTCCGCATCGGCTACTATTCCAGTACGCAGGCAGGCCACGGCTTCGTTCAGCAGCCGGGAAATAAGGCGACCTTCGATGTCGGCTGAAATCGTGCCGACTTTCCTCTGCTTGGATCGAATCGGCTTCCCCTTCCTGTAGCGATAGTATCCCTGCCCGGATTTCAGTCCCAGGTGTCCTTTTGCAACGAGTTCCTCCAATCCAGGCGGGAGTTCGTGGGACAGATGGCTTGCAAATACTTTTCCCACTGACAAACAGACATCCAGCCCGACCATGTCAGCCAGTTCCACCGGGCCGATGGGCATGCCGAAATTGACTGCAACCCGGTCGATTGCTTCGGCGGGAATTCCTTCGGAAACCATCAGCACCGCTTCCAGCAAATAGGGGAGGAGTATTCGATTGATCAGGAATCCCGGAGCGCTTTGCACCGGCAGGGGGAGCTTCTTTATGCGACCAACAAAGGCCATGGCGTCGGCAATGACTCCCTCGCTTGTTTCGGTGCCTTTGACTACTTCCACCAACATCATCTTCGAGACCGGGTTGAAGAAGTGCAGGCCGACCAGACGCTCTGGGCGTTCCAACACTGTGGACAGTTCTTCGAGGGGGATGCTCGAAGTATTGGTTGCCAGCAAAGCGGTGTCTCGCATTTGAGGCTCTATCGTTTTCAGGAGTTCCTTTTTGGCCCCGGCGTCCTCGATAATAGCTTCGATGACAACGTCCGCATGGGATAGGCCGAGTCCTTCCTGATCCGGTATCAGGCGGTCCATTGCATCCCGGACCAGCTTCGGTCTCTTCAATCGCTTGTCAAATAGTTTGCGAGCATTCACAATCACTTGGGCGAGTTGTTCCAGCCGTCGGGCCTGGACCGTTACCTGCATTCCTTGGAGCGCGCACCAGGCGGCGATGGCCCCGCCCATGGCTCCGCCTCCAATGACATGCACTCTTCGGGCATCGAATTCCGTTCCCTTGGACAATCCTTTGAGCCGGGTTTGCAGGAAAAAGGCCCTGACGAGATTTTTCGACGTGGGGCTCACCACCAACTCAGCAACAGAATGAGCTTCCGCTTCATATTGCTTTTTCAGATTACCGGTGGGATTCTCCCACAGTTCAATCATGGCCCAGGGAGCCGGGTAATGTTTTCGGGAAGCATGCCGGGCCACGGTTTTACGCATGCTATTTGCTGCGAGATTGCAGACCAAAGGAAGGTTCAGCGCCTTTGCAGCCCATCCGGGACGATGCGGCTTCGGTTTCGCTTCAATGACAGACCGGGCGCTTTGCTTCAACAGCCTTTCCGGTACGATGTAATCTACCAACCCCAGCTTGCGGGCTTTGAATGCATTCACGGCGCGTCCTGTGAGCATCATCCGCATGGCCGCTGCCGGACCGAGAAGCCGTGTCAGTCGGACTGTGCCACCGAAGCCGGGATGGATGCCCAGCCGGACTTCCGGCAGGCCCAACCTGGTCCGGGGATCGTCCATTGCTATGCGGTACCGACAGGCCAGCGCCAGTTCCAATCCACCGCCCATGCAGTATCCGTGGATGAGGCACAGGGTCGGGTATGGCGCCGCTTCGATCTTGTCCATCACCCCTTGGCCGCGACGGATAAGCTCGAAAGCCTGGTCGCGGTTTTCAAGCAGCGAGAACTCATTAACGTCAGCCCCGGCGATAAACCCTTGGGGTTTGCCCGAAAGAATGACCAACCCCTTGGGCTGGCTAGCCTTGATTTCATCCAGGATGGAGTCCAATTCCTCCAGCACTTCCTTGGAGAGCGTATTGGTTTCACTGTCGGCCCTGTCGAAGGTTAACCAGGCATAGCCGTCCATGTCCGTCTCAAGTGCCCAGTGGCGATATGGTGTAGTTTTACTCATGGCTTAACTCCTCACCTCTTTCAATCAGCATTGCTCCGCCCTGACCACCACCGATGCACTGGCTAGCCACGCCCCGGTGTGCGTTGTTGCGCTTGAGGACGTGCAACAAGTGGAGGACTATTCGAGCCCCGCTCGTGCCCACCGGATGACCCATCGCTATAGCCCCGCCGTCCACATTGAGGCGGTCGGGTGGAATCGGATTGAAAGGGGCCTCGAAACCAAGTTCTTTTGTGAAAAAGGAGCCGTTCGACCATGCGTGCAGACAGGCAAGTACCTGGGCCGCGAAGGCCTCGTTGATCTCCCAGTAGTCGATGTCCCCGGTTCCAAGTCTCTGGTTGTGAAGCAAAGCGGCCATAGCGTGCACAGGGCCAAGCCCCATTCGGGCGGGGCTGAGGGCGGACCAGTGGCAGTCGATGATCTTCCCGAGAATAGGCAGATCGTACTTCTTCACGGCGTCCTCGCTCGCCAATACGACCAGTGCGGCCCCGTCCGTTATCTGAGCTGAATTCCCGGCCGTTATGTTGCCGAAAGGTCGATCAAATACGGGCCGAAGAGTGCCGAGTTTATCCAGGTTTGTATCACGCCTGAGTCCATCGTCATGATCATAGTAGTTGCCTTCAGCGTCGAAGATGGGGCTGATCTCTTCAAGGAAACCCTCATCTTGTGCTTCGGCCAGACGGGTATTGCTTTCTATGGCATAGCTATCCATCTGTTCCCGGCTGATATTGAATTCATAGGCCAGGTTTTCCGCTGTCTGTCCCATGCTCAGTCCAGTTGTGACGTCGGTCAGTCCCAACAACAGCGAAATAACTGGCGCAAGGTGACGGGGACGTATGCCTGCTGCCGCACGTAGAATGCCTAGAGGAGACTTCGCCCGGTAGAATTTGCCAAGGGTTGCGACCATCGGTTTTTGCAGCAGGAGGGGTGAGTGACTCATGGACTCGGTGCCGCCCGCCAGGATCAGGTCGGCCCGGCCTGTGGCGATATGCATGGCCGCCGTGTCGAGGGCCTGCATTCCGGTGCCGCAATTGCGCTGAACCGTGAAGGCGGGCGTTGCTTCTTCGCACCCGAGGCGAAGGGCGACGATGCGCGAAATGTTCGCTTCATCAGGGCCGGGGATGATGCAGCCGAGGATTATTTCATCGAACGCACTCGGAGAAAACGGCTGGCGCACAAGCAGGGTTCTGCCCGCAGCCACAGCCAGATCCGTCGCAGTAAACGGGCCGGGCTTACCGCGTGCTTTCAGAAACGGTGTTCGGTTGCCGTCGACGATATACACTGCTCGGGCCGCGGAGCCTGCCGGGGTGTATCCACCCGTCTGTGTGCTGCTTTTTACGGGCATGGGCTACTCCTTGCTCCAGTAATTGTGCGGAAAGGCGTCCACCTCGATGACTTTCCGTCTTGCCTCAACGGCCAGCCGAACAATCTCTCCCTCATCTGATGAGAGGATTTTCTTGGAGAGTGCCTCTTTCAACATGTCGGATTCGAAGCCGAATCGGATAGTCCCGTCTTTCGATGCACGGCGAATTGTCTTTTCCGCATCTTCAGCTGCAATGGATTTCTCCAGAGCGTCGTCCAGAAGCCGTAGGCTGTCGTCTGCATGTTCGGAGAAATACAATCCCTCGGTGAGGCGGTCTCGTGATGGGG
Organism: Pseudodesulfovibrio sp.; assembly: GCA_022712855.1. Taxonomy (GTDB): domain Bacteria; phylum Desulfobacterota; class Desulfovibrionia; order Desulfovibrionales; family Desulfovibrionaceae; genus Pseudodesulfovibrio. The sequence continues at coordinate 47,384 of JAFLJT010000320.1, read as the reverse complement.
ACGGACTCAAGAGCAACTTGGCGACCCTGTGTTCCAGCTTGTCGCCTGGTTCCGGGAAAACCCTGCCCAGAGGGAATGTCAGTGCCCGAAGGAAACAGCCGACAATCTTGACGGGATAATTCCTGAACACCGCATAAAGACTCTCTTCAGCTGCATGGAAACCAGTGGCACAAGCCCATTTCACGAGCGGAAGGTCCTCTTTGGGCATGCCATCGTCATTATACTTTTTCAGCACGCAGGAAACGAGATAGAGCCAGCTCAAAACATCCCCGAGCCGCCCGGAGATCTTCTCCTTTCGACGAAGCCGACTGCCCAGCATCAGCATGGTCACGTCAGCTACAAGGGCAAACCCACTGCTCAACCGAGTCGCTTTCTGAAAGAGTGCCTTGGTTGGTCCCTTGGGAGCCCGAGTCAATCTTCCCCCGGTCAATGCAAGGGTGATTGTTCGAATCATGTTACTGACCGAATACCCGATATGGGCGAACAACAGGGTGTCGAGGTCACCCAAACCTTTCCGGCGGTCCTCGTTGGTCAGCGCCTTGAATTCCAGCGCCAGATACGGGTGGCAGCGTAACGCACCTATCCCGAAAACCATGAGCGACCGGACCAGAATGTTCGCCCCTTCGACAGTAATGCCGATGGGGATGGCCTGGTAGAGCGAACCGAACATGTTGCGCGGACCAAAACTGATTCCCTTGCCGCCCAAGATGTCCATGGCGTCGTTGACGGTCTTGCGCATCATTTCCGTGGAATGCAGTTTCATTATAGAGGAGATGACCAATGGCTTGTCGCCTTCCTTCAACCCTCCGCACGTCACCGTTCGTGCCGCGCTCAGGAGGTAAGCGTGCCCAGCAATTCTCGCCAGTGGCTCCTCAACGCCTTCAAAACGTCCGATGGGAAGTCCGAACTGGGTCCTGACCCTTGCATATGCCCCGACGCCTCGTGCTGCCAGTTTCCCGGCACACGTAGACAGAGCCGGGAGAGAAACAGACCGCCCGGCAGCCAGGCATTCGGTTAACATCCTGCTTCCCTGACCGATGCCCTTGGATTCTCCAATTACCTGCTCCATGGGAATGAATACGTTTTTCCCTAGAATGGGACCATTTTGGAATGGGACGTTGAGTGGATTATGGCGGTCACCTATCGTGATCCCTCTGGTTTTTGCAGGCACCAGGGCGAAGGTCATGCCCAAGTCTTCGATTCCATCAAGGAGTTTGTCGGGATCGTATAGATGGAAAGCCAGCCCCAGTAGCGTGGCAACAGGAGCGAGGGTTATATACCGTTTTTCCACGTTGAGACGGATGCCAAGAGTTTCCTGGCCTTTGATCTTTCTTTTGCACACAATGCCCGTGTCCGGTGTGCGGGAAACCGCGTCACTTCCGGATTGTACGCCGGTAAGCGCGAAGCAGGGAACTTCCTTGCCCACGGCAAGGCGGGGAAGATACGTGTTCTTTTGTTCCCGTGTCCCGTAGTGCGAAAGAAGTTCTGCCGGACCGATTGAGTTGGGCACCATGGTTGTCACGGCCGCAACGACGCTCCGGCTGGCTATCTTCATGATAACCTCGGACTGGGCCAGCGGGGAGAACTCCAGCCCTCCATACTTTTTTGAAATATTCATTCCGAAAAAACCACTGTTCTTCAGGAAATCCCACACGTCAGGGGGAAGATCATGCAGATGCTCGGAAATTTCCCAATCATTGAGCATGGCGCAAAGTTCTTCAACCGGCCCATCGAGAAATGCCTGCTCTTCTGTATTCAGTTGTTGTGGACTCTTGGAAAGCAATTTTGACCACTCTGGTCTGCCGTTGAACAGTTCACCCTCCCACCAGGTGGTTCCTCGCTCCAGGTTATCAAGTTCCTCCCTACTGACCGGAGGCAAAGCTCTCTTTATGATGTTGTACAATGGACTAGTGATAAATCGCTGGCGAAGAATAGGAAGGCCGAAGAGTACTGATGCAGCGAGAAATATGGCCCAACCAAGGATGAGTACCGGATACACGCCAACCAGAACCGTTTCCAAAACGAGAAGGATGGCCAAAGTCACGAACCAGATCCAGGACTTGGCGCGGAAGTACCCGAGACTCCAAATTACGAGAAATAGCAGCAACGCCTTCATGTCACAAACCTCCACAATCATATGTGCGGCCGTTCGATGGATCAGGAGAGTCTGCAAAGCTTGACAGCAGACGAGAGTATGAATGACGGCCACATTTGAGAAACCTGAATGTTTATTACAACACATCTGCTTGGTTGTTGCCGTTATAATGTTTTCAGTGGCTTTAGCGTTTCAACCGTGCCTTTCTTGTTGAAGATGGTGAACAGCAGGTAGAGGTGCGAAAGGCTATGGGTGGTCAACTGATTTGGAATCAGTAGGCGGATGAGGCTAACGTGCTGAAATCATGATGGACAAAGTTTAAGTGTACGCAAATTGTACACACATTTTTGTGGTTTTATGAGTCAATTTTAAGCAAATGGAAAAGCCCCACAGCGACATAAGTCATTGTGGGGCCTTAGCATTCCGTGGAGCCAAGAATGAGAATTGAACTCACGACCTACTGATTACGAATAAGAAGGTGTCGCTTGTAAGATGAGGCTCTATCTTGCTAAATTTACTGAGATTTCAGTATGTGGTGATGCAGCGGTATCTTTTAGAAACTGCCGAAAACTACCTAAAACTACCGACTTTTGTACGCACTTTTGCGTACACTTTGCGTACAAGAGGCTGCTCCTTTTATGAAGGGGGGCGGGGATGCTGATACGGGTTTGTTGCTTCGTATGATAATTGACTGAAACTGTAGGCGATATGCAAATTCAGCGAGATCAAAGATACAATTGTTGTTGTCTCCTGTAAGCAATAATCAACATTTTCTTGACAGAATTGTCGCAAAAGGTAGTGTGGAAACACTCGCGCAATCGATTGCGCAAACGATTGTATTGGACCCATTCATTACTACTTGGAGGTAACCTAATGAATTTCGCTAAAAAACTCACTGTTGCGGTAATGTCGCTGGCGTTTGTTTGCACTGTTGCAATCGCTCCTGCTATGGCTGAGAAACCGGTTGTCGGTCTGGTCATGAAATCTCTGGCCAACGAATTTTTCAAGACCATGGAAGAAGGTGCGCGTAAGTTCGCCAAGGAAGATGGCACATTCATCCTGATTCCTGTTGGCATGAATTCCGAGACTGACATCGACACCCAGGTCAGCGCCATGGAAAACTTCATCGCCCAGAAAGTGGACCTGATCGTTGTTGCTCCGGCTGACTCCGTAGGTATGACTATCCCCGTCAAGAAAGCTATTGATGCAGGCATCACTGTCGTTAACTTTGATGTCACCTTGAACAAGAAAGCTCTGAAGACAGCTGGTCTGCCCCAAGATTTCCTGTTTGTCGGTCCTGATAATGCTGATGGTGCTGAAATAGTCGGCGACTACCTTGGCAAGACTCTCGGCAAGGGTGCTAAAGTTATCATCATCGAAGGCAACCCCGGTGCTGACAATGCTCAGCAGCGTAAAGCCGGTTTCATGCGTTCCATCGAGAAGTACAACCTGGATCTCCTGACCTCCCGCACCGCTCATTGGGAAACAGAAGAAGCCAACACTCTCATGACCAACCTGCTCACCATGCACCCGGACGTCCAGGGCGTCATGTGTGCTAACGACTCCATGGTCCTCGGTGTTGAAAAAGCCATCGCCGCTGCTGGCATGACTGGCAAGATCCAGATCGTCGGCTTCGACAACATCGGTGCTGTCCAGGAACTGATCAAGCAGGGCACGTGCCTCGCAACCATCGACCAGTTCGGCCCAGAAATGGCTGCTAACGCCATCAAGATCGGCTTCCGTATCGTAGGCGGCGAAAAGTTGTCCGGTTGGCAGAAGACCCCCATCAAGCTCGTGACCAAGGCTGATCTCTAAGCCTGTCTGTGAGTATTCAGGCAGCGGGCCTCTGGTCCGCTGCCATTTCATCATCTTAATTATTCAGAATATTTCAGGGACGGTGTGCGCAGGGGGAGCGCGATGGATATGGCAAAAAACATTTTAGAACTTCGCGGTATCACCAAGAAGTTCCCGGGCGTTGTCGCCCTGAACGATGTCGATCTCGATATCAGGGAGGGCGAAGTTCACGTCCTCGTGGGTGAGAATGGCGCGGGCAAATCAAGCCTCATCAAGGTCCTGTGCGGCATCTACATGCCCGAAGAAGGGGCCATGACGTACCAAGGCCAAAGCTACGCGCCGCAGACGCCACATAAGGCTATGGATGCGGGCATCCGGGTCGTCTATCAGGAGTTCAATCTCCTCTCCTATCTTTCAGTGGCCGAAAACATGTTTTTCGACCACCTGCCTAGAAAATACGGGCTGGTTGATTTCAAAACGCTCTATCGCAAGACGCAGGAGCTGCTCGACATGGTCGGACTGGACATCTCGCCCAAGACGCCGGTGGAACTGCTTGGCGTAGCCCAGATGCAGCTCATCGAAATCGCCAAGGCGATCTCATCCGAAAGTAAAGTGCTTATTTTGGACGAACCCACGGCGACCCTCTCATCAAAAGAGATTGCGATGCTGTTTGGCATCGTTGCCAAGCTGAAAGCTCAGGGCGTCACTATCATTTTCATCTCCCACCACCTGCAAGAAGTGTTTGAGATCGGCGACCGCATCTCGGTCCTGCGCAATGGCGAGAACGCTGGTACTCATATTGCCAGTGACATCACCATTCCGGAGATCGTCAAGCTCATGGTGGGCCGGTCCATGGAAGAGGAATACCTGTTCAAGGACGACGTAGTCGTGGGCGAAACTATGTTCAGTGTGCAGGACCTGCGCTGCAAGGGCGGGGCGCATTCGATTTCTTTCGAGGTCGGCAAAGGCGAGTTGCTTGGTATTGCCGGGTTGGTCGGCTCCGGCCGGACCGACGCGGTACGCGCCATCTTCGGTGCGGATGCCAAAGAGAGTGGCACGGTTACGCTGCATGGTGAGATTCTCTCTATCAAGAACCCGCGTGATGCCGTGGAAAACGGCATCTGTCTGCTCACTGAGGATCGCAAGAATCAGGGCCTTATCCTCGAGATGTCCTGCGCTGTGAACACGACCATTACGGACCTGCCGGGCGTGGCAAAATATGGCTTCATCCAGAAGGATATGGAGCGCCAAGTCTCGGAAAAACTGGCGGCAGACCTTGATCTCAAGACACCGTCCGTTGATCAATGGGTGGGCAATCTTTCCGGCGGCAATCAGCAGAAAGTCGTCCTCGCCAAATGGCTCTATCGCAATGCCGAGGTATTGATTTTTGATGAGCCGACGCGCGGCATCGATGTGGGTGCCAAGTATGAGATTTATCTCCTGCTCTGGAAGCTGGCCGCTGCGGGCAAGGTGATCATCATTATCTCGTCTGATCTGCCAGAGCTGCTTGGTATCTGCCATCGCATCATCACCTTTTCTGATGGCAAAATATCGGGTGAACTGGGCCGCGAGGAATTCGATCAGGAACGGATTCTTGCCATGGCATATGAAGAATACATCCATGATGACGCATCAGTGTCACCAGGAAATGCATAAGTAAAACGGGGACGTGGTATGAATTTAAGAAAACTTGCGTATCTGCTGCTCAGAGAAGCGGGTATTGGTGTGGCTTTGGTGTTGATTGTCGTATATTTCATGTTTGCCGCACCGAACTTTGCCTCCCCCATCAATCTGATGAATATCTGCACTCAGATCAGCATCAATACCGTCATCGCGGCGGGGATGACCTTCGTTATCCTCCTAGGGGGCATCGACCTCTCTGTGGGATCCGTGTTGGCACTGTGTACCATCGTTGCTGGGTTGACCATTACGAATGAAGCATTTTCGCCTGGCATCGCCATTTTTCTGGCCGTGCTCGGCTCTCTTGCCATCGGCGCGGTTTGCGGCCTGTTTAATGGGTTCGTGTCTGAACGTTGGAAAATTCACTCCTTTGTCGTCACCCTCGGCATGCTCAATATCGCCCGTGGGGCTGCGCTTCAGATCAGTGATTCCAGAACCCTGTTCGGCTTCCCCGAAGCATTTACCGACCTCGGCTCACAGACCGTTTTTGGCCTGCCGGTAATCTTCATCATGGCTCTGACGCTGGTCGTCATCGGGACTATTGTTCTCAACCGGTCCGTATTCGGCCGGATGATCTATGCCATCGGAAACAATGAAGAAGCAGTCCGCCTCTCAGGCCACAACACTATCGTTTACAAGATTGCGGCCTACGTCATCTGTGGAGGCTGTGTGGGCATTGCGGGCATCATGTATATGCTCCGTCTTTCCATGGCCAGTCCTATTCTTGGCGTGGGATTTGAACTCAATGCCATCGCGGCAGTCGTTATCGGCGGCACCAGCATGATGGGTGGCAAAGGCTCGCTTGTTGGAACATTCCTTGGTGCCTGCATTATTGGCGTGCTGAATAATGGATTGCTCCTGCTGGGCATGGGTGATTTTGTCAGACAAATTGTAACTGGCCTGATTATCGTGGCTGCTGTTGTCATAGATACCTATAGAAACAGGGTTTTGAGCAAGCTTCAGGTGACTGAGTAACTCTATGCCAAAAAAGAAACTTGTTGTTATCGGTAGTGTTAATGCCGACCATGTCCTTCAGTTGGATAATTTTCCACGCCCTGGCGAGACGGTTGTCGGTCACGGATATCAAGTCATCCCCGGTGGTAAGGGGGCCAATCAAGCTGTGGCGGCCGCCAGGCTTGGAGCAGATGTGTCGTTTGTTGCCTGTGTGGGCGACGACGATTTTGGGGCGAGAATGATTGAACGATTCCGAGACGACGGGATTGACACTTCCGGGGTCACGGCCATGGCGGAGACGCCTACTGGAATTGCCTTGATTCAGATTGCGAGCAGTGGGGAAAATAGCATCGCCATCTCACCCGAGGCCAATGGAAGATTTACTCCCGAGGTTCTTGAAAAGGACATGGCCCTTCTTCGGAATGCCGACATGGTCCTGATGCAACTAGAAATCCCACTTGAAACCATTGAGGTCGCGGCGCAGGAAGCTCGGAAGAGTGGGGCAATTGTCGTTCTCAATCCTGCCCCTGCTCAAGCTCTGCCGGATTCTCTGTTATCCAATCTGTCCATGATTACACCTAATGAGACAGAGGCGGAGCTCCTTACTGGCATCAAAGTCGTTAATGAGTCTGACGCGCATAAAGCAGCCAAAATTTTGCATGACAAAGGTGTTGAAACAGTCATATTAACCCTTGGCGAGAAGGGAGCATATTTGAGTTCCTCCGAAGGCTCCCGTCTTGTTGAGGGGTATGACGTTCAGGCTGTTGATACGACGGCTGCTGGCGATACCTTTAATGGAGCACTTGTTGCAGCTTTACAGGAAGGAAAAGACGTCTATGCTGCCATTGAATTTGCCCATGCAGCAGCAGCTATTTCCGTCACCCGCATTGGAGCACAGACATCTATTCCCGGCATTGACGAAGTAAACGATTTTAGCAAGGCGAATAATTAGATTTTATGGCGACAATTAAAGATGTAGCAAAACTCGCAGAGGTCTCGACTTCGACAGTCTCTCATGTGCTCAACAAGACCCGGTTTGTCCGGGAAGACACATGCGAGCGGGTCAATAATGCTGTTCGCCAATTGAACTATCGCCCTTCCTCCATTGCCCGCAGTCTGAAGGGTCAACGAACCAATACGCTGGGTATGTTGGTCACTGCCAGCAGGAACCCGTTTTTTGCCGAGGTGGTGCACGCCGTGGAAAGACGGTGTTATGAGCGAGGATTTACACTTTTCCTGTGCAATACTGATGGAGATGTCAAACGCATGGAAGCCAATCTCGACGCGCTTGAAGAAAAGCGTGTAGACGGATTGCTGCTGCTTTGCAGTGAGGTTAATGATGACATCCTGAGCTTGCTCGAAGCGGAGCGAAGTACGCCCACAGTCGTATTTGACTGGGGACCGGAATCGGACAATGTCGATCGTATCTACGACAACTCTCCAGATGGTGGATATATGGCCACCATGCATCTTATAGAAATGGGCCATTCCGAGATCGGGTGCGTCACGGGGCCACTGGAGCGCCGGTCGGCTGCGGAGCGCCTTGGAGGATTTAAGAAGGCCATGGATGACGCTGGCCTGCCCGTACGCAAGGAATGGATCGTCGAAGGCGACTATGACTGCAAGGGCGGCATTAATGCCATGCAGCAACTCATGGCTCTGCAGGACTATCCGACAGCACTTTTCGTCTGCAACGATATGATGGCGATAGGCGTGATCAATGAGGCTGCACGCAAAGGGGTTTGTATCCCCGACGACCTGTCCATCATTGGCTATGATGATATCTACATTGCCCGCTACACGACTCCACCTCTCACTACAATTCACCAGCCAAAAAACGAAATGGCGGCCATGGCAGTGGACACCCTTATAGATCGGGTAGACAGCAAGCGTGATCAAGGCCAGGTCATCAGGGTCGAGCCCCGGCTCGTGGAGCGCGAATCGGTCCGCAAAGCAACATAGCATCATTTCAATTTACGAAAATTCAAAGCAATATCTGGTGATGACCTACTGATACCAAATCAGTTGGTGAGGACACCTAACACATTGAAATCATAGTGGTCAGAATTAAGGTGTACGCAAATTGTACACACATGTTTGTACTTTTCTGACTCAATTTAGCACAAGTAAAAAGCCTCATAGTGACATAACTCACTGTGAGGCTTTAATTTTCCTGGAGCCAAGAATCGGAATTGAACCGACGACCTACTGATTACGAATAAGTCGCGGGATGGCTTAAACAAAGGGTTTGCGGGGAGGAGGGACCCGATAGGGACCTCGCAACCAGGGCAAGGTCCTTTTTGTGCAAGTCAGATTTCACCGCCCTGGGGAGCCCTTAACCCGCGCGGCTTGTGGCATAATACGTAATAAATATGCAGTCCTGCAGGATGGCATTTCCCCTTGTTTGATAAGTCGGCGGTTTTTAAAAAAGCTGGGAAACCCGCACGGCCATTGTGACGAACTGATTATCGGTCAGTAGGTCGGGGGTGCTTCTATCTCGCACAGAGCTGCGCTTCGTTGCAATCCGTGCAAAAAGGGTAATGCTTTGAACCCCCTAGAGCCGCCACATTTCCGGGGGTGTCTCGCGCGTCCCCCAACTTGCACAAAAAACGGACGAAAAAGCCCGAAGGCGGGAGCGGAGGAGTGATTTTTTTGAGGGGTTTTCTTTTTTCTGAGGGGGTGGCTCGGGCTGAAGGCGCAAAAAAAAACTGCGGCGGATTTGCTGCAGTTTCTTTTTTTTTGGTGGTCCGGTTTGATTATTTCATAGGGGTATCCTCCTCGTGGTTTTCAGCAAAGAATATTGTCACGGCTTAGCCGTTGATTGTGTTGAGCTTGCCCTTCAGGGTCGTGATGTCGGTGGCGTGAGTGTTTATCTCCCCGGCATTGTCCGGCACTACACTCCCGTTGTGCCTGTGCTGGGCCAGATCCACAAAGCAGCACCGTACTTCCTCCATGAAGTCGATGATGGTGGGCAGCAGGCTGATACCGCTGCCGGGTTGGCCCAGGCGAATGGTGGCCGCTTCCATGTTGATGAATGGGGCGGTGATGGTCTTGATGCCCGTCACCTGCTCGGTTGATGTTGACCCCACGGTCACAGTGACAGTTCCGGCCACGTCGGAAGTTTGATCCCCCCCGGTTGATTCCGTCCTGTCCTCGCCCACGTTCTCGGTGTGGTTCCCGTCGACCGTTTCTTCCAGGTTGCCTTTGACCAGGGATGTGTGATGCCGCCCGGCGACCTCTTTGCGGTCCTGGGAGACAATGAGATTCTGGTCGCGTCCGGTGGTGAAATTGATATTGTCCACGGCACACAGTCCGGCGGATCCTGCCGACCGAACCCGGAACGCGCCCAGGGCTTCGATGGTCTTGGTGCCGCCGATTTCCTCTACACTGTTCTCGTGGATCCGGCGAAGCTCACGCGAAAGGGTGTCGATTTTTTCCACGGCATTGGTCACATGGATGAGCGAGTCGTCGGTTATGGCCATGTCTGTTTCGCGCGTCCAGTTCCCGTCCTTGTCCACATCCTGGAATACCGCCGGGGATTGCTGCCAGCGCTGTTGCCCCATGGCTATATCCGGCAGGCTCATGCCTTGGGGGTAGATCTGGCGCACGAGCGGATGGTCAGGGCTGCCATAGGCGAAGCCGATCACGACGATGGTGCCAGGCTCCGGGAAACCGAATAGCCCGGCCTCCTGGCCGCATCCTATCGATACCGGAAGCTGCACCGCTCCATATATGGGGAAGGCTTCGTCCCGCTGCCCATCCGGGGTCAGGATTTCCAGATCCACGGCATACCGTGGTCGGAACCGTTCGGAGGCTCCGCCCTCGGTCGGGGGATCATTGACCGCAACCACGCGAGCAAACCTGTCGAGATGTAGCCCGGCGGTCAGCTCCGGGAATAGCTTCAATACTATTTTTTTAACGAGGTCGCGCATGTCGTCACCATTTCATGGCCGGACATCTGCACGCCCACCACATATCTATTGTTAAGGAGAACGCCGGGCCGGATTTGGGGGATAACAGCCGATTTTTTGCCGCCAGTAGCCGTCACTTTGTCGAATAGCTTTTCGTCAAGTTCCACTGGCCGGGTCGCCCATCGTGAATCCTTCCAGGAACCCACAAAGATGCTGCCGTCGCCTTGCTGTTGCCAGATATAATCCTCAATACCGAAAACCGCGCCCAGGGAATTGATACCCTGGAACCCATCGCCCAGCGTGTAAAAGGCCGGGACCTGCCGCTCGGCATAGTCTCTTTCCGGCACAACAAATTTCAAACCGATCTGGTCGGTGTACCATTGAACAACGTCCCGCAATGTCGGATGCCGGAGGGAGGCGGGCAGGGCCGCGTATAATCCACCGGACAATTCACGGCACCGGATCCGCTGCTGGCTGCCATCAACCATTTCACTGCCCCGGATGAATCCAATAAAATAGACTTGGTCCTTGTCTTGGTTGGTATACCCCATCTCCATGCGGACAATGCCCGAAAGGGGTGCTTTGCTTTGCACCTGGAAGATGGCCCGGCCCGGTGAATGTAAGGAGAGGCGGATCTCTTCGCTCACGAGCTTGATCGGCTCATCGTTGATATAAAGGGTTTTCCGCAGCTTCATGCGAGTGCCTGGTCAACGAGGTGCAGGAACTTTTCAAATCCGGTCTGGGGTTCCGCCACGGCTTCGGCTGTCTCGGCGGGGCGCTCCTCTTCGGTGGCTTTGCCTTCACTGGTTTGAGCCACAGGCGCGGGCTTCTCTTCGCGCTGTTCTACTCGCTCGGGATTGGAAAGGTATTCCTTCAGGGTGAAAGACACATCCCACTGTCGCAGGGTACCGTTCTCCGGCCAGTTGAAGCTCTCGGCAAATCGGACCTGCCGGATGCCCACGGTGTTGGCCGTCTTGTTGGTGATGGTGTAAATTTTTCGCGCGCCGTTGACCTTGGCCTCGCTGACACGGATGAGCCTTTTTAAATCGGCTTCGTCGGCAAAGCGGATGGAGAGGGACACGGTCAGTTTTTTCCCCTTGGTCCCCTTGTCCACTTCATCCGTGCTGCTCGTTTCGCCAGAGGCATCGGAGGTGCGGATAGTCATGCCGCCGCCGATCTTCAGATTGTAGCCGGGGACGTCGTAGTCATTCAATAATAGAAATTTCATATGCCCAACAACTCCCTGAAAAATGTCATTTGATGAGCTTCGCCGATCCAGCCACACACGGCGGCCAACTTGTAGCCCTCGGCCGGGGGCGTGTTCTCGACCAGCTGCCGATGAATGCTTCCGCTGTTGCCTTCCAGAACAAGGGCCAGCCCCGTCCCGTTTTGCAGGTTGTCCGCGAGGGCCGTCCATGCCGCATCGATGGCCTGAAGGTGTGCCCGTTTCTTTTCGATGAGCGCGGCCAGCTCCGCTTCCGGTCGGACGTTCTCCTGGTCGTATCCTTCGGCCATGGCGACCAATGGGCCGAGGGTCGTTTCCATCTCGGTACCGCCTCCATGGCGGCGCGGATCCTGTTCGTGCCAGGCCGGGTGGATCGGTCCGGTTGCCTGGATGAGCTTGTCCTTTTCCAGCGTCGCCAACCATCCGGCGCGGCGTTCGGCCAGCTGCAATTCAGTAACGGGGAAAATAGTGTTGAAAGCGCCCAGAGCATCGGCAAAACCTCGGTGGTCTACACCACGCAGGAGGAGAAAAAGGCCCTGCAGATCCCCGTCGGCCGGCAGGTCCATGGGATCGGCCAGCTTGGCGGCCATGCCCTCAACCGCCTGTTGGGGGGTCAAATAGGAATAGTCCCCGCGTCGGTCGCCGAGCGGGTGCAAATATGGGTGGGTACAAACAAACCGCCCGCCCACCTGCAGCAGCTCATTCATGGACTGCCGCAAGACATCGATGCCGGACGCGGTCGCCGCCACTGGATTGGTGGTGATGGTCACCGCATTGGTTACCTCGGCCAGCCTTGCTTTGCTGTTATCCAGTTCACCAGGCGCTGCGGAATGGCACCCCTGCAGACCATCATGGACGGCTTGCAGGGGTGTTGGTGTAGAAAGAAAAATTGACGACCAGAGCATGGCCTAACTTCTTTCGTCTGCAGGGACTATCGGCTTGCCATCTTCACCCAGTGTCGTTCCCAATGGGAATCCGTAGCTGGAGATGAGCCTGTCGAGCACCTCGGCCTCGGCAATCTCGACGCCGCCTTCATCGGGAGTGCCATCAAACAGGGCCAGCACAGTGCCATTCCCTTCGAACATCCAGACATGATTTTCAGGGTAACCTGTTACCCCGTTGTGGATAAACTTCTGGTCGACATTGTCGCGGCCTTCGATGGTTTCAAGATGCTCCACCGGATCGGCGTTAGGGTCGTCCCATCCGTGGTCTACCAACGTGTATTCTGCAAAGCTTTTAGTCATTATTTACCCCCTCAATATACGATATTTTTGAAAGGCTCAGGCCCCGGCATTTGTACAGAGCGGAAGTGCCGCCCGATTTAATCCCGAAGAGGGATGAGTTGTTCGAGTCAATGGTCACCGACGACTCATTAAAAACCTGTCGTGCATTGAAAAAAATGCATGTTCCGATGAAATCGGACAGGGCCATCGGCAACGTGTCCTTGATAGCAAGCCCGGCAAATCCAACATTGTTGACAAAGTCGAAGGAGGTTATGTGCCAAAAGATATCATTTATAGGCAGGACCGGGTCACCTATGCCGATGAGACTCTCTGCCGCGTCTGCGGTGGATGGGTCTATATGACTAAGAACCGTTCGGGAAAAATCTTCGCCAAAAATCTGACCGACGGCTTGGCTCGAGCCGTTCCTTAATTGCAAATAGCCGAGATACCCTTCGGTTGTCAGGTGGCTGCATTGTTTGATGACGGTCATGCCGCTTGGGTTGTTGAAAAATTTAAATATGGCCGCTGCAGTCGGTTGAAAATACTGACCTGATGTGACCGTAATATTGCGGCCGCCGTCAACAGCTCCGGGGACATTACCGAACTGCGACACAATCAAATCTAGGTCGGTCAGTTCGCCCCCCACACCCGGTTCGTGGGTTCCGGTCCCACTATTAAATTCGGTCACAAAAGTATTGGCGTCCGCCTCTGCCTCGGTAACAGGTATGTAATTAATTTTCACAGGCTGGGAGTTGCTCGCGGCGGCAGCACCCTTTCCACTTCCGATGGTAATAGTTGGCATAGTTAGCTCCTTAAACCTTGCCGTAAGTGATGAGGAGGCCGAGTCCCTGGGCAACGTCAGCGAGCGGCTGGGTTCCATAGTCGAAATCGCGGGTCAGCTTGAAACGAACCAAGTCCCCCGCTGAAGGAATACCTCCCACGGTTAGGTCTGCGCTGCTTGTTGACTTCTGTTTCATCCCGGCGGCGGTGACAGTGTCATCTATAGCCACGGCTGCCCCCAGGGGGGTGTCCAAAGCTTCGCCGTCACCAATGGCTACGGCGGCAAGATCGAAGCGGACTTCATCTCCGGCGACCGCAACGGGTGCCGACCAGACAAGTTTGGCGGTAATAGTGTCGGCGTCCCAATTGCCTGGCATGAGGAACTCGAATTCCATGGACGTATTTTTGTCGGTGCCGGGGAACGATGCCACCGAACGACTGAGGCCATTGGCCGTATCTTCCACCACCTCGGAAGTGGCCCCATCCGTCATCGACGAAGTCATGGCTCCACAGCCTATATAAATGGTGTCGGTGTTCGTCTTCGGTTCGTATTCATCGTGCGTATGGTCTTTCTCCGCCATCATTTCTCCGGCGGAACCCAAACTCTTGGGCCTGAAATCCGTCACAACCCCATCGCCATCGATGTCGGCAATTTTCTGCCCATAGTGGTTGTCGTTGGTTCCGTCCGCATAGTCTCCGGGATCCGCAAACACTACCGATGCAATTGCAACACGATCCGAGCCTTGGGGCTGCAGCGCCACATCAAGAAAGACTTCGGCAGGCAGCGCACCGGGGTTGATAATCTGTTCGGCCACCTGGTCAATTCGGATCCCTTCCACATACCCGGTACCGGGCTGCAGTTTGAATGTATCCGCATCGTTGATGACCAAATAACCGTCACCGAAGAAACAAGCCTCGCCGTATATGTCTTTGTTCGACATCCGTTCGCGCTCATCGATGCCCTTCAGGCGCGCCGTGAAATCAATCTGCCAGGTGTCCGCGCTTACATCTATCTGTGTCACGTCCTGGATGCTGGAGTATTCCAGCATGAAATTGCGGGTGATGGCGTTGCCCATGGTCGGGTGTGCCGTCTTCCATTTGGAAAGGGTGGGGCAGTAGGTGATGGCAACAACGGTGTCGTCGGCAGAGCTATAAAGGCCCAGCCAGTTGAAATAGAAGTCGCCGATATCGGAACCCAACAGCATGGAGAAAACCACCTGATTCGGGTTGATATAGCCCTTGTTTTCTGCCGGGATTATGTACTCGAGGAGGATGTCCTCGGCTGCGGGTTTGCCCTCGGCCCGATCTACCGCTGCAGCGGGATCTACCCCGGCCACGTTGGCGATGATAAATTTGTCGATAACCAGCCCGGTTTCCTGGTTCTGGTGCAGGGCAATAAGGGCCTCGCCTGCGTTGGTAATTGCACTGCTCATAGTGGCTCCTTACAGCTTGGCGGATATAACCGCAGAGTCGTGGTTGAATTCTTCAAAGCGCGGCCCGATGGTCAACGGAGGCACGGTCGCGCATATGGTTTGTGAATCGTTGTCAAAGGTTTCTATCCTCATGGTGATGGGCAACGGTGATATAATGGTCCATTCATATCTTCGGCACGTCCGTCCATAGTGTTGGATGAGTACCTGCAGCAGGTCCTGATTATCACCCAGCTGCGAGTCGGAAAGATACAGGGCTATGATGTCCCAATCCCGGCCAGGCATCCTCTCTTCTGTTTCGAGATACCCCACGCCCAGCCGTTGAAATATGCGCTTGAACCCGGCCACGGATCCCGCGTCCGTGGCGTTGGCGTATGCGTATTTGACGCGCAGGCGATACAAGGCCAGCGGTTCGCCCTCAAAGCGGGTTATGTCCCGCTGCCAGGCTATGAGGTTCAGCACCAGCTCGGTGCATGTTTCCGGGTCCATCTGTTGCGCAGGCCATATGGCCCAGCCCATGAGGAGCGAGAACCATGTCTGCGCTGCCCTGGCGAGCTTGGTCAGCTCCGGCCCGGCCATCCAGAATGGCAGGGTTATGTCGGGTGTGGTCTGTTCGTGGGCCATTAGGCACCCGCTTGAACGGTCAGGGTTTCGAGAATAGGCAGGTCCATGGTCGAAACAAGGTCGGTGGTTCGGTCGAATTCAACAGAAAGAAGGTCCGGCAGATTGGCGTGCAGATCCTTGTCGAGCTGCGACAGGGAAAAGCGGCTATGCGGCCAGGTCTTGTTCATGGTGAAGGCCGTATTTTCGCGGAATGCACATCGGATCATGTCCTCGACACCCAGCAGCAGGGCGGCCAGTTTGTCGGCGTCGAGATTGTCCACCGGGTAGACGGTGATGCCGAGGGCATAGGAGGTTTCCGGCATGGGATAGCAGATCATATCATCGCCGTGGCCGTGGTTGCCGGAGTCGCGCACATGGGTGTTGATGTTGTCCCCGAACTCTTGCGGCGGCGCGCCTGTTTCCAAAATAATATAACAGTTAGCGGAGCCAGGCCCGCGCGGGGCGTCATGCTGAAAATACAGGTAGTCCGTGCGGATCCCCGCGTATCCGGCAATGACGGCCTTATAGGCGGCATCATGGTGGTATTGTCCCACGGCAGAGAATTGATTGCGGCAGCGTAGGCGCAGAGCTTCGTTTGTTTCCTCATCGGCCCCTGGGGTCGTCAACCAATCGGCTGCATTGGCAACAGAAGCGATACCGGGGATGGGGGCGGCAAGGATAGAATAGTATCCAGGGCCGAGATTGTATGAGGATCCGGCCTGCTCGGCTTCGACCTGGGCCGTGAAGGCCAGAGTGCCATCCGGGCAGACGGTGTCCTGCAGGACAACCACGCGGTAAATGTAGCCGTCCAGGGTGGGGCTTTCGATGATAGTCCCGGCGGGGATGGTTAATTCCCCCGCAGACGTCTCGCGGGTGAAGGGGAGAGTCCCCTCGGCCATGGCGTCGGCCTTGCGTGTGAGGTCTACACCTTCGGCATAGACGTCGAGCCAGGTTCCCGTTGCATACTTCAGGAAAAGATTGGGCAGGGCCTTGTTAACGAGCAGAGAGACGAGCTGCTTGCATGGCTTGGTAACGATGGCCGTGATGAGCTTCCAGAAGGGACTCCACGCGGAATCGTTGGTGATGAGGCTGCCCTCATCCTCGTTGATCTGTTTCCAGCGTGCGGCCATCTCTGTTTCAGTGATAGGAACGCCAGCTTCGACCAGCATCTCCTCGAAAAGTTCCTGGCTCATTTAGCCTCCAGCTTATATTCAATCGGGCCGAATTCGACGGTGTCAGCCACAAGGTAAAAGACGCCCAGCTCCACTTCGGTGATCTCGCAGGATCCGGGGACGATCCGCACGTCGTCATCCACGGCCATGGTCAGCTTGACCAGATTCTCGGCCTTTTTTCGTTCGTTGCGATTGCCTATCAGCTCCACGAGCAGCCCGGTTTCCCGGATCATGTGAACAAGGTCCTGGGCGATGGAATTCCGGTCGAAGCATCGCTCCGGGATCCCGCCCACGTCGAGGGTGATGTCGTCGTCGGTTATGAGGAGGTCGAAATATTGTTCTCCGGCCATGATCTATGCCTCCAGCCAATTCAGTTCGCGCAGGGTTTGGGCATCAACAGGTGTGTTGACGTGGATCTCTTGCGTGCCGATGGTCCGCTGGTTGCTGCTGTTGGACGCCACAGTCTTGGCTATGTGGTTGGTCACGCCTCCGGGTGCGACGGCAACCTGCTTGGCCGCATCAAGAGACGGCGAGGATGCAGGGGCAGAAGGAGTGGAGCTTAGACCCACCATATCCATGACCGATCCTATGCCGTTAGCAACCCATCCGAGGGTGTCGAACAGACCGCTGATTCCGCCTGTCACCCATTCAATGACCGACATGATGGATTTACCCCAGGACGTGTCCAGGAAGGCTGCCTTCAGGTCGTCCCACCAATAGATGGCGGCACCGACTGCGCCGACCAGGGCGGTGATTCCGAGAATGACCAGGCCGATGGGATTGGCGAACATGGCCGCATTGACTCCCCACATGACGGCCTTGAAAATTCCGAGCGTGAACGACGCAGCATTGGCGATGCCTGTGGCGACCATCGTAACCATGCCCCATCCGATGGTGGCGAGGCGGACAACGCCAACGATCATGGCAAGGCCGCCCATGGCGGCGGTAAGGCCGAGGACGGACAGGACGCCGTACCCGATCCACTTGGTGATGTTCGGGAAGTCCATGGAAAATTGTGTGACGCCTGCAGCCGCATCCGCCATGCCGTTGATGAATGGATCCAGCGCCGGATTCAGGGCCATGCCGAAGCCAATAGCCACGGCCTTGATGCCTTCGCCAACCCGCTGCAGGGGGGTGACCATGTGGGCTGCCATTTGCGCGGCCTTCTCCATGCCTGTGACTTTGCCCAGCTTGTCCATGGACTCGGCGAGTCCCATGGTATCGGACATCAAGAGCTTGATGAGCGAGACGGCTTCATCGGATCCGAAGGCTTCCTTCAGGGCATCGGACTCGGCCAGGTTCAATGTGTCGCCGAACTTGCCCTTCAGCTTGCCCAGGATATCCAACATGCCGAGCATGTTTCCTTCGGAATCAACAAAGGAAAGATTGAGTTTGTCTTGCGCGCGGCCCGCTCCAGCCAGGAAAGATTTGTATTTTGTTCCGGCTTCGCTGCCGGACATGGTTGATTGCAGCGTTCCCAGCACGGCCATCTGCTCTGAAATTTTTATCCCGGCGGCTTCGGCGTTTGCTCCCAGGGCGGTCCAACCCCCGGCCCACTTTGCGCCATCCGTCTTGAACATTTGAATGGCGGTTGCGGTCTGTCCAGCCAGCTGCTCAACCCACTGGACCTTGCCCATTTTTTCAGCATGGTTTTTGAAGATGCCATACATGGTTCCCATGTAGTTGGTCATCGTCCCCGCGTCGGACTTACCACCAACAGCGAGGACGTTGCCGACGTTGGTGAACGCGGCGAGTTCCATGCCCTGCAGGCCACTGATTGAGGATTGAATGTCATAGGAGGAGCGGACAAATCCGTCCGCCGCTCGGCCATATTTGATGGAGTAAAGCAGCGCCTTGTTGGTCAGCTCCTTTATGGTGTCCGCATCAACGTCCAGGCTGCTGACTTCGCCCAATGCCTGGCGCATTTGTTCCGCCGGGTTGATGAACTTATACAGCCCGAACCCGGCACCAGCCATGCCAGCGGCTCCGGTCCCGATCTGGGTGAACGCGGCCTGGGAGGATGAAGCCATCCCGCCCATGACCTTCTGAATATTCCGAGCGGTCTTGGACACGCGATCCAACAGGCCCACGGAGAAAGTCAGTTTTTGTAGTTTCGCGCTCATTCTGTACCTTTATAAGCCCCGGTTCGGTTCCCCGTTCCGGGGCTCTGTTTATCCTTTAAATGCCTTGCCGATGCCATTGACTACGGCTGCGCCCATCTTTTCCCAGTAGTCTTTTTCAAGGAATAGGGCTTCACCCATGCTCTGTTCGTCCATTGGCCGTGCCCAAAACCATTTGTTGTGCATGGCCTGGAGTTGAGCCAGAGCGCTGCCGCCTATTCTTTCGGCGGCTTCTTCGACTTTCCCACCATAATGGTGATGTCCGGCGTAAATTCGGAAACCAACGCTTCGACGAGCGGCATGGCGATGGTTTTGAGTTCGAGGAACTTTTTCAAAGTGTCCTTGTCCGCAGGATCCACGGCCCGCATCAACAGGTTATGGGCAGGGGCCACCTTATTGTTGGGCATAAATTCGTTGAGGTATGCCGCGTGATGGTCCCCGGTCATGTGGAAGGTGATGTCTTCATCATTGAGTGTCAGGACTATTGTTTTTTCCATGGTTGCTCCTCCAGAGTTTGTTTATTTTAAGCTCTCAATGCGCTGAACAAGATTGTCTTCCAGCGTGTTGAGCATGTCCTTCAGGTCCGGTTTTGAAATGTATTCGCAGGCGACCTTCAACTTGAACTCGTGCAACGATTCGTTGAAGTTCAAATTCTGTTGGTGCAGGTAGACATTCCACGCAACGAGGATGGTCAAAAGCCACACCCCATATTTGCTCAATGTCTCGGTCAGTTTTTCCATTAGTCCTTGTCCTGCCGCTTGTTGATTGTGAAGCCCCTGGCCTGCATGAACTGCGTAAACAAGGGCATGAGGTTCTTGACCGTGCGTTCCCCAAACAGGAAACCAAGCACGAGGATATTCAGCGCCAGTATGAGCGCCCCCTCGGCGGTATAGCTGCCGTCGGTGGTGGTCATGATGACCTTCCATGATCCGCAAAATATCTGCCAATCTGTGAAGAGGGTTAAGACGCCGAAGGCCGGGCGCAGGCAGCCACGTACGAAGATGATGAGCGGCCCAACGATCGGGATACCTTTCAAATCTTTGGCCGTGCCTTCCAGTTGCGCAGCACGTCGGGTGACATCCTTGTCAGCCTCGACGGCCAGCTTCATGATGGCGCGTTCCTGCTCGAACTCAGCCTTCTGGATCTGCGCGGTAAGCACGGACTTCTCCGCGTCGCTCATGGATGGGGGAAAGTATGCTTTCACGGTGTCGGCAATGGTTCCGACGATGCCGCCTTCGCCTCCGAAAAATCCGCTGATAGCGCTGACTATGCTCATGACACGCCTCCCGAAGCATCGGAAATAACAATGGGGAATTCGTCCTGGTCAGCTGTACCGATCAAGAAGGCTTTGTATGTCGCGCCGGAGTTGAGGACGGCCCGCTTGTTGCGCAGGAATCCAAAATGTTTGCCGAGTATCACGCATCCGTGTGTGTCTTCTTCCACGTTGCCGGGGTGGAGCAAAATGTGCGATCGGCCCGGCACGTTGGTGATCTCGAAAGTGTTGCCATAGCGGGGAGAATTCACGCGCTTGCAGCTATAGGTCCCTTCGGGGATGCAGGAGACGTCTTGCGCGTTGTCCTTATCCTCCGGTTCCAGGGTGACACAGTAGACATGGCCGTCCACTTTCAGGACGCCGAAGGTTCCATCGTCGGACTTCTCCAAACGAATAAGTTCAGCTTTCTGGATCATCATTCCTCCGATCCGGCTTGACACTCGACGCACAAGGTCACGCCGGGGATGGCTTTTTGACGGGCCTCCGGGATGACGCGGCCGCATTCGACGCACGTCCCCCGGCTGGGCTCGTTGGTGTTTTTCAATCCGGCATTGGCTATGGCCGTCTCCCGCGCCAGGCGTTCCAGGTCGGTTGCAGTGTCGCAGAAGTCACCCATGCCGTTGCTCCTAGATCAGGTCTTTGGTTTCGGATTCGGACAAGTACGGCACGCCGTTGATCTTGATGAAATCCGGGCTGGTCACATCAAAGGCCAGCTTGGTGACATCCTTGTCGCTGCCGTTGGCATCGACATCCAGGAGGCTGTCGATCTTGAAGGCACATCCGAAGGCTTCCACCTGTTTGGATTCCGTGGTGCCCTCGGCATGGAACAATAAATCGAAGGTCGGCATGCCCCGGAAGCTGCCCGCTTTTTTGGCAACCTCGGAGATGAGGCCGAAGGCGGCTGCGTCCATTTCCATGGAGCCGGAGGCTTCCACGTCGCCGAGAACTCGGCCATTAGGGACGCCCCGGTTCTTGGCTACGCTGCTGTTGTCCGTGATTTCCACGGTGGCTTTGTCAACATGGACAAGCATGTCGCCGATGAAAATATCGAAACTTTTTCCGCTGATACGCATGGGGCTCTCCTATTCGACGCTGTTGGACAGATCCAACAACAGGTTAGCGGTGATGTCCTTGGGGCTGTTGTATGGCCGGGCCGCGAGATAGACCTTCACCGATTTATTGGTGGGCCATGTGATGACAATACTTTCGTCCTTGGGTGGATATATCTCGCCGGGAAAGACTCGGCCCAGTATATTAGTGCTGTGGCTCATCTCGCGCAGGGGCCGCATAAAGAATGTTTTATGAACAGCGATGGAAGCCGGAGTGGAATTCAAACTGCGGTCGGCGATCTTGCCGACGAGCAGGGGGTAGACCTTGCGCATGGCCTTGTGCATGACGCGCAGATGTTCGATGACCTGGAAGTCACCGCCGGGGACATCAAGGACATTTCCATCGCCAAAATACATGCCCGGATAATCGGGATACCACTGGGGGACAGACCAGCGCCCGGCGTCCAGGGCGGACAGGACGGACATATCTATCGCTACATCATCCTTGTCTACAGGTTTGACCGAGCGGATCCCGACAATCGAACCGGTGGCGGTACGCATGGGTGAATCGGCGATGGTGACGGAACTGTCGCACAATCGCCCGCAATATATGCCTTGGTCGTCTTCCCAGGCGGTGATGACTGGGTTCACCTGGTCGCAAGCCAGGGATGCCAGCAGGGCATTGCGGCTGGTTGTAAATTCGCTCCACGATTCGGTGGCCGGGTCGATGGCCGCGCAGGTGGGAATGAAAATAACAGGGCGCATGTACTGACCCATGATTTCCTCGGCCAGAACCTGCATGGCTTCGATCTCGGCGGCGTCGGACACGGCGTCGGTGATGACGATGGCCTCGCAGGATGAGAACAACATAACCGCCGCAACGGCCACGCTCCAAGTGATGACACCATCCAGGGGGTACACCATGGCGTTCCAGTTCTGCCCGGCATTGGCTCTGGCTGCTTTTACCTGCGTTTTCAGGTTACTTGCTTCAGAGCCGAGGGCGACATCCAGATCGGTGTCGTTATTTACCGTCAAGATCGTGCCTTCATTGGTTCCGGCACCTTGCCCGATAAACAGGAAGTAGTTCTCGACGTCTTCGATTTTCCCCTGCAAAAGATTGAGTTTGTTGATTTGAATTTTGCCCAGCGACATATTGGACTCCTGGTTTAACGGTTGCGAATATCGGACATAGTCATTCTGATTATGTCGTTAAGAAATGCTTGTTCGGTCCCCGGCTCCGGGCCGAGGAAGGGACGGGCGGCGGGTTTGACTTGCCAGCGTTGCTGGCCCTTCTGTCCGTTGTCCCGCATCAAGCGCAGAATCATTCCGGCCTGGCCGCGCGAAAGGTTCGCCATGATCCACTTGATGGGCACACGTTTGAGAGAGCAGCCTTTGCCTTTTTTTTTGCGAACACGCAGGCGGTAGCCCGCAGCATTCAAGGATCTGGCCTGGTCCCTGGTGGCTGGTTTTTTGGAGTCCGGCACGCCGTAGACCTTGCGCGCTTTACTGGGTGTCCATTGTTCGGGGATCCCATTCTGATGGCGGTCGGCAATCTTGGCGGTTTGAGAGTTGCGCCAGGTGACGTCCACGCGGTCGGATCCGCGCATGAACGGAGTCAGGCCACGGCCCATTCGGCGCAGCAGCTTGTGGCGTTTGCGTCCGCCTCTCCGTTCCTCCATGGAGCGCCCATAAATTGTTTTCTGCTGGCGAAGATTCTTTTTTGTGGCCTTGATGACACTGCGCCCCGCCCGCATGGTGATGTTGCGGCGAGTGCGAGGGGGGAGCGAAATAATGTCGAGCTGCTCATGCAGGCGCAAACGACCTGTGCGGTCGGTGTCGAGACGCATCATGGGGCTAGGCATCGGTGCCGGCTTCCATCTTGTCGAGCTTCTCGGCAACGTCGATGGGAACGTCCGCGACCTTGTATGGCTGGCCCTGGTAAGTGATGGGGCCGTCGGGATCCGGCACGATCTGCAGCGATTCCTCGAACTCAATGCCGAATTGGACATCGGCATCGCCCTTGTTATTCAGGTCCACATCGATCTCGGGATCCGCGAGGCCCTGATTTTCCCGGTCGGGGTCGTTCTCCTGCAGCCATGCCTCAACAAAGGCCAGCAGCAGGTAGGCATCATCCGGGTAGTTATCGATTTGGATAACGGCATCATATTTGAGGATGCCCAACTCGACACCATTGCCGAGGTCTTTGCCGGAGGGAATGGTTACTCCACGATCCATAAACGAATGGACGGAGTCGTCGGCAGCCCCTGCAGCCTTCAGGGCGGCGGTCAGAGCTATGAGCTTCCTCATATCAGTTCCACCGTAACCCGGCCCACGCCTGTGAAATCGGCGATGGCCTGCTGGGCGTATTCCATAAATTTCTTTTCAGTCTCTTCGCTTTCCCGCGCCTCGTTGTTGGCAGATTCCCGGCGGTTAATGGTCGGGTACTGTGTCAACAGATACGCCTTGGCGTGGCTGAAAACCGCGCGGCGGTAGTAGATAACGAGAAGGGAGTCGGTACCCAGTTCGGAAGATGGCACCGCGACCAGGTCGGCATAGTTGAACTCGGCCAGTTCGGCGCGCCAGGCGGCAAGCTGCTTGTTTGCCCAGGCCATGGCGAGGACCAACCCGTCAACCATAACCTTCTCGGCATATTCCTTGGGCATCCGGTAGCTTTCTTGAAACTCGGAAACGGACATGTCAGGCCACCAACCATCGTTGGTGATGGTGGTGGTAGAGTCTTCATTGGTGTGGCCGGAAAAACCGCTCATGTCGTGTCCTTTGATGGCTTCCCCCGTCGGTCTGTTGCTAGGCTATTGCCCGAACAGACCTTGGGGGAAGCGGCTTATGGAGGAGCTTACTTGTCGGAACCCTTGGGATCGTCGGTGCCTTCGCCCTTGGGGGCGTCGGGCTTATCGTCCTTGGGTTCGCCACCATCGCCGGGAGCCTCGGCCTTGTCGGCTTCGGCGGCTGTGGCGAGGTCTTTGGTTATCTTCTTCAAGACAGTTATGACCGTCGCGCCGTATTCCAGGGCCTTCTCATAGTGGCCCTTGGCGGCTTCGAGGTTGTTTGCCTTCTCCTCAATTTGCCCCATCAATTTGAGATATTTTGCGGTGACCGGGTCGGGCATAAGCCAGGGATCGTCCTTGCCTGCCTCGGTCACTCGTTCAAACACGGTTGAAAAATATGGTTCCGGGCTGCGGTCCGCTTTGAATTCAGCAGCGGCCCAATCGAACACGCCATCGGCAACAATGGTGGGGACGCTTCGGACAAAATCCGGGGCGGGCATCTTGATGCCTTTCGCCAGGCAGTAGTCCCCGATTTCCAGGGCCAGTTCCATGATGCCGACGTCGAGCAGCCAGACCATGTAGTAAGGCAGCAAGTCGTGCTCCCAGCCCTTGTCCATGAGGCGGCGGACATACTTGGCATACTGACCCAGCAGGGCGTCCCGCTTGTGCGCAACCTTTGCAACCACCGAGGAAATATCCTTGAGGGCCGACAAGCTAACGGACAGGGCGGCGGTCAACAGCAGCATAAGCTGCGCCCGGGTGGTGGATCCAGCGCCACCGGGGCCGGAGGTCCCGATCTTGGTTGGGGGCTTGCCGCCTTCGGCGTGTTTCTTTTGGTGTGCTTTCATCAAACTCATCGTTCACTCCTCCATAGGTTTATGGGTGGGGGAGACGGACAAGCCGCCTCCCCCTTGTGCAAATCAAGGAAGGTTATTCCCAGCCGTCTCCGGCTGCGTTGGGTACCTTGACGTTGTCGTCTTTGAATTCCAGGGCCACAAACTGTTCGAGGACTTCAACAACGTAACCCTCGTTGCGGCTGTTGAAATCGTCGATGCGGTCCTTCTTCGGATTGTCTTCAACCTGTCTGCGCCAGGTGTCTTCCTGGACGTAGATGGAGAGATTCTCCGGGGTGGTGATGACAAGGCCGCGACCGGGGAAGTTGGTCGGGGTTTCCCAGGGGAGGCCACCGATCATGGACATGGACGCAGTCGCCAGGACCTTTTCGGAAGGGGTGGATCCAATGGATTTGTAAAGGGCGGCATGTTCCTTGGAGACAAGTTCGTCGCCTACATAGACAACGAGGCCCGCGCGAAGGAATTTGGGGATGCCCTGGATCATGTCGGAAACGGCGTCATCCAGATTTGCGTAGTCGCCGCCAGCACCGATGCGGATTGCTCCGGCAGTGGCACCTTCGGTGATGATATTCCCGGCCTTGTTGTCGCGCATGGCCTGCATCCAGCCCTTGTTGACATCCTGCATAAGCGGGAAGTTAACCAGGTTGGTGTCGGCGGCAGCGGATTCGCCATACCAGCCGATGATTTCGCGGTCGTTGGCGATGCGTTTCTGCACATATCCGGTATAACGGATGGGCAGATCCTTAAATCGCGCCCAGGCGTCGATGGTGTCGTAGCGCAGATATACATCGGAGTTGGTTTTGTGGAGCTGGTAATCCATGGGATCCAGACCGAGGAGGTCCTTGGGAGTGCGTTCTCCTGCTCCAGAAGTATCAACACGACCAGAAGCCGGGCCACTGGCATAGCCGAGAATGACCTGTCCGGTCTTGTCGCGGACATGGACGACGTTGATCTTGCCGAGGAATTCGGACTGCTCAACGATCTTGTCCTGGAGCGTCTGCTCCATGGAAGGGCTTACGGTGAATTCTTTAGTGACGTCTTCGACGTTGTAAGCCTGGCCCATCATTACACAGAGCTGGGCGAACATAAGGCGAGTAGATTCTTTCATGGTATCCCCTACGCGATGCCCACGCCAGCGGCGGCGGGGATTATGGTTTCAGGGGCGGCGGTGCCGGGGTTGGCTTTTTCGAAGCGCTGGGTCAGGGCATCGATCTGGCCGGAGAACTCATCCTTCATACCGTCCAGCTTATCGCTGAAGGGCTTCATGGCTTCGGACAGCTCTGTGGAAAAGGAGCTGCCACCACCTTCTTCGGGAATGGCACCAGCGGCGGGGCCTTTGCCTTCTTCATCCTTTTCGGGATTCAGCGCGGAGAACTGTTTTTCAAGTGTCTCCTGGCGGGCGGCGATGGAATCGAGGCCGTCCATTACTTTAGAAAACTGTTTTGCATCCATGGGATCCTCTTCAGGTTCGGGGGTTGCCCCCTGGTTGTTGGGAATGTCTTTCCCCTTATCCTCCAGCCAGTTGGTGAACCACTGGGGCATAAGGGAATCCTTTTGGCCTCCTTCCTCCAGGTCGCCGAGTTCGACGCCGCACAGGAAAAGGTCAGTAGGGTTTTGCTTGCGATGGGAGAAATGGAGTTCGTGAGTTCCGAGGCTGGCGGGGGTGTCAGTGACGGCCAGGCCGGACAGGTAACACTTGCCGGACTTGGCGAAATCGGGGGTCAGTTCCATAGAAGTAAACAACTTCTGGTTTTCCTTGTTCCAGGAAAGCAGGTGCTCATTGGGCTGCAGCCGTGCATACAGGCTGACAACTCCGTCTTCCTCAACGGCTTTGAGTTCAACCACCTTTCCCTGGTTTCCCCAAAAACGGTAATGGTCGATCCAGATAACAGCGGTGTACGTTGCGGGATCATACGCCTCGGCGGCTTCTTGCAACCACGCGGGGTCGATCTCGCGGCCATCCATAGTGGGGCCGGACTGTCCAATCTTTTTCCAATCGGTAGTAAATTTCATGCCGCAAGAA
This sequence comes from Pseudodesulfovibrio sp., assembly GCA_022712855.1. Lineage (GTDB taxonomy): Bacteria > Desulfobacterota > Desulfovibrionia > Desulfovibrionales > Desulfovibrionaceae > Pseudodesulfovibrio. The sequence goes on along the minus strand of JAFLJT010000320.1, from coordinate 20,412 downwards.
TACGCGCGCAAGGATATTAGAAGCAACAATATGGATTCCGATTGGCATAAAATCGGAATAGAATAAGGGGCTTACTATGTAGTAGCAATGTATTGATACTGCATGGCACAGCATACAGATGAGGTAATACAAGCCGCCAAGTCCCTTTATCTGAAGGGCAACAAGGTCGGCGAAATTTACAAGACTTTGAAAGTCCCAAAACGGACGGTTTACCATTGGCGGGATGTCGGCCACTGGGATGATATGCTGTCCAATGAATCGGCTTTAGAGTGTGTTGCCCGGCGCTATGTCCTGCTTGTTGGTCGTGATGATAAAAGCGACGGCGAGCTGAAGGAAATGGACAGGCTTCTCGACCACCAGCTGCGCCTGCGCGAGATGCATGTGCGCGAGATGGAGGCAGCCAACGAGGAACGCGACGCGGGCAAGCCCATTGTCGGAGGCCGGAAGCGCAAGCCCAACAGGAAGCGCGGGAAGATCATCAAGAACGATGTCTCCCATCTCACTGCCAAAGACTTCGAAGAAAAGTTCCATAAACACTATTATGAATATCAGCACGAGCTGCGCCAGGCGAAGCTCAATCCGAAGACGTGTCGCAATCGTAATATCCTGAAGTCTCGCCAGATCGGCGCGACCTGGTACTTTGCCCAGGAAGCCTTCGAAGACGCCTGCCTCACTGGCGACAATCAGATATTCATTTCCGCCACACGTCGCCAGGCCGATGTCTTTCGGCGGTACATCATCGCCATTGCAAAAGAGAAGTTTGATATTGAGCTGAAAGGCTCGGATGAAATTATCCTGCATACAGCTGGGGATAAAAAAGCCAGCCTTATATTTCTTTCTACCAATTCCAAGTCGGCACAATCCCACCACGGGCATGTCTACATTGACGAATATTTCTGGATCTCGAAGTTCGAGGAACTCTATACCGTCGCTTCCGCAATGGCCTCCCATAAAAAATGGCGCCGCACTCTATTCTCGACGCCGTCTGCAGTCACCCATGAAGGCTATGCACGATGGACGGGGGATCTGTTCAACCGGAGATGGAAGACAAAGAACAAGCGGAAAGAGTTTCCCAGCTTCAAGGAAATGCAAGCCGGAGTTCTTTGCCCGGATAAAGTCTGGCGTAAAATCATTACCCTGGACGATGCAGAAAAGGGCGGCTGCGACCTCTTCGATATTGAGGAGCTGAAGCTCGAATACAGCGCCGACGAATACCGCAACCTTTACATGTGCAAGTTCGTGGACAACCTGCAGGCCGTGTTCCGCTTGAACAACCTGGAAGCGTGTTATGCCGATCCCGAAGATTGGGACGACTTCGACATCGATGCCGACAGGCCCTTCGACAATTACCCGGTATGGGGTGGATATGATCCGAGCCGTAACAGGGATGATGCCTCTTTCGTCATTGTCGCTCCGTCGCCAGATCCAGACGGTAAATTCAGGATACTTGCTCGTTATAAATGGGTGAACAAATCCTATTCCTGGCAAGCCGGACAAATCGAAAAGCTGACCAAAAAATATAACTTCGTTCATCTCGGTGTGGATATCACTGGCCCCGGTGCTGGTGTCTTTGAATCAGTAAAGGCATTTTTCCCAGCGGCTCTCCCCATTTATTACAGCGTCGCCACCAAAACGTCCCTTGTCCTGAAGGCGAAAGACGTTATCGAAAATGGCCGTATCGAATGGGATATGGCGCAGAGTGACATTGCCCACGCCTTCCTCACTATCCGCCAGGGAACCACTGGCAACGACATGATTACCTACTCGGCCGGTAGAACCGCCGCCACCGGGCACGCGGATGTGGCCTGGGCCATCATGCACGCGCTCTGTAATGAGCCGCTGAATACGAAACATAAACAGAAGGTCGTCATAGCATGACGCAATCAGGAGCTTCCATGAGCGAGTCCAAAGAACCTTTCGCTTTTTCCTTTGGTGACCCCGAAGAGGTCCTGGCCGGATCTGTCTATGACAATCTCGGTGTATTCCTTTGGGACAATGGTCGATATTTCGAGACGCCTGTGCCCTTGAAGGGGCTGGCCCGATTGCTTCGCGCCAATGCCTACCATGGCCCGGCCATCGAATTCAAAACCAACCAGGTCATGAGTGGCTTCAAAAAATCCCTTGCCGTTTCTCGTTTGGCTATGATGGCAGCATCAACCGATTACAACACCTTCCTGAATGCCTACTTCCAGAAGATACGAAACTCCTTCGGCGAAGTGGTAAAGCTGGTTCATCTGCCCGCCATCAATATGCGGCGAATGAAAGAACCGGATACCTATTGCATGCTGCAGATCCAGGGGGAGCTGGTCGAATTTAAGAAGGGCGAAATCCTGCACCTTAAAAACTATGATGTCAGCCAGGGAATTTATGGGCTCCCCGGATACCTGGGCGCGATCCAGTCCATGCTCCTCAACGAGGACGCAACGCTTTTCCGGCGCAAGTATTACAAAAACGGCGCTCACATGGGCTATGTGTTTTATTCCTCCGGCAATCTGGAGAAGGAACACCAGGACGCCCTGAAGGAGAAAATCAAAGGGACCAAGGGCGTGGGCAACTTCCGATCCATGTATGTCCACATTCCCGACGGCACGGCGGACAGCATCAAGATCCTTCCGGTCGGCGACTTCTCAACAAAAGATGAGCTGGAGAAAATTAAAAATCTTTCGCGCGATGACATCATCGCCGCCCACCGACTACCTCCTGCCCTGGCCTGTCTCATTCCCCAGAACCAAAGCGGCTTCGGTGATATCGAAAAAGCGGACGCCGTGTACCAGCGCAATGAAATACGACCGATCCAGGACCACCTGGCCGAGCTGGTTAATGATGTGCTGTTGTCAAAGGATTGGATATCGTTTGACCAGGAAAGTGGAAAACAGGCAATGTGATGAATCAGCGAGGAAAACACAATGGCCTTTCGAGTTCACTGCCCTACATGCGGAAAGGTGGCCGTCATCACCACATCCAACGAAATGGACCCGTCCATCAAACAGGCGTATTGCGCTTGCAAGGATCCGGAGTGCGGTCACACCTTCGTGGTCAATGTAGAATTTTCTCACTCTCTCAGCCCTTCAGCTCTCAACCTACCGGAGGAACTGCGTAGGCGGATCCGCGAGACACAACCTGACCAGCAATCATCCCTCTTTCAAAAAGAAGAAGCCCCGGCCTAAACCGGGGCTTCTCTCGTTGTTTCTTCTATTCTTTATCCAGCGCCTCAAGACATCCTTCCAGATCGTCGGACAGGAGCCGTAACAGGGATCCGAGGCCGACGCAGCTTAGGGCGTCCGAAAGGTGGCGAAGTGAATGTTGGACTAGGGACAATCTGTTCAATGCGTCCTGGGCGGTCATGCTGTGACCTCCCGCGCTTCTATTTCCATCGCGCTGTCCAGCAGCTTGCCGGAAAAGAAATCCAGCGCCACGGACTCTGCAGGGTCCACGAACTTGCGCAGGGTGTCCAGGTTCTCGGCTACGTCGAGAAGATCTTCAACAGTGTTGGGGATGGTGGCTTGTGCCATGATAGGTCTCCTATACTTTTTACGATGGCGCTTTGCGAAAAGCAAAATGCCGGGTGGTTCGTAACAGCTACAGGAACTGCAGACGTATTCTCCGTTGCTGACATGGTTGTGGGGGAGAAAAGGGCTATGCATGCCCTTGCACATTCTCTCCCGTCAACTAACGGATGTTGTATTTCATCTCCACCCGGCAAAGTATAAATGCCGTTTGCCCCCTCCGTCGGGCGCAAAAAAACCACTTCTTACGGGTGTGGCTACCGCCTGTTAGGTGTTACGAGCACCGTGAAGGAAGTAAGCCATACCGGGTGGGGTGTTGTCAAGTTGAGGGGGCAGGCTCCGCAGAAATCTCATAGCGCATAAAATTCCCGGCGCCTTCCCCATATTTAGTGAATGAATATTTTTTGTTGCCATTGTAGCCAAAAGCCGTTTGTCCATTATGTTCTTTGGCCCATGGAAATAGATCAAATAAAATGGCTTGTGCTTCCTCAGTTGTTTTTGATGAACAGGCCATAGTCATGGCAATAATCATAGCTGATAAATGTCTGTTGTCCTTGCCTCTGCCTTTGGCAAGAATTGAAACCCGGGCGAGTCCCTTTGAGTTGGATTCAAAATGGATCGCAATATCTGCCAAGCCATCATGATACCATCCAGGAACCGGATCACCTCCTGGCGTCAACTTCTTTAATTCTTGTATTCTATCCATCTCCTTGAGCAATTGATTTGTTTTTTGAACCAATTCCTTTTCTGAAATTCCCAAAGTTTTCTCAGGGAGTTTGGAGTGAATTGCCCACCCTGAAGGGACGGGGATTTTATTTTTGATAACAGTCTCAATGTCACTAGCCTCGGCGATAGTCGGGGAATAAGGGATATTGGGAGAAAATGAACGGGTCCAACCATTGGCCGCATATACCTTCCCATCGGAGTCAACCCAATAAGGAACGTCTCCATTAACAAGAACAGCAAGCCCTCCACAGAGTCCGGCGGCTTCCCATGTTTTTGTGGGGTAGTGTTTATTCCATGTTGCGCGAATTTCTTTGAAGCCGGGGCCGGACATGTCGGCGTCATCACCACCCCAAAAACCAAAGCTGAAAAAGCATAGGGCAAACAACAAAACAATTTTCCAACGCATGTAGGATTCCTCCGAGTTGAGTTATAGCTAATCCGGTATCATGTTTTTTGTTGCCTGTGAGAAACTTGACATTGTGTGTATTTTTTACACATAAAGGCTTGACTTGACTCTATGGCGTGTGTATCTTATACACATGAACGACAGGGAAATCATACAGAGATTGGCAAAGGCCGGATGGGAAACCATGAAGGGCCGAGGCAAGGGAAGCCACACCATGATGAGGCATCCCGACAAGCCCGGAAAGGCAACCATCCCCAAAGGCGAGATCAAGATCGGAACCCTGAAAAACATTGAACGGACTACAGGAGTCAAACTGAGAAAGGGGGCTTAGGCCCCCGGCCTCCCGGAGCGTGGACCGGATTGATTGACTACCATAGACATAAAGGAGTTAGCGCATGACTATGTATTACGCGGCCATATTTGAGGCCGAAGAAGGCGGCTATTATGCCGAGTTCCCGGATCTGCCGGGATGTATAACACAAGCGGATAGCCTGGAAGTGTTGGACGCCATGCTGAAGGACGCCATGTTTGTGTGGCTGGATGCCAGCAAAGAGGACGGCGACGAGATCCCGACTTCGCGCAGCTTCGCCGAGATCCATGACGAAGTGACCGGACAGGAGGAGTTCCATTCCGTCACCCTGGTTGTCATCGCCGACAAGGTGAAGCGGGTACGCAAGAACGTCAGCTTCACCGAATCGGATCTGGCGATCATTGACCAGGCGGCGGCGAATCTGGATATGGATAGATCGGAATATCTTGCTATGGCAGCCAAGGAAATGGCGCAAAAGAAACAGGCCGCGTAGCAGCAACAACAGAAAAGCCCCGGCAGCGAGTCATCGTTGCCGGGGCTTTTTCATTTATATGCTTTGCGGTGGATCCAGAGCCAGAAGACATTCCGCCAGGTTGTAGCCGAGGAGTTCCAGTAAAGACCCCAGCTCAGTTCCCTCCTTTTGGGTTGATATGAACTTGAGGCTGTGGGCCACTAAAGAAAGTTTGTTTAAGGCTTCATCGTGAGTAATTGTTTTCCGGTCGAGCATGAGTTTCTCCAATAGGGTGTGGGGTATTCATTGCCATAAAGCAATGCTTATGCGTCAAAGATATGGACGCATTTCTATTGGATGTGCTGGTATGCTAAATGGATGCCCTGCGATTGAATATAGTCAAACTAAATCAAGCCCAGCTGTCTTGCTGTTTCCGTTTTTCCTATCTGTCGCGCCTTCTCGCAGGCAACAAATCTGCCTTCTGCGCTGCATTTATACTTCCCCGCCTGGTCGTGCGTCAGCTGCGCGCCCGTTTCCAACACGACAAACCTGTCGCTAGTCCGCTTAATCCTTACAGAAATTCCATCAACGAGAAGGTAATCGCCTGCCTGCATGGGGGTAATCCTTTCCCCCAGCGTGGGAGGGGGCTACGGAAAAGTGTAATAAATGTAATATGAATTCATCAATCAGCCGGGAACCCGCATGGTACTTGGTTTTCATGGGTGCTGTCAAAATGTAATATTTTTGTAAACAAGTGTAATGTGAAATGTAATATGTAATTATTATAGCTACTTAGTTTTTATAGAAATGTAATATAAATACTGTAATAATATTACACTTTAATTACATATTTATTACGTTTTCATAATCAGCTCTAGCCGTTGGTACTCATAGCTTTCCAAGGGTTTCAAAAACGATATTACATTTATTACAGTTTTCCGTACCCCCCTTACGATTGTTAGAAGTCCCCTTCCTCGCGACGCGCCCGGGCACATGCGTGCGCGTAAAATATCCACACATTCACAAACAAAAGAGAAGCCGCCGCCCTGGAGTGACGGAGGATCCAGGACGACGGCTAGGGCCAGGGGGCTATGGCGGAGATGTTATGCGGTGGAGGTCACCATGGGGTTGATGAACCTTGGCCCGAAAACGTCGATGCCTATGCGGGCGATGGTGGCCCGGCCAATGGAGCGACCGAGCTTCGGGCCATAGCAAAGCCTGAATGCCCGACGCCACCTGGTAGGAAGATCATAAAAGGATATGGTCGAGAAATCGCGCACACGGCCTCGGAGCCTCTTTTCTTTGCCGTATCCAAGGGACAAGGTAACGGCGCGCCCAGGGCTGCAGGTGTGCGCATTCCACCGGGGACCGTCGAGGCGGTACTCATTTGTTTTGCTACCATCATTAAAATCCCAGAAGTATTCCGCCTTCATGGGAATGAAGAGCGGCTTCTCGTGGCAGGTGCATGGTTCGAAGTAACGGGGATCCGCGCCGCATCCCTTGCAAGTATAGTGATCTGACATTATGGTCCTTGTGTTGCCGGGGGTGTCCCGGCTCCAACTTTGAACGAGGGGCCGCACATTGTGTGTGGCCCCCTCGTATTTGGAAGTCAGATTCCTATGGAATCCAACGGGGCGGGCTTTCTATTGAGTATAGGTTGTTTCCCTTTATATGCTGTGTGCGCCGTCAACATTCACAACTGGCTTTGTGTGTGCCGTCAGCATTCACAACAGGCGTCGGGGAAGCGTCCAGGGCTTCCGAACTAATTTCATACATCTTGTTAGAGAATGCGTATCTCTTGTCTCCAGCGTTGGGGCTTGTGTAGGCTACGATGTTTTCCAACGCATTCCGGAACCGTTCGGCTTCTCCACACACACGGTCATAGTTTTCGACCATGTCTTCAACCTTGTCGAAACAGCACACGTCCGCGATCCTCCGCAGTTCATTCCGGGCCAGCATTAACTCCTGATTCTCCCCCAAGAGGAGCCGGACCAATGCTGTTGTTGCATCTGCTTTTGCATGGAACTGTCTAAATTTTTCTGTGTCGGCACAGAATATACCGTGGACACAATAGGTACAGGCTTCCCGGCTATGGCCTCCAAAGCACAGGGGCCGTGCTGGCATAACGCCCTTGCGCGTTCCGGTCATTCTTAGGCGTGTTACTTTTCCATTATCAGCCATTTCAAAGGCTCCTTTTCAATTCGTATGCGTTCCGTATGCAGGGTAAAACCCTTGTGGCAGTAGCCGAAAATCAGAAGTTTACGGATTTCCCGTTATGAGACAACGCCTCTCATGAACGACTACCTTTCGTCGGTTACTTCTAAGTTGAGAACGAAGCCCTCACCCGTCTTGACATCACGCGCCACTACGATTTTACCGTCTTCGTTTTCTGTGGCGAGGATGTCCACGCGGCGACCGATCAAGTCATCAAGCGTGTAGGTCGATATCTCAACGCCTTCGAATATTGCGCTTCCCATGTTGGTCCACCTTTGCTGAGTTAGTCGGCCAGTTCTCGGACGAGCTCGAACCGTTTTGCATCCAACTTGGCCATGGCCGTGATCGTTGGTTTGAACTCGTCCGGCACATCGCCGAATCCGAGCCTGGTCATTTGCAAGCTCTCGGCCCTGGTGAACAGGCCGAGGTTCTCCAGAATGCAGTTTAACTTGTTGCCGTCCAGGAAGCGGATCACATATCCCTCCGGAGCGGGCCCATGGGTTTCCTCCCAAATAACGACATGCTTGTGTTTGTATCTGGTCGGGGCCCCTGTGTAAGGATTCTCCTCCTCGATCTTGAGCAGGATGAATCCATCCTGCGGGCAAATTCGTTCACTTCCAAGCGGACGCACATTGACGGGGACATCTCCCTTTTGGAAGCTGCCGCTGTTCGGCTTACATATTCCTTTTCCAGCCGTGCCGGCAGTCCATGGAATGTTGCCTTTCTCATAGCGGCCAGTCCGTCCGGATCTGATATTGTGATTGCGGGTGAAGGAACGGAGCTGCTTGACCGTTTTCGTTTCCTGAAATTTTCGATTGAATGCGGCGGTCATTTCGTCAAGGCTCATTCGCGTGTATGCTTCCATGATGAAAGCCATCTGTTCTTTGCTGTAGGTGAGCCTTTCGCCCTTTCTGAATCCAGGGGCCCGGCCACACTTGAAACCTTCCCTTTTGAGAGTGGACTTGATGGCCTTCTCGGTCCTGGCCTGGTCAAACTTTTCATTGAATTTGAGGGTCAGCTCAGGAACGCGCTGCGCCTTGTATCCGTCACGCAGAAAATCAAGCTGCTCTTGAGTGTAGATGTTCCGAGACATTCTTAATCCTCACCAATGGAGAGCAGGGAGGGAGCGGGCAAGCCACCCACAGACTTCGACTGTGCAACCACCGCCTTGAGTACCAGCGTCGCATTAGCCACGACCTCCTTTGATACGTTGGTGATGGCCTCGCTGCGTTGGATTTCCTCCTGCAGATCTTCCCCTTTAAGATCCTTTACTCCGAGCCGTTCCAGCTGGGCAAAAAGATGATCGTTCAAGTCTTTCAATTGATTTTTGGACATGATCTATTCCTCCTCAAAAATGTCTTCTGACTATCAAGACGAGGGCAACAAATGTTGGTCGCCGTGTGTCTTCTGTTTGTTATTCGTATTCCGGGGCTTCCGCCCCTCTTGTTTCGCCATTTCATCAAGCCATATTTTGTATGGGTGATATTTGCGATCGCCGAAGGGGTATGCCTCAATCAATGCCTTTCGCCGTTCCTTGCCTGGGGGATGGTCGGTAATGACTTTGGCAATGATGGGTGCCGCTATATCTCGCCACCTCGATCCCATTAGCCAGGCCCCTCCTCTTTCGCCTCAATGGTGACACGTCCTTCCATGACATCATCCACGGCCTCGGCCTGGTTCTTGACCAGGGCAACGCCGGGCAGCTGCCCGTCGAGTTCTTTAATCAGGCGCATGAGCATCTGGAAAGATTGTAGCGCTTCAGGTGTTATGGTGATGGTTTCCATACTTCCTCCGTCGTTTTGAAGTATCCGCAGATATTGTTCTCGCCCAGATTCTCGGTGTAGTCCCTGTCTGGTCCGTCAAAGCCGGGGCATTTGCAGCGGCCTTTGCTCGGGCAGCGGGGGGTTATACATTTTGGTCGTTTCTTGTTCAGGCCACTCATGGGGGCCGCGTTGACCTGGTCAAGCTGTTCTTCCTGTCCGAGCAGCGGATCCGATTCGAGGGGGATGTCTACCTTTTCCATGTGAGTTCCTACTTTTTAAAGACCCAACAGCGCATGGATCTGGCGACCGCCTTGCCTGTGAGATTGTCATTTCGTTCAAGGTGTTTGCTTGCGACGTTCCGGCATTCCACAAACTTGTGGCGCTTACCCTGGGGCAGCAGCTTCTTCAGCATCTTCTGGTCCACCAATTCCTGGCCGTGCTTTTGGCACATCTCCCGAAACTGGGGCAGATTAATTGCGAGAAGTCCGTCGCCGTTTGCATGATTCAGGAAGTCATCGGCTTTGGTTGGGTGTTGGCTGTTTAGGTAGTGGTAGCTTTCCCAGAACTGTTCGATAATGGGGTGGTCGTGGGCAAGGCGCTGTTCTCTGGCTTCGGCCCGTTTCAATATGTACTCGGCCAGCTTGGCCTGGCGCTCATCGGTCCAGGACGGGAAAAGGATCTGCAGGGTCTTGCCGAATGCCGCCACCTGGGCATGGTTCTTGACTATGCGCTCGTTGCGAATCTTTCCGCTCTTGCCGAATTGTTCCTCATATATGGCGAAGTATTTCTCGTAGGTGCTGAGAATCTGTAGCTCATGTTGCAGGGCCTTACGCAATAACCCGCCAACGGTGGAGCTGGTCTGCTTTTCAAACCAGCGTGCTATGTCGCGGGAGTCGGGTTTGTGGTGTTTCTTGTCTGCATGGACATGAACGATGCGCTGCAGAAGAGCTTCGGAGCCATCCACTTCGGCGTTCTGGCTGATGATGACGGCAGCCCGAAAGGGGCTTTCATCTACCTCATTGCCTCGTTTGGCGACTCCCATTGTTCTGACTGTGCGTCCATTATAAGCAGATTTCAATTCGTCAAAATCATACTGTTTTGCTTTGGCATCTTGGCTGCCGTTGTCGCGGTCAGATTCGATGAGAACAACGGGCAGGTTGGACACCTGGACCATGGCGCGGCCTCGCCCCGCCTTGGACGATTTCATGATGTCGAAGCCTTCCCAATCGTCGCGGCCAGAACAGGCCCAAAGGAATTCCAGGGCTGTGGATTTACCTGTGCCGGGTTCGCCTGTGTACTCCAGGAAGGGATATGATTTGTGGATAGCTCTTACTTGCTGTGCAAACAGACTGCCGAACCAGAAGGCGAGTAGCACCATTCCTTGATGGTGGAATACATAGCTGTAGTCGTTCAACCAACTGGGGTCGAATTTCCCGTCGGTGATAATGTGGGTGCCTACCAGGCTGGTCTTGATCCCCCCATTTTTTACTTGAAAGTATCCGTCTCGGTTCAGGGGGATTTCACGCCCTTTGTGGTATGCTCTATCCTGAAACACATATGCATTAGTGGTGTTGTCATACCCGACAAATGGAATGGAAATGATCCTTTTCATGTTCGAGCTAAACCAGCGGTCGCTTAGAATTTTGAATTGCCGGGGATCTCCGTCAAACTTTCCGGCGTATGATTTTTTCAGCAGAGCTTTATTGAAGGCATCCGGGGCGGCAACGTGGTTGCCTTCCAGCTTGATTATTTCCCTTGGCGCTCCGTTTGAATACTGAATGTCAAAGACATAAAGCCGTTCGTCCGTAATGTCGTCCCTCTCAATATAAAGGAACCTTGGGAAGATGTTGGATATTTGCTGTATGCCCACATTCTCTTTGAAAATGTGCCAGCCTTTAATTGAGTTGATGTCGATTTCTTCCGGTTCCTGCTCTTGATCTTCTCCCTTACCTGGCCGCAAATCATTGAAAAGAGCCGTTGTGCTGATATTGATGCTGTACAACGCGGATCTAAAATCAAGAATGAACGAATGATATTTGTTGCGGATATAGAAATGGTACGCCTTTTCTTCCACGCTTTCGGCCATGAACAGCTTTCCACGATAGAGGCGTTCGCTGAGTAGCTTGTCGGTCAGGCTCCCATTCCTGTGGTAGTCATCCCAATCCATGCCGTTATCCGGCAGCAGCAGGACCTTGTATTTCTCGCCCAGCGCTTTCAGCTTTTTGACAAATATTTTTATACCTTCACGCCCTGACTTGTCCCCATCCAAAGCAATCACCCAGGTAATGTTTTGTCCTTTGTGCTTGTCTATAAAGAGGGTGGGGAAGGTCTTGGAGGAAAGACAAGCTGCCGCTTTTTTCGGATCCTCCATGTGGGCCAAAGCTATGGTGTGGATGCAGCCTTCTACCAAAAAACACTGGTCGCCTTTCTCCAGGGTTAAGCCGGGTGGTGTCCAGGCTAGTCCTTTGTACTTCCCCTGGAAATGAGCTTTGCGTTTAATGCCCTTGATGAATTGGCTATCAATGAACCGTTCCATCCATATGCCTTTTTCGCGGTCCAGATAAAACCGAACCGTAGGGGTGAAGCTATTATAGCCGGGACGCTGGAAGGTTCCCTGCTCATACCATCCCCGTATCTTGGAAAGGTCAAAGCCTCGGTCTATTCCAAGGTAGGCGGATGCCGTCGCATTGCGATCTTTGTCTGTTGGTGGATATCTCTTTGCGAAATCCGCGAACAGATCCGGCAGCAGTTCGCGTACCGGAGCGGACCACCCGCAGTTTGTAGATCTATTGCAGAAAAGCACCCAAGGTTTGGCTGTCGTGGTCCATAGTTCTTTTTCCCCACACGAAGGGCATCTGCCCTTGTAAAGCCGGGAGTCTCTTTTTTTGAAATCTAAGGAAGGGTCGGACATGAGCGCCCGGACAATCTCATCGGCTCCGATGTCTTTTCGGTAATTTGTCACGCCGTTTCCTTGCCCGGTTCCAGGTGGCTGACATCAAAGTCGGATTTGTTGCAACAGGGACAAACAAAATGTTGAAAGCTGATTGGCTCAATCCATACGGTTTTTAATTCGCCGAATCGAATTTCTTGCTTGCATGTTTTGCAGATAACTATCTCGTCCATGATTGTATCCTCGGTGCTTGTGTGAGTGTAAAGACGGGGTCGCCCATGGGGGCGAAGTCGGGGGTGTCTTGGAGCCTCTGGTAAAAGTCAGCCTTGGACATGAAATCGGGGAAGGCTTCGGGGCGAGCGGGGCGCATTTTCAGCAGGTCAATGATGTCCATGCCGAGATTGTCCGCGATGAAACCAAGGGCATTGCTGTCGAGGGGAATGAATGTTCTCCTGCCTGATTCCCGTTTTTGTGTATTCAGGGTCAGGGGTTGGTCGCGCAAAAAGCGATGAAGCATTGAATTGTTTTTGAAGCTAACGGACTGAGGGAGCAAGGCCGGGATCTGTACCACCCGGACCTCTGTGTCTCCGCTATCAAGGGCGGCGTAGAGAATCTTTGCCAGGCTTGCCAAGCGTTGATCTCTTCGGCTGACGATCTGTTCGCGGGTCATGCTATGGACTCCTTCATCGCTAGGTACTCGGACCCTTTGAGTTCCCGGAGTCCTTCCAGGGGCGTATTCGCGGGTTTCATCTCTTCGTGTTTAGACATGCCGCTTGTTCCTACCGGAACGATCCAGACGAAGTCCCCGCCGATCTGTTCAAAGACGGGCCAGGCAAGGGCGGCTCCTGTCCGCGACTTAGGTGTCATAACCATGGTGCAATCTGACTTTGACCATCGGGCTAGGTCGTGGATGTCGGGGCGGGTTACAGTGGCCAGTTCTTTGGCTGCCTCCTTCCCCTTCTTCATCCGCTTCAGAGGGCGGCGGCACTCGGGCGGATCACCTTTCTTGTGGAAGAAGTGGGCCGGGCATTCGCCGTCTTTGAATTTCATCCCGATGATGGCCTTGCCATTCCGAAACAATTCAACGACCTGATATTTGTCCAGGATGTTGTCGGTGTGCTTTTGGAATTCGAGAATCCTTTCCTTGTATTTGTCGATGCCATCTTTGACAGGACCATCCCCTACAACGAGGTAATAAATTTTGCTCTCGCTCATGCCGCCACCTTTTGTTCGGGGGTGTCGGCGATGCCCATGCCTTCTTCGTCCAGGGGGATCATGCCAAGGGCCTTGATGTATTCGGTGCGGATTGCCTCGGCTTCCTTCAGGGCAAAGGCGATGCTGTCAACACAGGCTGTGATTTTGATGCCGCGAAGGCGACCAAATGTTTTTAAGCCAACGCCTTCTATCTCTTCGGTGACGGTGTCCGCCGGGCCGTGGATGAGAAAGCGCATGATGTCGAGCGGGTCCGGCTTGCTGTGGAACCATTCCTTTTGGTTATCGTTTAACTCGTACATTACGCCCCCTCGCTGTTTTTCTTTTTCAGTTCGCGTTCTATCGCGCCGAGGTCTGCGATGATTTCAAAGGCTTTACCCGCAACCTGACCGGATTCTTTTTTCAATCTGCGGATTTCGTTGAGGTCGAGTTCTCCGTCCTGAATAGCGAGGGCTGCTTGCTGGCCGACATCGCCGACTTCGGAATACATCTCGCCAACTCTGAGGATGAGGTTTTGACAATCAATGTTTCTATGCTCGAAGGGCTTGTCGCCGAGCAGCACGTTCATCTGGATCCACTGCACAACGATGTTGTTTCCGACCACAACGCAGAACTTCGGGAGTTCTTCGAATGAGGGGAAGAAACGCCCGGTCGCAAAAGTGCGGCGGGTCTTGTCGAGTTTCCATCCCATCCTTTCCATGAGTTGCTTTTCTGTCAGTCCTGAAATGGAGAACGCCGCCTTGAAGGCATCCGTTGGGTCCATTCCGGCCAGGCTCTTGGGATCAAAGAAGTCTTCCATTGTATTTCTCCTCCGTGTCAAAATACGCGGGTTGTGGGGATTTCTCCCTGTGCTAGGACTTAGACTCGTTGGTGTAGGCGGAGGGGCAAAGCTCCTCCATCGGGATTAAGAGTTTTGCGTGGTAGTCCACCGCCGCGGCCTTTGGGACTTCGTCCACCTTGCAGTGGCGTGAGACGTCCAGGCGGCTTTTTCCGGCCAGGCGTCCGAGGGCGGCGTAGGAAAGTTGGTGCTTCAGTCGATAGCGTTCAAGGGCGTTGTCGTTTTTCATGGCCTATTTGTTTCACAGGTGTAACAACTAAGTCAAGCGAATTGATACGCGCGGTGGACGCAGGGGGAGATATGAACGAAACTATGGATAGCTATAAAGTAACAAATCGTGCGTGGGAGCTTATCATTCAAAAGATTGATGAGCGGATAAAAGGAGGAGAGTCGCAAGCGGCTCTCTCTCGTTTGTTGGGAAGCTCCAGGGCTTCTGTTAGCCGTTGGGTTTCAACGGGCCGAGGTGGGGAGCATGTCTCTTTTCGGGATATGATTCGCTATCTGGACAGATTGAGAATCCCTCTTGCGGATGTCTTTGCTCAAGACGATGGGCTTCCTCCGCCTTCCCCGGACCGGGCCGTAACTGCAATGGATAAAAAGATAGCCTCAACCCTTGCGGCTGTAGCCGCCGCCATAGGCAAGGATCTCCCAGATATGGCGAGCGAATTGGAAGTGCTCGAGCTGGCAGATATTCAGGCGATGATGTCAGGGCGGGAACCCATGCGTGCCAGTGATCTTGTCCGGCTGTGTCGGGCTATTGGAGTGGATTCTGGGGCTATTCTCAATCGGGCAGCTGGGCCATCTGAGCAATAAAGAATAGATATGGTTTCTCGTGAAAACAACGTTCGGTTGACGGAAGTGTTTCAACCGTGCAACAAGAGAGTCCTCAAAAAACGAGGGCTCTTTAATGGAACGTTGGTTGAAAATGGGTGCGGCATGCGAGGCTGCTAACTGTCATCGGGATACCATGCTGAAGTGGATCGACGGTGGACATGTAGTAGCCAAGCAACGCCTGGCAGGAAAGCGCAAGGATTGGATAATCCTTGAAAGCTCTCTGTCATCCCCTGTCAGCGAACTGGACATAGAAGTCCTCGCCCTCATTGAGAAGGCCGGGCCAATGGTGGATGTTATGGCCATAAGCAAAAAGCCCTGCAAGGTTTCGGGAAAGAGCAGCTACTATTACAAGCTGGATAAACGGCGCTTGTCCTTGGGGACCGCCGATTATTCCAAAGCCTGCCGCCGTTTGAACAGACTCAAGGATGCCTATTTCAAAGGCAAGCTCGACCACATCATAGGTGAGTGCAGCAAAACCCTGGGCGAATTCAAGAAAGAATATGAGCCGATGGCTGAAGACACTCAGCCGCATAAAACTTTCAAGGCCAATATGCTGGCCCTGAATAAGATCATTGCGATCGAGGGCGAAAGCCAACGCCTCGACCGTCTGACCATAAAGACCATAGATGAGCTGAAGCGCCGAAACCGGAAGCTGAAGCCGAACAGCATTAACAACTACATACGTCATTCCAAGGCCGTCATGAAAAAAGCCGTGGAGTGGGGTTATCTCAAGGCCAACCCCTTCAGGGGGGCCTCGGAATTACCCAAGAATAAGCGGGTGGGGTTTGTCGATCCGGGCAAGGTTACTGAGTTTCTGAATGCCATCAAGGATGTTGACGTCCGCCGCTTCGTCGCGGCTTGTCTCACTACTGGCCGCCGTCGGTCGGAAATCTTCCGGCTGACTTGGGATGACATTCTGTGGGACGCTAATAAATATTTCATAGCCCAGGAGAAGAGACACCTTAACAGAACCTACCCGATGAGCGCGTCCTTCAGGGCGGTTCTCAATTCCATGAAGAAAAGCCGGGGCCGTATATTCAATCGGTGGGCGCATGCCGACACCTACACGCACAAGGTCAAGGAAGCGATGAGGGCGGCGGGACTCGGACATCTCCGGCTCCACGATCTGCGCCATTCCTTCGCTGTTGATTTCCTTGAAAAGGGCGGCAGCATCAAAGCCCTGCAGGAGCTGCTCGGCCATGACGAATTCAAAACCACATCCGACACCTATGCCCACGTTACCGAAGATCACCTAGCGGAAGCTGTGAACTTGGTAAAAATCGGGCCGGTCGATCTCTTCTCCCACAAAAAGTAGCAAATCAGAGGGACGTCTGACATAGAGGTTTCGGATGTGTTTTATACTAAGTTTTTTGAAATAAGCATCGCTATGCTTGTGACTGCGACGAGTATCGGCAGGACAAGGTCAAAGACGTAAGTTGCAACTGTAATTGATTTTGTTTTCTGGTTAATAAAATCTTTATAGTACCGTTGTCTGTTTCTTATGTAATGTTCTTTTGGATCTTCCTTTGTTTCAGTTCTCAAGTGGTTTAATCTGTTAATCGGTATGTTCGCTTCTGCTCTTTCTAGCATTTCCTCATACTCGTCTGGGTCGATTTCTTGAGAGAAAGCTTTCAAGGACTCAAGCTCTGATATCATTTTGCTTATTGCGAACCTGTATGAATACTGGGCTAGGTAATACACCGTCATTAATATGAGGGCATAGGAGAGCGTCTCGTTCGTTAGGCCATTTATTGTTGTTCCAAAGATCTTTGGGTCTTTCACTGTGATGTGAAGTGCCGCGATCAATATTGAGATAAATGATACAGCAAGAAGGTTCCTACGTGTCTTTCTATCGTACTCAGATAGCTCAATTGTAATTAGGTGCTTTTGCATGTTTGGCTCCATTGTCTATTTCCTCCTCCTGCGTTGTGGGTAGCATATCGCTGGCTGCAAGAGAATCGGGGAAAATCCCGAACAAGCAAAAAAATAGAAAATCAGAGGGACCCTTTAGGGACCCCAATATGGGGTAGAGGGACCCCCAGGGGGGTCCCTCTGCGGTAGTTTTCGGTAGTTTTCGGGGGTACGAGAAAAGGCTGATAAAGGCGGTAAACCCTTATCAGCCCTGTGTTTCCGGTGGAGCCAAGAATGAGAATTGAACTCACGACCTACTGATTACGAATCAGTTGCTCTGCCAACTGAGCTATCTTGGCGAAACGGGAGTCGATTTTTAAACCAGGGGGGTTGGGTTGGTCAAGGGGAAAAGTGTGTGTGGTTAGCCTTCTATTTTGAGGAGTAGGTTGGAGTGTGAGTCTACGCGGACCTGGGTGTTGGGCGGGACTACTATGGTGGAGGTGTATTCTACGATGATGGCTGGGCCGAGGAAGGTGTTTCCTGGGCGTAGGTGTTGTCTGTCGATGATGGGCGTGGTGTGAGTTTTGCCGTGGAAAACTGCCTGGTGTTCGCCGAGTTGGGCGGCGTTGGAGAGAGTTTTTCCTGCGGCCTCTTGTTTCGACTGTTCTGGTTTTTCCTGACGGCCGAGGCTGCGGAGGCGGACGTTGACCACTTCCACTGGTTTGTTCGGGTTTCGGTGGCCGTATTGCTTTTCGTGCAGGGTTTGGAATGCTTCTGCTGGATCGGTGGAGAAGGGGACGATGATTTCGAAGGATTGACCTGTGTAGCGCATGTCGAGGTAACGTTCATGGACCACGCTTTGCGCACGCACGCCTTCGGCTTGCAGGTCGCTCCGGCCCTGTGTTTCCATCTCCGAAAATATGGATTCCATGGCGTCTGCTGAGAATTGGTCGGTCGTGCGCATGACGGTGCGCGAATAGTCTTTGACCACGTCAGCCATGAGCATTCCTGTGGCTGAGAGGATACCGGGATTCACCGGGATGAAGACCGTGGGCATACCGAGCAATCGGGCTAGATCGGCGCAATGCATGCCGCCCGCGCCGCCGAAAGAGAACAAAGTAAACTCGCGCGGGTCGTAGCCTTTTTCAACTGAGATAACGCGGATGGCGCGTTCCATGTTGGTGTTGGCGACGGCCAATACGCCTTCGGCCAGCTCGATGGGGGCCATGTTGAGTTCGCTTGCCATGACTTCCACCGCGTTTCGGGCTGCGGTTTCGTCGAGGTCCATGCCGCCGCCGAGAAAATGATCGGGGACGATCCGGCCGAGGTAGAGATTGGCGTCTGTGACCGTGATTTTGTTGCCGTCCTGACCGTAACAGATGGGGCCGGGGGTTGCGCCCGCGCTTTCGGGGCCGACGGTGAGTGAACCGCCGGAATCTAGAGCCGCGATGGAACCGCCGCCCGCGCCAACGGTGTGGATGTCGATCATGGGCACCTTCACCGGATAGCCGGAGATGGAGGATTGCATGGTCAACGGCAGGTCGCCGTTCATGAGGCTGACGTCTGTGCTGGTGCCGCCCATATCAAATGTTATGAGAGTCTCGAATCCGGCTGCGCGTCCTATTTCGAGTGCGCCCACCGCTCCGCCAGCCGGGCCGGAGAGGATAGTGCGTACGGATTCGCGCATGGCTGTGTCTGCCGAGATGGAGCCGCCGTTGGACTGCATGATGCGCAGGACATTGCCTGCTGTGGCCGCTTTGAGGTCGGTTAGATAGCGGGTCATTATGGGGGAGACATAGGCGTTGACCACGGTGGTCGAGGTCCGTTCGAATTCGCGGAATTCGGCGAGGATTTCGTGGGAGAGCGAAACAGGAATATTCAGCTTGGAAAGCATCTCGCCCATGCGTTTTTCGTGATCTGGGTGGAGGAAGGAAAAAAGACAGCAAACGGCCACGGATTCGGCGTCGGATTCTTTGATGTGATCAACAATTTCTTGTGCGGCTGCATCGTCGAATTCTTCGATGACCTCGCCTTCGCTGGTGACGCGACCCGGTATACCGAAGCGCATGGCCTGCGGCACGATGTGTGGGTCTTTTTGGTACGCGAGATCGTAAAGTCGGGAACGGTTCTGGCGGCCGATTTCGATGACGTCGGTGAAACCTTGATTGGTTACCAGCGCCGTGGGGACGCCTTTGCGTTCAAGTATGGCATTGGTTGCCACGGTGGAGCCGTGGACGATGTAGAGTGCTTCCGCGTCATTTTCTACGCCAAGGGTTTTGGCAATGTGTGCCAAGCCGTTGATGACCGCTTCTGATGGATTGTGCGGTGTGGAAAGGATTTTGTACGTACCGACGACGGAGTCTGATGTGTAGGTAAAGTCGGTGAAAGTGCCGCCGGTGTCGACGCCGATGGTGAGCATGGATTCTCCTGATGCCAGATGATGTAATTGCCCGAGGATACAGTAAAGACGTGTGGTTCGCCAGAGGTGTGTTGCGGGTATATTCTGTCTCTTGCCTCGAAGCGTGCAGGGATATATGGTGCAGCAATATCAGGGAGAATCATGGAAATAGAGATTGTATATATTCATCACAACTGCTTCGTTTTGAAAACGCCGAACCGTGTTTTTCTGTTCGACTATCCCGGCGATTCTCATCTGCTTTCAGGGGCAGGCGATCTGGTTCGGGATGCTGTGGCTGGAACCGATCTGGCCGTCTTTATCTCCCATGGGCATGACGACCATTTGAACGATGACCTCGCCTCTGTGACGGGGGCGGCCAAGAGCGTTCGGTACGTGCTTTCCGACGATATTGAGGACATGCGGCCCGAAGCTGTACCGCAGAATGGCGAGGTGCTCCACGTTGAGCCGGACGAGGTGTATGCCTTTGACGGTATGGAGATCGAGACGCGTATGAGTAACGATCTGGGCGTGGCTTTTTTGGTGACGGATAGTGACTTTCGTTGCTACTTTGGCGGTGATCTTGCCAAGTGGATATGGGAATCCGCATCACCGCAAGAGTCGGCATTTACCGAGAATTTCTTCCGAGAAGCTTTGGAGCGTGTTCGCGAATTCTCGCCACACGTGGCTTTCTCCAATGTGGATAAACGTCTGCCGAATCTAGCTGGCGGGGATGAGGCGTGCCGAGTGATTCAGGCACCGCTGTTTGTGCCCATGCACACATTTGGGAATACGGAATGGCTGGAGGACTTTCAGGAACGAGTCGGGCAGGCACAATCGCAGATGTTCATCTATACCCAACCGGGGGAGCACAGGACGTTCGATCTTTAACGAAATACCGCCTGATATAAATTCGATTTACAATGAACCCGCCAGTTTGCTATGAGATATGGGTTAATACTATATTTTGGAGAACCACCGTTATGTCAAAACGTTTTGCCGCAATCCTGACCACT
>JAFLJT010000270.1 GCA_022712855.1 Pseudodesulfovibrio sp. | reverse complement strand
CCCGAGCCGAGGATGTGCTTGGCAACGTCCTTGACCAACCCGTTCAACTGGTCGGCTTCGGCGTCGAGAAAATCATTGATCCCGGGAAGTTCCCGTTGGAAATAGCGTAATAAATCGTTCATATCTTATTAGTATGTCAGTTTGCGGTTACAGAGTAAAGCTTTCTAGCCTGTTGAAAAACGGCTGATTGCGTCGTTACTTCAAACGATTCAAACCCTCACGTAGAAAGACTGCGCATCGGTCTTGAATCGTTTTCGCGCCGAGCACTCAACCATTTTTGAACAGCCTGAAAATGCATACGTATTTATGCCCCAAAAAGGTGTTTCGTGGCATCGCCGAGGTTCTTAAACGCGCCCTTGAGATCCCAGTCATCAGTGAAACGCGAGCCGACCAGATTGGAGACGGTGCGCAATTCAAGGAACGGCAGTCCCTTCTGTTTGACACCAAAGGCCATGGCGAATCCTTCCATGTTCTCGATATCGGCGGAGTAGTTGGCTTTGAGCCAGCCTGCGCGGTCGTCTGTGCTTGTGACGCTGGACAGCGAAATGCTCGACGCACGCTTGGAGTTTTCTGGCAGGGAAAGATTCATGGTCTCGGCATCATTGACCGGGTTCAGTTTGACGCGATCCCAGACGGGATCGCCCCCTATATGCCCTTGGGAAAACCCGAGCCCCTTGGGGTCGGCGAAGCCATTTTCATCCAACAAACCATATTCCGGCCATATCTCCCGCCAGACGTGGGTGACGCTCGCCAAGGGAAATTCATCCGTATCGTACGCCCCGGCAATGCCGAGATTCAGAACGCCTGAAATACCGGGCCGACCAACCAGCCGTCCGGTTGCCATGGCGGCGTTCACAAGCCCCACACCAGTGACAGTGAGCAGCAGTTTGCGGCCATTCAGTTCAAATTCCTCAGTCTCCCAATGATCCACAGTGGGAGCATCCGGTGCAAAAGCAAAAGCAGCCTTCATTTCCTTGGCTGTGGCGGTAGCGACTATGAGCATGTGATTCCTTAGAGACGCCAATAGGCGATATTTTCAGATTCGAGTTCGGCTCTATCAAAGAAACATTTCACATCCACGATCAATGCCGTGGCAGGATTGTGGAACCGTTTTTTCAATTCAGCCACCGGGATGGCTTTGTATTCATCATGGGACACGGCCAGAACCAGCGCGTCGAGATTGGTGAGATCGTCCATGGAACAGAGCTCTATGCCGAGCACTTCTTTGGCCTCTTCGGGATCAGCCATAGCGTCGTGAACCAGCGTGGTGACGCCGTAGTCTTCCAGTTCGGCGATGACATCCACAACCTTGGTATTGCGCAGGTCGGGCACATTCTCCTTGAAGGTCACACCGAGGATTCCCACACGAGCACCCTTGATCTTTACGTCGTTGGTGATCATCCGCTTCACGGCGGATTCGGCAATGAACTTGCCCATGCCGTCGTTGATCTCGCGACCAGCGAGGATAACGTGCGGATGAAAACCTTCGGCCTCGGCCTTGAAGGTGAGGTAGTATGGGTCAACGCCGATGCAATGACCGCCCACCAGACCGGGACGGAAGGGAAGGAAATTCCACTTGGTGCCGGATGCCTCAAGGACGTCCAGCGTATCGATACCCATCCGATCAAAGATCATGGCCAGTTCGTTCATCAGTGCAATGTTCAGATCGCGCTGTGTATTCTCAATAACCTTGGCCGCCTCTGCCGTGCGGATATCCGCGGCCAGATGCGTCCCGGCTTCGATGATGGTGCCGTAGACGTCTTCGAGCAGCTTGCCGGTTGCTTCATCCTGACCAGCCACCACCTTGACGATGGTTTCGAGGCGATGAACCTTGTCACCCGGATTGATGCGCTCGGGCGAATACCCCACCCAGAAATCCTCGCCACATTTCAGGCCGGATTGTTCTTCCAGAATAGGCACACAAATTTCTTCTGTCAGGCCGGGAAAGACGGTGGATTCGAAAACGACCACGCTGCCGGGCTGCAGGTTCGCACCAACCGAAGCACTGGCACCCTTCACGGGCCGCAGGTCGGGCGTGCGATATTCATCAATGGGGGTCGGCACAGCCACGAGGATGAGCCGTGCTTGAGCGAGGTCGGCGAGATCGGCGGAAAAGGTCAGGTCAACGTCGTCGCCCACGGTGGCGAAATCGACTTCGCCGGTGCGGTCAAACTTCTCATTGAGTTCGTCCACCCGTTTTTGCGAAACATCCACACCGATCACGGTAAAATGGCGGCCCAGAGCCACGGCCAGCGGGAGTCCCACATAACCAAGCCCGACCACCGCGATGGCGTCGTCCCTATTCTTCAACTGATCGAAACTGATCATGGTCATATATTCTTTCTCCGTTTATTCTTCCGAAGTGGACACAATGTCTGTTCCCGGCTATCTATACCGGTATGAACATCGACTGGACCTTACTTATTACTGCTGTCGGGTTGGCCTTGGTTTTCGAAGGCATCCCCTATTTTCTGTTCGCTGAAAAAATGCCGCTCATGCTCGTGACGCTGGCCGAACAGAAACCAAAATTTCTCAGGTTCATCGGCCTCGCAGCCATGATCCTCGGATTACTCATTATTTCTTTTGCGCGATCTTTGGACTTTTAACAGCCTTCTTAACCGGCTTCTTTTTGGCCGGAGCCTTCTTCTCAGCTTTCACAGCCGCCTTTTTTGGGGTGGCTTTCTTTTTGGCCGGAGCTTTTTTAGCCACAGCCTTTTCGGCAGCCGCTTTCTTGGGCGCTGCTTTCTTAGGAGCCGCAGCCTGCGCCTTGCGCTTGGGCTTCTCGCCTACGTGCAGGTAGACGATGCCGGACATCATGGGCACGTGGTAGACGCGCTCAAAACCTGCGTCGACCAGCTCTTGGGCCAATGCCCGCTCGTCAGGAAAAGTCTTGATGGTCTCGGCAAGGTAGCGGTACGCGCCGGGGTCGCCGGAAATGCGATCGCCGATGAACGGCAGCAGCTTGTCGAGGTAGAAATTGTACAGCCCTTTCCACACCCGCTTGGAGCCGGTGCCGAATTCAAGGATGCACAGCCGTGCGCCCGGTTTGAGCACGCGGAAAAATTCGTTGTACGCATCCTCACGCGGCAGGATGTTGCGGATACCAAACGCGATGGTCGCCGCGCCCATACACTCCTTGGGCAACGGCAGCGCCCGCCCGTCGGCCTGGACCGGGAAGATCACATCTTCCCGCCCGTCCTTGAGCTTCTTGGCTTTGCCGGTTTCCAACATGGGCAGCGCAAAATCCAGCGCCGCAACCTTGCAGGTGGGATACTGACGCATAAGTTCCACGGACACGTCCATGGTTCCGGCGGCCAGATCAAGAACAGTCTCGCCCGGCTTAGGCCGAGCGGCCTTAGCAAGACGGTAGCGCCAGTAAATATCCTGACAACCGCTCAGGGCGTGATTGAGAAAGTCGTACCATCCGGCAATGCGCCCGAACATATCGGCCACACGTTTGCCGTGTTCGGCCGGGGTCGTCGCGCCCGTGGCGGAATTCATATCAGACTGATCAGAAGGCTTGGTCATCTATTCGCCCTGCTCCGTTTCGACCTCTGCGGTCTCTTCTGCGCCATAGGAAGGGTCACCAGCGGTCACGCCGGTCACGGTGCGCATGATGTCCTTGTAAATGACATCGAAATTCTGCCCAAAATTAGTAGGGGAAATACGGCCCACTTCGATAAATTTGATCACCACTTCCTTGGCGACCTGAAGAGCCTGCTTCGAATACTTGTCCATGGTATAAACTCCCATAATAAATCTATAAAAAACCGCCCGGTGGGAAATGGCCTTGACCACATAGTCAGGGTAGCCGGGCGGGAAAAAAGAAAGAAACCGAAAAGCCCCCTTCTTTTTTGCGATTTCTTAGCATGGGCAGGGGGGGGGCGTCGAGTGATTTAGGGAGTATCCCCCGTACAATCTCTCGGAATGAAAACCAGAAAAAGGGTTAGACTATTCCCGATTTGTCAGGGACTTTGTCTGCATCGAATGACACCATGCAATTGGCTTCCTCGGCGGAGATAAGACAGTTTCGTCCCGCCTTCTTCGCAGTATACAGCGCAATATCGGCTCTTTCTATAATACGATCCGGGGTCGTCAACTGACCATCATGTACAGCCAGCCCGACACTTGTGGACATAAGGACTTGATTGGACTCAAAGAAATAGGGTGTTCCAACGACGTACCGACGCAGCCTTTCCCCAATGTCGCGCGCCAGTTCGGCATCAACTCCAGGCAGAAGTACGCCGAATTCATCGCCACCCAATCGAGCCAGGAGATCTTGCTTTCGCATGGCCCTGTAACAAATTTTGGTAAAATTTCGTAAGGCCTGGTCGCCGACAACATGGCCGAATTTATCGTTAAGTCCCTTAAAGCAATCAATGTCGAGAAGCAAAACGGCAAATGGTTCGCCCACATCCATGGAATGATCGATTTGTTTTTGCAGCTTGCGCCAAAACATGCGGCGATTCATAACACCCGTCAACGGATCAGTGACAGCTTCTTCGCGAAGGCGTTCCTCTTCCTGTTTACGAGCGCGAATATCAACCGCAATGCCCGCAAATTGTTCTGGTTTTCCATTCTCGCTACGCCTAATGTTCCCGATCATCTCCACCCAACGCAAACCACCGCAATCGGTAAGCAGCCTAACATCATGCCGAAAGACATCTTTTTTCTTCGCAATAAAGTCCCGGATTGCCCCCAGCAACGCCTTACGATCATCCGGGTGCACCTGACGCAGACCTTCGCGAACAGACATACGAAAATTATCCGTTGGCGTAGGAACAGAATGAATCAGCTCCGATGAACACCAGATTTGACCAGTCCTAAAATCATACGCCCACGTGCTACTCTCGGTCAGCCTTTTCATAATATCGAACTGTTTACGCTTTGCACTTAACCGATCCCGCAAAACAGCGTTGGAAATCAAATAACCAGCCGTCTTGAGCAATGCAATTTCAACGTCCGTCCAGTCATACTCACGTTCACAGTCATCAAAACCAAGTGTCCCCCACCATTCATCCTCCACCATAACCGGGATCGTGAGCATGGACTTGATTTTCTGCACTTCCTGATTGTCGCGCAACCAACCGGGCTCGGTGTGACAGGTAATGACCTTCTGCCACTCTCCGCGCTTCCTGCTCTCGATCATATCCCGATATTCCGGGCGATCGATAAGGCTGGTAAACATACTAAACATGGGCATACCGATCTGTATGTGCTTTGGGGCAGACGCCCACTCGAAAGTGTAATTCTGGGTGATATGCGTATCGGTCAAAGAAATAGTCTGGAAAATCCAAACGCGGCTCACACCCGTAACGCGTCCCAAGGACTCCAATAGGTCATGAACGCCGTCAGGCCACCCCTTTCCGGACGTCAAATCCTCAGCGCTGCGAGCAATGGCCAACAGCAACCCCGCGTTGCTTCCTGTTTCGTACGAAGCCCCAAGTGAATCGAATTTTCCTGTTTCTACTACCATGACAAGAGGATTCGCAATTCGCCACGTCAATGTCAAGCAAAGAGCCCTGCCCCTGACGACACCCTTACTTCATTGATGATACATTTCCCGGCCTCTCGCCCTCGCCCCCCCCTTTTTTCCAATCACTGCCACTTGCTATTCCCCCCTACCCTTGCTAAATAACACTCTATGAATTCTCTAGAGTTTCTCTCAAAAAAACGACGTTCGCCTTTCAGGCGGTTCTTCCGTGTTCTGCTCCTCGCATTCCTGATGTGCGCAGTGGTCCCATCTCCTGTTGCCTCTGAAATCATTGGAACTGTCGACACCGTGTTCCACATGTTCAGCCGCGATGACGATATCGTTATCGAAGCCTTCAATGACCCGGCTGTACCAGGCGTGACCTGTTACCTGAGTCGGGCGCGCAAGGGCGGCGTTACGGGCATGATCGGCGTGGCCGAAGATTCCTCGGATGCATCCATCGAGTGCATACGCACCGGGCCGATCTCCGTGCCGGACAATGTTCAGTCCGGCAAGAAGGACGGCGAACGTGTGTTCAAGAAGAACACGTCACTGATCTTCAAGTCCATGCAGGTGGTCCGGTTCTACGATCAGGTACGCGATGTTCTTATCTACATGGTATACAGCGATAAAGTGGTTGAGGGGTCACCCAAGAACAGCGTGACCGTCATAAAGGTAGAGTAATTGTAAACCATTACCCTTACGTGGAGGATCGAGATGAGCAGAGACGAATTATCCCGTCTGGTTGGCGATGTCATGGCCAATCCCGGCATGATGGAGGTCGCCATGACCATCAACCACAAATCCGCCATGGAGAGTTATATCTCCGCTCAAGGGTATGACCTGACCAAAGACGAACTCCTCGAGGTCTGGATCATGACCGCCAAAGTCATGGCTGGGCACGCCCAACCCATGACCGAAGCGCACGCCAGAATTGATCGAGCAAGAGGCGCTCAAGCGTAGAAGTATATATTTTCTTGGGAAACCAAGGATAATGGACAAAGGGGATGCTCATTGGTGGCCATCCGCTTTTTCATTTTCTCAGCAAAAAATGGGAAGAGAACGCCTAAAATTTCAAGAGAACACGAGCATACCCACCCCAGGCACTATCCAGCCGATGCGAAGAGTGTAGCTTTCCCGACGAGTCATAGAGTTTGTACTTGCGAGAGTAATGATATTCCGGGCCGACGGAGAATGTCCATTTATCGTTGGGAGAGTAATCGAGATATGCTCCGGCCTTGGACCGAACCAGACCGAGATAACCGTTCTTGCGGACTGGACTGTTTGAAGAAAGGCGGTAGGTTTTTTCCGCTCCCGACAGGGCTACGCTGAACCCGATCTTTTCTGTGCCGTCGGCGGCTCCTGTGAATAACCCTAAACTTTTCAGCGTCTCGCGCAATGCTCGTTGAGATACGGCCAAAGCCAGTCCCAACTCCAATTCACCAAAGAGGTCATCGGACAGAGCGCTGACCGCGATGGTCTTGGCTGACACACCGAGCATCCAGCCGTTCCAGAAATCGTATGCCACACCGCCGTCGAAACCCACACCCACTGCGCCGGGAAAATCCTCTTCAAAGGATGAAGACAATTCACCGTTGACCCAGTAGCGCCATTTATCGGTTAATTTGTTGTTCAGAAGTCGCGCCTGCAATGTGACATCATGCAGGTTGTCCCAGGGCGTTGTGGCATCAGTCGAGAAAGTTGACGCGCCGCCATCTTTCCACATGAAATGAGACAAACCATAGGAAAGTCGAAATATCGAATAATCGGCAGACAGCGTAGTACGCAACACCTTCACGCGGCCAAGGCCGCCAGTAAAATCCGCTTCACCCACATAGCTGACATCCGCTTCAAGACGCAGATCCTTGGACACGTTGGTGGGCGCGGACAGCAAAAAGTCCGGCGTGGGTACAATTTCAGGCTGGGCAGACCAAGCCGGAATCGCCCACAGTATGGCAATGAGTATAAGTATTCCACGCAACATCTTCCGCATTGGGTACTCTCTGGGCAGGATTCTGGCAAGAAGCGACCCGTTTTGCAGACAGACAAAAGCTGTCACAAAGAAACCGCCGACCTGCGTGCAGATCGGCGGTTAATCGTTGTATTGATAGTGACTCGCTACTTGACGGTATAGCCCTTGCCTTCAAGGCAGGCACCATAAGCGCGGTTGTAATTATTGCGCTGGTTGAAGTATTTGTCACTTTCCTGCTGTTCCCACTGCTGCCGTTCGGCTTCCTTCTGCTTATTGGCCGAGCTCCGCCTCACGCCGCCAGCTACAGCTCCGCCTACAATGCCAATTCGCGCGCTCCTGCGAAGGTCATTCTTAGAACCGCCGGTTGCAGCGCCAATAACGGTACCAGCTGCGCCACCCCTGAGAGCACCCTTTGCCACACCACCGGATTGAGCTTGAGTGCTGGGCGGTGCCGTCGTTGCGGTGGGTATCTGCATGGGATCAAAACCAGATTGCTGCTTGGCCCAATTATAGCACTCAAATTTATCTTTTTCAGTCTGTTCTGGTGTCTGCCCCTGTGCGGGATAGACCATTAAATCCTGACACAGTCCCAGATTCGGGGCCGCCAGAAACAGAGCCAGCGCTACAATCGTTGTATGTACTACGTTCATTCTTCCTCCAAATTTCAGGCACCTGCCAAAAAAGCAAGCAACTTGTAATTGTTCCTCTTTGATTCAACATCCCCCAGGCGGCGGAGTGTGTCAATGAGATGACTCAAAGTCATTCAGAATCACAAAAAAACCGCCCACTCAAAAAGAGTGGGCGGTATATCTACAAATAGAGGCGTGTACTAGAAGCTGTAGCCGAGAGCTGCACGCATTTCTGCGGGCAACAGGGCATCCTGGCCGGGCTCAAGAGCCTGCCACGGTGCACCAGCGTCCTTACGTGCTCCCTTAACCTCTTCGAGGTCGAAGCCGTAACGCGGCACATCAAACTGCTGGCCGGGGTAAATCAGATCAGGATTCTTGATCTGGTCACGGTTGGCCTTGTAAATCAGGGGCCACATGAAAGGATCATTGTAAACATGCTTGTACTCAGAGATCCACCACAGGCATTCGCCCTTGGTGACGGTATGAGATACGGGCAGAGCATCGTATTCAGCCTTGTAGACCTGCATAGGGTCAACAACAACTTCAGCGACGATGACTTCTTTTTCTTCGACAACAACCACTTCGGGTTCAGTCGTCACTTTTTTGGAACAACCCCACGCAAACACTAAGCACATGGCGATTGCGAGTAAAATCAGCTTCTTCATTAACGGCCTCCTCGAATTAGTATTCAGTCGGAATCAACCTGTTTGTAGACAGGTCAAGTTTTTATCCTTCTCTGCCAATTATCAATTATTTTCTTTTCTTGCAACACAATTTTGCTCGTTGGGTTCTTCTCCAGAGCTTTCTCCAAGGCCTCGGATGCCTCCTCCATCCAACCACCCAATCTCAAGGACTGGCTGGCAAGTATGAACATACGTTCAGGCTGAGGCCCATAAATGGCAAAAATCAACCCATCGTACTCCTCTTTAAAGACACTCTTAACCATCGCATTCTCTGAAAAAATATACCGTGCTAACAGGACGTTATCACTATACCGCCGCAGATAATAAGGCAAGAGCTGACGACATTTGGCCATGATGAACCGGATACGGTCGGTTTCACGCCGCATGGATTCTTCCGTCTGGTTCAAAATCTGGAAAAACTGTCCGGTAATTTCTTTCTCCGAACCGTCCAATTCCCCTTCAGAAAGTTTATGGAACCATGGAGCATAGTTCTGTTTTTGGTAGGCATCTTCCTTGAACTTGATCGTTTCATGGAAAATATACCCGATGGCCCAGTCCAGGAACTGACCGCCAAGTTGCGAGTGCGGATCATTGCGAAAAACATGGTGGGCCGTGTCTTTCATACGCCAGAGTAACCCCTTGTCCATTTCGCTGCCCAGAAGATCTTGGAGTGTCTCAAATTCAACACTGCCATCTTCATCGAAGGAGTCGAACTGAGCTTCCAATTGCTCACAACTCTGGCAGAAAAACTTGAAGAGATCCCGTATGAACTCCGGGTGTTTGGCTTGTATCCACGCTTTTGACATGCCGTGTCCTATTGCCCCGAGAAGATGACGTCAACCCGAGCGCCGCCGTCATCGGCATTGCTCAGGTGCATCTCCACACCATGGGATTCGAAAATTGTTGACACCAGAGCCAGCCCGAGGCCGGTTCCCTGATCCTTGGTGGTAAAAAACGGATCGCGGATCTGCTCGATATGTTCCGGAGGAAAACCGGGGCCGGTATCTTGAACAGTAACGTGCAAAACACCCTCGGCACGGGCAGCTCGGATATAAACATGGCCGCCGCCGTCCATGGCCTGCAACGCATTGGAAACCAGATTGTAAAATGCCCGGTAGAGCAAATCCTTATCACCCAGAGCCGACATGTCGTCTGAATATTCGCGGTCGATAATCACGCCGAGTTTCTCGCATTCAGGTTCCATGAACACTGCCACCTGATCGAGCATCTTACCCACGTCCACGTCCATCATGGTCGGCCTTTTAGGTCGCGCATAATCCAGAAATTCCGCAACAGTACGGGTCAACCGCTTGGCTTCTTCGTGCAGCGCTTCAAGGATACGGGTATTGGCGTTCCCTTCCTTTTTCGCTTTCTTGAGGATGAGTTCGGAGCTGGAACAGATGATACCGAGCGGATTGCGAATTTCGTGCGCCACTCCGGCCACCATACGTCCCATGCCTGCCAGCTTTTCCTGCTGTTGCAACTCAAAAATGAGCTGCTCCTTTTCTTGAAGCTGACGATTACTCATGCGCTCTGCGCGACGAAGAACGGCCAGAACCAGGAAAAACAGAATGAGGGACGTAATAAGAGAAAAACCGATAACCAGACGTTCAAAATTGAGCATAGCTAAAAAATCATGCGTAATATCCTGTTCGAATTCAAGGATGCCCATGATCGGGTTTTCCGAGATATTGGTCAGGCTGCGTTCGGCTCGTAGCGGATAATACGCCCGAAGTTTCAAACTGCCCGGTTTCAGGTCAAACCGAAGCAAGGAAGCGAACTTGGACACCTTGGCTATAATATTCGATGAAAATTCAGTAGTTTCCCATGTCCGGGAAACCATATAGAGCGCACGGCCCTTGGTGCCGACTTCATCTTTATCGAATGAATAGGTAATGACGCCGCTGGCGTCATAAATACGCAGGGTGGTGACGTGGAAGCTATGCACCGTACTGCGCACAACCTCATCCAACGTCTTGGCCTGCTCTTCCTGACGCAGACTAATGCCGCCGTAACGCATGACCGTAGGCATGACGAATCGGGTGAACACCTGATGGCTGACGTTTTCCGCCAAAAGTAGGCCGAATTCCTCCTGCTTCTCCAGCAGGGTTCGTTCCGCGTACTTGGATATGAAGACCGACAACAGCAGGCTGATGCCGAGAATTATGGCAAAGAGGCTCACCGAAATAAAACGTACAAACTGGAGCTGGCTGCTGCCACTGGCATTATTTTTCGTCAATGAATTAGAACTCCCGTATATCCCTGTCTGCGGTCAGATACTCGTTGAGGTCAGCCTTTTCTTCGTCCAATCCGTCCGCGTTCATGCGGGCCTTGGCAAGGCGCTTACCAAGTTCAACTGCGGGCTGGTCCAGCGGGTTGATACCCATGAGCCAGCCTGTGAGAATAGTGGCCGCACCGAGCAACGCAATGAGCTTGCCTGCTTGCTTCGGTCCGTCTTCGCCCATGCGAAGTTCCACCAGCGGCACGCCATTTTGTGACAGCGCCATCTGTGTACCAAGCCCTTCCGCCTGGAGCAGTTCCCCAAAGTCCTTGCCGCGAACATATTCGAACTGATCGGGCAGGTCAGACGGGAACTTTGGTCCGGCTGGCAGACTCGGACAGGTCAGGAACAGGCACGCCTTGTTGCGAATACCGTCCATGAACATCTGGTTTACGGAATGCTGGTCCGTTACACCGAGGGCTGGCACTGGCTGACTGCCCTTGCCTTCCTTGCCCAGAGACTCGGCCCAGAGCTGGGCGAACCAGTCGCCGAAACTCGCCCACAAGGGGATATATGCGAAAAAGATCATCTCATCAAATCCCTTATCCTGAAGCGCCGCCGCCCAGACAGCAAGCTGGAACGAACTGTGCCCGGCCAGTGCCTCGCCTGTAAGTTCTGGATCTGTGAGCAATGCCGCAACTTCCTGAGCGCCGCTCATGAGTGCGTCGATGTCCATACCCAGGAACATGGCGGGAATGAGGCCCACGGCGGAAAGGACGGAATAGCGACCACCGAGATTATCGGGCACAGCCAGCGCCTTGATGCCGTAGGTCTCGACTTCGCCGCGCAGGAATCCCTGCTCTTCATCGGTAACGAGCAGCATGTGTTCGGACCAACGGTCGCCCAGATGCTTCTGCGCCCATTCCTTGAGAATGAAATATTGTCCCACGGTTTCGATAGTGCCGCCGGACTTGGAAACCGTCACAATAACGGTCTTTTCCGGGGGGAGTTTGGCGAGGTACGCTTCCAGCGCGTAAGCATCGATATTATCCCCAATCCACAGTGACGGGCCAACGTGACCCGGCTGGTCCTGCTGCGGAAAAAACGCCTGTTGCAACGCCCGGGCGCCCAGTGCAGAGCCACCAATACCGAGCAACAACATATGGTCAAAAGTCTTGAGGTAATCCTTAAGATCAGCCAGCTCCTGCTTGAGCATGGCCGCGTATGGCATGGTCAAAAACGGTAGCCGCCCGGCCCCGGTTTCTTCCACGAGGCGCGCTGCCATTTCATCGGCACGGCCTTCGTACGTCTTGGTATCGAGTTTTTCCAGATCAGCGCTGGTCCAATCGAGCATGTCTGCCATAGCTCCCTCCAACTATTGTAATCAACGTAAGTATAGTCGTCGTGTTCCGCACAAACCAATTGTTCGTTTAAGTACTACACGAACAGACCTACGATAGCATTATTCTCAGAAAATGGAAGCAGGGAAAGTACGTACAAAGCGTCGTTTTGCATGTCGGTCATGGTTTAATCTGTTCATTATACAGAAACTTCAGCCAACCGTTCCTTGTAGTGTTCCGCATGCCCCTGCAGATGGGTGTAGTAGTCCTCGATCAGAAATCCCAAACTATACGAACCGTCCGGGCAGACCCATTCATTGTCGAGAACACCCTGTGGTGTGGTTTGCGCCA
>JAFLJT010000035.1 GCA_022712855.1 Pseudodesulfovibrio sp. | reverse complement strand
TCGCGCGTGCGGTGGGTTGCGGCGAAATTGCGTGGCTTTTCGTTGTGTTTTCGTTTGAGATGAAAATGTAATTAAGAGTTTCCTAGTCTTCTTCCTAAAACTACCTCCACGATTTGAGCCGAAAAAAGCGGCCGATGCTGTTCCAATAAAAAGGATACAGCATCGACCGCTTTTTTCGGCTCAAATCGTTAATAGGCACGGCGGAAAGGCCCGCCTTACCGCGTTCGCACGCTATCGCGAAGCGCACCAAAAAGTTTAGGAGAGTCCAGAGAACCCTTTTCTCAAAGGGTTCTTTGGTCCCGCTGAAGGCGCCGCCGGAGGCATCCCCCAACCGAACCTACTGCTTAATCAACTCTTCCAAAATACGCGCACTCTCTGGCCCGCCGTCTAAGTTTAAGCCGTGGGGCTTTGGCTCGCGGTCGAGTCCTTCGGCCATGTGGCTGGCGAGGGTTGTTGGGGTGAGATCGTCGTTGAGGAGCATTTTTACTATGCCGCGTTCTTCGAGCCGGGTGGTGCGCATGCGTTGTTCGCGATTTTGGAGGAACGGGTACATGAGCCCGTAGGTTCCGGTGGCGAGGAGATTCATTGTAGTGTTGTATCCGCCGAGGGAGATGGAGAGATTGGCGGCGTCGAGATAGTCGGGGAACCGCTTGGTGAAGCGTTTTACTGTGATCCAGTCTTGGTCGGCGACCGTGGCTTGGTATTCTTGGAAGTCTTCGGCTGTGGCGTAGGGTCCGGTGAAGACGCAGAGATTGTGTGGGTGCGTTTTTGCGAGGAGCGAGTAGGTGTTGAGTGTTGCTTTGAGCAGATTTGAACCGATGTGTCCGCCACCGACGGAAAGAACGATGAGGGGCGTGTCGCCCATGTTGAGTTCCTTGCGTAGGGCGACTCCGGCTCCGGGCTTGGGCTTGCGGGCGACGTAGCCAGTGTAGTGTACGGACGGCTTGATGCCGTCTACGCCGGGGAACGTCTCGTCGAGGGTGACCAGTTTTGGGTCGGAATGGACGAGCACCGCGTCGAAATTTGGGTTGAGCATGGAATGGACGCGCTCGACCTGGCGTTTCATATCAACTTTTTCTACGAGGATATCGCGGACGGAACAGACGGCTTTGCATTGTCCCCAGGTGTTGAGTCCGACGCCTTCGAGGATGGGGAGTAGCTCGAAGCGGAATTTTTTTCGTCCGAAGGGGAAGAGTTCTACCAGAAAGATATCCGGGCGGTATTCCTTCATGATTTGTTTGAACTGCTTGAGACGGCGGGTGAGGACATCTTCGATGTCGGTGACGCCTTCTTCAAGGGCGATGAACTCCTTGAAATCCGGGGTCATCATGAGGCCGGGAAGCTGGATGTGCGTCATGTGTGCAGGCGTATCGAAATCGACTTCGGCACCGCCCGTGACCATGATGACTTCGTGATCTTTGAGGCCTTTGATGATCTCTAGGCTTCGGAAAACATGGCCGACACCCAGCACGTGCTGGCAGTAAAAAACAATACGCATTTAGAGCTCCATATTGATTTCGCCGAGCGCGAGTTCGTTCTCAAATATTTCGATCCGGTGCATGTGGTACGGCTTGATGGGACATTGCTCGTCCGGCATGAAGTCGAGGCCGGAGAGGGCGTATGTCAGACATTTGAGCACTCCGTTGTGCGTGACGACCAATACCTTGGCTGATGGATTCTCTACGGAAAAATCGAGGAAGGCATCACAGGCGCGCATGAGGACATCGTCCCGGCTCTCGCCGCTCGGCGGCTGGAATGCGAAACCTTGATATTCCTGTGTTTTGACGAGCTTACGCATACCTTCGAGGTCGCTCTTTGACAGGCCGGTCCATTCGCCCCAATCCTGTTCAGACAGACGTGGGTCGGTGTGCATGGGCAGGCCAAGCTTTTCATTGATGATTTCGGCAGTCTCAACGGCTCGTTTCAGATCGCTGGTGAGGATGCAATCAAAGTGATTATCAGCCAGAGATTCGGCCCATGTACGGGCCATTTCGCGGCCTTCATCGCATAGGTCGGTGTTTGATTGGCCTTGGATACGTTTGTCGCGGTTCCATTCGGTCAAGCCGTGTCGCATGCAGAAAAATGTGGTCACAATCCCTTCCTTTGCAGCACGATCGTTTCCATGATCCGCTCCATTTCTCGATAATTGGTGGGTGCATCGTGGATGCTCCCGGCGTATTCCATGGCTTGTTTGCCAAGGGTTAGGCGAAATTCTGTGTCTGTTATCAGCCGATCTACCGCTTCGGTAAAGTCGTTTCTGGACACCGATGTCACGAGGCCGGACCGACCGTCTTCAATGACATAAGGGGCGCCCTCGTCGTCGGTGGCGACGACGGGCAGACCACATTGCTGTGCTTCCAAATAGACCATGCCCACACTTTCCTCAAGGCCGGGGAAGGCGAACAAATCGCCCGCGCTGAATACGCCGGACAAATCGGTACGTTCTACCATGCCGAGGAATCGGACGCGGTTACCCAGTTGCGCATGGGCCAGCGCTTCCATTTCCGCGCGTCGAGGACCGTCTCCAGCCACCACAAGGGTGAGGTCGCGGCCCTTTTTAAGCAGCTCGGCGCAGGCCGAAATAACCCACTCCAACCCTTTGGCTTTGACGCCGTGACGCATCATGGCTGCGGTCATGACAACAGGGGTGTCGCCGACCTGCCATTGGTCGCGGAGGCGCGTGCGGGCCGCTTCGTCGCGTTGGAACATGCCGCTTGGGATTCCGGGCTTTATGTAAGTGTATTGGTCTTCGGGCAGTAGCTTTGCGCACCCGGTAACGTCGTTCATGCGGTTGCAGAAAATGTGGTCAGCCTTGAGCATGGCCCGTCGGTTGAGCTTGTATCCAGGCCAGGTGGAAATGCGCTTGGCTCGGTTCTGTGCGTAGGACGCCTGAAAAATAAAATAAGGGATGTTGAGGCGACTTGCTGCCGATGGTCCGAAGACGTCCGGGACTTTGTAATAACTGCCGTAGGTGAGCCAGCAATCCACGTCCTTGGCTTGTTCGATCATCTTCTTGGCAGCCACTCTGGCCCCGGTCCAGCGGCCCGGTTTCCAGTAGATTTTTTTTGCAGGAAAATATTCCACTGGCACAAGCTCATGCCCAAAGCCCGCAAACGTCTCAAAGAGGTCACGCGCAATGGTGACATCCCCGGAGATGGACGGGTGCTTAAGGGGCTTGAACGGTGTACAAAAGGCAATCTTCACTGGTGGCTCGTTGGTTGCAACATACTGATCAGCAATACGTACACCAAAGGTTTGCCAAGGTCCAAGCTTTGGCTAGCTCAAAGGAAGCTTAGATGTGCTTCTTAACCCAGTTCACGATCTCTTGGGTGAGCATGGCGCCATTTTGGCGGCTAACTTCCTTTCCGCCCTTGAAGAGGATGAGGGTGGGCACGGATTGGATGCTGTAACGCTGGGCTATGACAGGCTCTGCCGATGACTCGATCTTGGCGAGTCGGGCGTCGGGATGCAACGCTTTGGCGGCATCGTCAAACTGCGGGCCCATCATCAGGCAGGGGGCGCAGGTGGAAGAATAAAAATCGACGAGAACGGGCAGTTCCGTCTTGGAAATATGGCGATCAAAGGTCGCGCCCACCAGCTCGATGGACGTGGTTTCGAAAACCTTGGTCTTGCACTTGCCGCAAGTGGCCTGGGCAGCGCGATCGGCTTGAACGCGGTTAATGGCGCGGCAAGCGGGGCAAACAATAAGATTCGTATCAGCAGACATAAGCAGTAACCTCCGGGTGATTGTATTCCATAGGATAATCACCCACGCACGGAGGGCAAGACCTTAATTTGAGGCAATAGTTTGAATGCGCGCGGAACGTTGCGGATCAACTTCGGAAAGAAGGGTATCCACATGCTGCCTGACGTGTGGGTTTTTCGTGCGTCTCAGCGTTTTGACAAGGCGATCTTCAATGGACGTATGCTTGTCCTTGAGCACCTTGGTGGAGAGTGTGATGAGTTCCCTGCGTGCAGCGGGGTCGGTCTCTGCTTTGGAAAGGGAAAGAATACGCCACTTCATATCCAGGCGAGCCTTTTGCCAGACCGAGCGTTCGCGTGGCAAATAGACTGCCAACGAGGTGATGGAGGGCTTGTCGACAATGACGACCGCCTTTTGCGGAGTCTTGGGAATCCTCCGCATTGACTGCCCTGTATGGAGAACAAAAAGATCGTTCATTTGGGGTTGATGCGCCTCAAATGATTCCTGAAATACAAGAAGAGATGTTACTTTGACCGGTGTTTTTGATGTGGGGCGCAGCTGCTCTATAAGTTGAATCACGTCTGCGGCCTCTTCGGCATTCCTGACCACACCCATGACCACGGCTTCGCCCTGGACGACTTCAACATCGATATTGGCAGATCGGATGTGCAGTTCCTTGAAAAGTCCCGCTTCAATAACGGTTTCAGCGTGGTTGTCGGCAATCGCCGGCTCAACGAGTGCCACAAGGCTGGTTGGCATCTGTTTGATCACACCTTTAACCGAATTGACCCCTTTCAGCCCTTCAACTCCCTTGATGGCACTGTCCCGGTCAGCAGCAGTGGCATATTCGCCCACCAGATAGATATCACCATTGAGGCAGGTGGCATCCATGTCAGCCCCCGGTTTGGCCAAAAGTATGGCCTGGGCCTGGATGGTGAGCATCTTGTCGGAAATCATGTCGTCCATATCTCGTTCATCTGCAGCGATAAGTACGGTCTTATGCACCGTGCCCGCAGCCGTGATGGCAAGGGATGCGGTTTGCGGCACTGCAAACGATGCACCGGTGGTTATGAGCGCGGGCAACACGGCACACCCGCTTGAAAAACAGGCAAGCAGCATAAGCATAAGTATTACGATATGTTTCTTCATTGTACCTCCAATAGAGCCGGAAAACCCCGATTCAGAACGGGAGTGCGGTCTATCTACATTATAAAAAGGAGGCAAGTATTTTGTGCAAAAATGGCAAATTTAGAGAGGTGCAACAGATGTGGCAGGTGTGAAAACGGTGAGGTGTACGGCAGTCTCAGCGCTTCAGCAGAGCAATGTTTTCCATGCCCACAAGGTCGAGAAGAGGGGCATTAGAACTGAGGTCCGAATGTAAATCCTACCCCCAAACCTTGATGACATGGTCGATGACGGCGCGCATGACAGGGTCCTGATCGCGGCGTTTGAGGCAAACGAAGTGGAGTTCGATGGAAAGTTCCTCAAAAGGAATGGCGTGGACAATACCAATTCGGTTTGCGGCCTTGAGTTCATTCTCGCGCAAGAAAGAAACGCCTTTGCCCGCTGCCACGAGTACGCGGATAACTTCGTCACCATCCACTTCGAGGGCGTTGGTGGGTTTGATATTGCGCTCTTCGAAGAAGGGATCAATGAGCTTTTGAACTGGGTTGTCGCTGGGGTCAAGAATCCACGGGAGATCGGCCAATGCTTCCAGTCCTCCGGCGATACGGTCTTTCCAAATGTCGGGAACAGCAACGAAAAAGCGCGTCATATCAAGGAGGACGGCGTGGATATCCTTGTGCCGTGGCTTGCCAAAAATAAAGCCACAATCAAGCCGACCTTTGCGGATGGCTCCCTGCACGGACGTACTGGCGCTTTGCAGAATCTGTAGCGTTATCTTGGGATGTTCTTCGCCAAGGGAAGTGAGGAGTGGCACAATTCGCAAGTATTCGGCATCGGTGTTGAGGCCGAGCGAAAGGTCGCCCACCAGCTCGTCACCCATGTTGCGGGCTTCGAGTTTCATTGCGCGCGCAGCAGACAACACCTCTTCCGCCTTAACGCGCAGTCGTTCACCCGCTTCGGTGAGGTCCATGCCTTTAGGCGTGCGGATAAAAAGACGCGTTTCCAATTCCTCTTCCAACGCTTTTATGTGTGCGCTGACGGTGGGCTGGCTGGCGTTTAATCTTTCTGCTGCACGGGTGAGGTGTGCTTCCTCTGCAACCACGACAAATGTCTTGAGTTGGTAAAGTTCCATAAGTTCCTCTTCCTACAGGGAGTTTGTTGTGTCAATTACTCAAACTGATCCAGAACCGTATCATCATCAGGAAATCTGAACAAGTCCATCAAACAATACAATTGGATTGATTACCACGACTTCCGTAGATGTTCAGTCATGGAAACAGGCCGCGAGGCCACCCCGCTTGATGTGTAAGGAAAAGGAGAATTGATATGAGCATGGAATGTGATACCCGTCTGTCGATGATGGCCCTGGCTGATCGCGCGAACCAACCGCGTCAGACCGCACCCCGCCGCCGCACTCTTCGTGCACGCCGCTTCAACACACAGACCGCAGCAACCACAGTCGCAACTATGGCATCATTTACCCTGACGCTCTTCACCCGCGGCGCATAAGATTTCAGGGAACGTAAGTTCCCCCATAACAAGCGGGTTTGAGCCGCCTTTACCCGGACATTCATCCTTTCCGTCCGGGTAAAGGCGGCTCTTTATTTGAAGAACCGCCAGTAGTAGGTCAAATAAAATATTTCATAATTTCAGCGGTATAGTTTCTTTTCAGGAATTATTCTCATTTTTCTCTTGAATACATGGTCATACTTAGATACATAGTGACACGGATGTTCAAAAAACAATTTTCAAGGAGATACCCATGAGTAAGACATTAGACAATCTGAAAGCCGCATTTGCTGGCGAGTCCCAGGCCAATCGTAAATACCTCGCCTTTGCTGAAAAAGCAGAGAAAGACGGCAAGCCCGGCGTTGCCAAATTGTTCCGCGCTGCAGCAGCAGCCGAGACCATTCACGCCCACGCGCATCTGCGTTTGATGAAAGGCATCGGTACCACCGAGGAGAACCTCAAAGGCGCCATCGAAGGCGAAACTTTTGAGTTCGAATCCATGTACCCCGGAATGATTAAAGACGCTGAAGCTGAAGGCGAAAACGCTATCCTGCGTTACTTCGGCTTTGCTAACGAAGCAGAAAAAATTCACGCTGAACTCTACACCGCTGCTCTCGAAGATTCCGGCGACAAGTTCGCAGCCGCTGACTTTTACGTCTGCTCCATCTGCGGTCACACCCAGGACGGCGAAGCTACCGAGAAATGTCCTATCTGTGGCGCAGCCCCCAAGGCGTACCAGAAAGTCGACTAGCTCGATCTCGATTCCAAATAGTAAAACGGCTTGGTCCTCATGGATCAAGCCGTTTTTTTGTTGAAAGTATTTTAACTAACCACTTTACCCATTGCAGACCGCTCTCGCAAAGAATCGGCAGGTGCGGTCCTGCCACCACACAAACCCGAGTTCTGCGTCCACATACCAAGCGGCAGTGAACGCCTTGGTATCGCAGCTCCAAAGCCGGGCCTTGAGCGGATCAAAAACCGACTGCTGGCAAAAATCACCGGGTTCAGTCGCACCAGTAATCAATGTGGTCAATTCATCGATCGTGGGCAGTCGCCAGTCCGTGCGGTCGCCATACTGATTCTTATTAAGACGATCGACGTGTGCCTGTCCGCGTTCCCACGTCAGCGGATACCGCGAGCCATGTTTTTCCCAAATCAACCCCGTGGCTTGGTCACGAACTGTCCCGTCGCCATTATCTGAAAAATCGCCTTGGGCATACTCATTGGGTCGCCACAATTCATCCAGCCCAAACGCCTCGCGCGCCTCTTTGCTGCTCTTCTTTACCGCCACATTACGCGGTTCCCAGTCCGCTTCGTGTTGCTTCGGTTCAAGCAACAAATTCGGCGCGGTGCAGACAGCGTCCTTCTGCGCATTCCACGCCGTCTCCAACGTATCAAGCGCATCGATCATCGCTATGGCGTCTGGAAAACGGTCATTGGGCGCAAGAGCAAGCGCCTGGTTAAACAGCTCGTCCCATGTACAATCTAGATCAGAATGCACATCACAAACCGGACGCCGTTTGCCGGGATTCTCAGCTGGCAGCATCCCCGTCAGCATACGATACAACGTAACACCCACAGAAAAAATATCAGATCGTGCATCAGCCGCGTCAGGATCAGCTTCCTGTTCCGGTGCCGTATAATACGGTGAGCCAATCACCATCCCCTTCGGCCCCTGCGTGCGTTCACCACGCAATTTGCTCAGCCCAAAATCAATCAGCTTAACACGCCCCGTACCTCCTTCATCCTCAGCCAGCATCACATTAAACGGCTTCACATCCCGATGGATAATGCCTTCATAATGCAGCCGATCCAGCCCCGCCAGCATCTCGCGAGCGATATGCAACGACGCCATAACACCCAGCCGACGCGAAGGTTTCTCAACCTCATACGTCTCGCCCATCAGCACGCCCAAATTCCCACAAAAATATTCCATCGTGAAATGAGCCTCGTCAGCGCCAGAGCCATCATTCACATCCAAAATAGAAGCAATATTACCATGGCTAATGCTCGCCATAGTCGCCGCTTCCTTCAAAAACATATCCGTCAGCGTCTCCATCCCCACCAAGTCTTCCATAATCTCAGCAGGTTTCAACACTTTCAGCGCAACAATACGCCCCGTCACAGGCATAGCCGCCTTATACACAGCACCCATACCACCACGGCCCAGAAGACCTTTTATGTCATAACGTCCAATTTTCATGAGTTAGTGATACCGCAAACAGAGGTTCAGGGAAAGCAAAGAGGCCTCCGGCGGCGCTTGCCAGCGGGGCCTCCTTCGGAGGGACTCTACCGAGGGTCGCTTTCAGCGGGACCAGGACTCTCCTAAACTTTTTGGCCGCCCGTTGGGCGAGGGCGCAGGGACGCAGAGGCTTTGTTCCTGCCGTGCCGGTTAACGGTTTGAGCCGAAAAAAGCGGTTCGTACATTGTTCTTCTTAGCGGGACGGTGCACGCCGCTTTTTTCGGCTCAAACCGTGGGGGTAGTTTTAGGAAAGGAGCATACGGAATTCTTAAATACGTTTTCGCCTCAAACGAAGACAAGAGGGTAAGTAGCGTAGCTTATCGCAACCTACCGCACGCGCGCATACGCCTACAAAAAGTTTAGGAAGGGAGATGGGATGGGGGTAGGGGGCCGTGACCGAAGGGAATGCAACGTTGCACGAAGTGCGCCTGCTCGTAAGAGCAGGGAGACGCGAAGCGGCTAAAGTGGCACGGAGGCATTCTTTCTACAAAAATAGAAGTAGCGACAGTGCCATTACGGCCATTCCGGCTACTAGGCCGCCTATGGAGTGGTGGTGTTCGCCGTATTCTTCGGCTGCGGGGAGGAGCTGGTCGAGTGAGATGTAGACCATGATGCCGCCGACGCCGGAGAAGAGTATGCCGAAGAGGGTGGGTGTGAAGAACGGGAGCAGGATGAGATAGCCGATGAGTGCGCCGACGGGTTCTGAGAGGCCGGAGAGGAACGAGTAGAAGAAGGCTTTTTTGCGGTCTCCGGTGGCGTAGAAGAGCGGGATGGAGACGGCGATGCCTTCGGGGATGTTGTGGATAGCGATGGCTCCGGCGATGGCGATACCGAGTGTCGGGTCGGTGAGTGCTGCGGTGAAGGTTGCGAGTCCTTCTGGGAAGTTGTGGATGGCGATGGCGATGGCAGCGAAGTATCCGGTTCGTTTGAGCTTATCGAAATCGTGGGTTTTGTCTTTTGGGAGATTTTCTTTGCCTGCATCCATTTCTTCGATGGAGTGCATTTCGTGCGGGTTTTCGTAGCTGGGTACGAATTTATCGATGATGGCGATGAACGCGATGCCGCCGAAAAAAGAGAGGACAGTGACCCATTGGGCGTCGACTGCACCGAGTTCTGTGGTGAGTGCGGCGTTTGCTTTGACGACGATCTCCATGAACGAGACGTAGATCATGACGCCTGCGGAGAAACCGAGTGCTATGGAGAGCACTTTGGTATTGGTCTGGCGTGTGAAAAAGGCGAGGGCAGCGCCGATGCCGGTGGCAAGCCCGGCGAACAGGGTGAGGCCGAAGGCGAAGAGTACTGTGCTAGTTTCCAAGTTGGTTTCCATGTAGCTGTGTATACGGGAAAATAGAGTGAGTTGCTAGGGCGTGATTGTGAAAGTCTGGTCGATGGATACTATTTTGCGCACGCTCTGATCATTCGAATAATTTCGTAGGAATATTTTTGTTCTAATGCTTCGAAGACTGGCGACATGGCGACCACGCCTTTTTGCTTGAACTCGAAGATGGTGTTCTTGATGGTTTCCACTTCGTCGTCGGGCAGATCGATGACTTGTCGATAATCGATTTTATCAAATTGGGTGGCCTGATAGAGATGCCGCCAGATAGATGCGGCCTTGAGCCCACGTTTTTCAGCCACGAATTCGACGTCGCCCATCTCAATGAACAGGTCCAAAGATTCTTGGGCCGTGGAGGTGAATTCTTTCTTCTTGTCCTTGCGTTTTTCTCGTCGCTCGATGCGCTCTTCCGGGATTTCAGGGAGATTTTCGGGGCGTCCGTGTTCGGCTTCGTGTGCTTTGAGGCCGTCGAGGAAGATGACACCGAACCGTTCGAGTTTGACCTCGCCGACGCCTGAAATGCAGCCGAAGTGGTTGAGATCTTGCGGGCGATATCGGACCATTTCGAGCAGTGTCTTGTCAGGGAAAATTGCGTAGGGCGGCACACCTTGTTCTTCGGCGACAGAAAGGCGCAGAGTGCGCAGGGACTCGAAGAGCGCTTCGGTTTCCCAGTTGGTGAGGATCTCTCCGGCGGCCACGGACTTGCGTTTTGCCTTCTTGGAACGTTTCGGCAGGATCGGGTCGATACGGAAACGGACTTCCTGCTCGCCTTTGAGGACGGGCCATGACCGCTCGTTGAGAGTGATCGCGTTGAATTTATCCATATCCACAGTGACGAGGCCGTTTGCCAGTAGCTGTCGATAGATCGACTTCCACTCGTTCTGGCTTTTGTCCGCGCCGATGCCGAAGGTGGACACCAG
This sequence comes from Pseudodesulfovibrio sp., assembly GCA_022712855.1. Lineage (GTDB taxonomy): Bacteria > Desulfobacterota > Desulfovibrionia > Desulfovibrionales > Desulfovibrionaceae > Pseudodesulfovibrio. The sequence goes on along the minus strand of JAFLJT010000035.1, from coordinate 1,865 downwards.
ATGGTGATTGAATTGTTGAATGCGATCCGTGTCTTTGCCGACCAATACCTGAGTGAGGTAGTTGACGCCGAATCGCTGTTCGGTGCGGTAGACATTGGAGAGCGCTTTCTGCGCGGCCTCGGTGCCGTCCCATGTTTCCACGGGGGTGAGGCAGTTGTCGCAATTGCCGCACAGCTCGATGTGCTCGCCAAAGTAGCCGAGGAGCGCCTGACGGCGGCAGGATGCTGTTTCAAGAAATGCGAACAGGGAGCCGAGCTTGGAGTGTTCCACCCGTTTTCGTTTAGCGTCCGCTTCACCGCCGGCGATCATGGAGCGTAGAATGGCGATGTCTTGCATGCCAAAACACATCCATGCTGAGGCTGGTAGGCCATCGCGTCCGCCACGGCCTGTTTCCTGATGGTAGGCTTCCAGTGATTTGGGCGGTTCGAGGTGGCAGACAAAGCGCACGTTCGGTTTATCCACGCCCATGCCGAAAGCGACGGTGGCGACCATGATGACGCCTTCCTCGCGCATGAATCGTTCCTGATTCTGATAGCGGACCTGACTGGACAATCCGGCATGATACGGCAATGCGGTCATGCCGTTTTTCTGAAGAAATTTAGCGGTCTGCTCGACCTTTTTGCGACTCAGGCGGTAAACGATACCCGCATCGCCTTGATGGTTCTCTTCGATGAAACGCAGCAGCATTTTTTGCGAATTGTTTTTCGGCTGCACTGAATAGGTGATGTTGGGGCGATCAAAGCCAGTGGCGAATACCTGCGCCTGTTCAAGGTGCAGGTTCTTGATGATATCGCGCTGGGTCGGCACGTCCGCCGTGGCGGTGAGGGCCAGGCGCGGAACGTCGGGGAACCGTTCCTTAATGATGGAAAGCTGCATGTATTCCGGCCGAAAATCGTGCCCCCATTGGGAGACGCAGTGCGCTTCATCAATGGCGAAAAGGCACGGGTTGCATCGGGCCAGCATGTCGAGAAATCCCGGTTTGCACAGCCGTTCAGGGGCCACATAGAGTAGATCAAGCTGGCCTGTCTGGAGGCGTTGTTCAACATCCCACGCCGTGTTCGGGTCCAGAGAGGAGTTCAGACACGCGGCGCGTATCCCCATCTGGGTCAGGCCCTGTACCTGATCCTGCATCAGCGCAATGAGCGGTGACACGCAGATACCCACGCCTTGACGGAGCATTGCCGGAATCTGGTAACAGAGTGATTTACCGCCGCCTGTGGGCATGAGGACCAGCGAATCTCCGCCCGCCATGACATTATCAATGATAGGTTCCTGCAGGCCGATAAAGCCGTCAAAACCAAACACGGAACGGAGTATTTCATGGGGGGAAGTGGGCTGCATTGTCATGGGTTGAGAGCCTATGGCAAAGGCCGTCAGATGGCAATGGATGAGTGTGTTGGGTAGAGGTCGTTAAAAGCGGCAATTGTGTGGGTGCTCTTTTCTTGTTCACCCTCGCTGTATATGTTGCGCCGCCAGCGAACAGAGAGTATGTGTGAACACATGATAGCACCTTCACAAAAGGCCCTACCTCCGGCGAGGCGGGTCGCACTCGAAGCACTTTTTCGATGTCTTGGCGATAAACAGGACATCCAGGCCACATTAGACGTGGCCCTCTCCCATGGCGAAAATGACCCCCGCGATGTCGGGCTCGCCACTGAACTCTGTTACGGTTACCTGCGCCTCAAAGGACGTATCGAATACGTTCTTTCGTACTTCCTGCAGGACCCGGGCAAGCTGCCGCCCAAGATGCGGCTGGCCATGGGTGTGGCCGCCTACGAGATTATGTTTCTCGACAGGGTGCCGAGCTACGCCAGTGTGGACTGGGCCGTAGAGTTCTCCAAGACCAAACCCGGCTCCCGCCTTCC
>JAFLJT010000137.1 GCA_022712855.1 Pseudodesulfovibrio sp. | reverse complement strand
TGATCGACAAATCTCAGGAGAAGGTCACTGGTACTGTGCGGGTCAAACTGTACAAAGGTAACTGTGTCCCGCTGGGTCGTAAGTCTCCATTCTCCATGTACAGCCCCGAACTGGCGACATTCGAGGAAGACTACATTTACGATCAGTCCGATGCCGCTGGATTCATCAAGCTCGTGGGCCTCAGGCTCAAGGGCCGGATGCAGCAGTCCAAATGGGGCGGAAAAGACGTCGAAGATTCCTGCGAGTAACCTATGGCAGAAAAAAAGATGTGGGGCGGACGGTTTGCCGAAGGCACCGCCGCTTCTATGGAAGCATATTCCGAGTCCGTGTCCTTTGATTGGCAGCTCTATGCCGAAGATATCCGAGGCTCCCAGGCCCATGCCCGCGTTCTCGCGCAGCAGGGGTTCCTGACCGACGACGAGGCCAAGCAGATTTGCGACGGTCTGGACACGGTCAAGGCGGAGATCGAGGCCGGTGATTTTCAGTGGAAGACCGAGCACGAAGATGTTCACATGAACATCGAGTCCCGTCTCACCGAAATAATCGGCGCCGTCGGTGGCAAACTGCACACAGCACGCAGCCGTAATGACCAGGTAGCACTTGATTTTCGATTGCATGTGTCCGCCCGTCTGGATGCATGGCAGGAAGCTCTGGCTTCTCTCATCGAGACTTACGTAGCCCGCGCCGAGGAGCATGTGGAAACACTGCTGCCCGGTTGCACGCACTTTCAGCCCGCACAGCCCGTGAGTCTGGCGCATCATCTGCTCGCTTATGCACAGATGTTCAAGCGCGACCATGAGCGTGTGACCGATTGCCTGAAACGGGTCCGCGTCATGCCGCTGGGTGCTGCCGCACTGGCCGGGACCACTCATCCGGTGAACCCGCAGGCCGTTGCAGATGAACTGGGCATGGAGGCGATTTTCGCCAACTCCATGGACGCTGTTTCTGACCGCGATTTTGTGCTCGAAGCCGTGTTCGCAGGCTCCTTGGTAATGACGCATCTCTCCAGAATGTGCGAAGAAATCATCGTCTGGGCCAACCCCAATTTCGGGTATGTGAAGTTGCCGGACCAGTATTCCACTGGCTCGTCCATCATGCCCCAGAAGAAGAATCCCGATTCCTGTGAGATCATGCGCGGCAAGACTGGACGCGTGGTCGGCTCCCTCATGGGGCTGCTCGTGTTGGTCAAGGGGTTGCCCATGACCTACAATCGCGACATGCAGGAAGACAAAGAGCCGTTCTTTGATGCGGACAAGACTGTGGTATCTTCCCTTGGCATCATGACTGGTTTGCTTGAGCAGATCGAGTTTGTGCCGGAAAAGATGCTGTCCACTGTCACACGCGGGTTCCTCAATGCCACTGAATTGGCCGACTATTTGGCAGCCAAGGGCATTCCGTTCCGCGACGCGCACCACATTACCGGTGCAGCCGTGGCTTTTGCCGAGGGCAAGGGTGTTGGTTTGGAAGACCTGACTCTGGATGAAATGAAAACTTTCTCCAGCGAGATCGAAGATGATGTTTTCACTATCCTCGATTACAAGGTTTCCGTTGAGCGGCGTACGTCTCCCGGCGGAACCGGACCTGCGTCCGTCGCCAAACAGATCACGGATTTGAAGGCGTGGCTTTCATAGAAAGTGTAAAAAATTGTAATATGGGGCTTTTTTTGTCCGGTATCACTTGATTTTTCACTCAAGGGCATTACTCTAGACTCTGAATTGATCAATAAACCACATAGGCCGTAACCCCCGTTCACGGTCCGCTCACAAGGGGCATGGGCATACGCTCAAATCCCCGGAGGAAGTTCCTTTGAACAATCATATGAAAAATCTCGTTATTTGGGCAATCATCTTTGTTTTGATGGTTGTCCTCTTCAACCTCTTCAACCAGCCGCCCGTACCGCAGGATCAGCCGTCATACAGCCAATTCCTGTCTATGGTCGAGAGCGGTGGTGTTGCCGAGGTGAAGATTCAGGGCAAGAAAATCTCTGGAACCAAGAATTCCGGTGAGAAATTTCAGGTCTACACCCCCAATGATCCCAAGCTCATTGATACACTCATTGAGAAGGGCGTTGAGGTCAATGCGGAACCGCCGGCTGAATCTCCCTGGTACATAAGCATGCTTCTGTCCTGGTTCCCCATGTTGCTCCTCATCGGTGTATGGATTTTCTTCATGCGTCAGATGCAGGGCGGTGGTGGTGGCGGCGGACGCGGAGCCATGAGCTTTGGTCGTTCCAAGGCTCGCCTCATCAGTGAAGAGACCGCCAAGGTCACCTTCGATGATGTTGCTGGTGTTGACGAAGCCAAGGAAGAACTTTCCGAAATCGTTGATTTCCTGCGCGAACCCCGCAAGTTTACCCGCCTGGGTGGCCGCATTCCCAAGGGTGTGCTGCTGGTCGGTGGTCCCGGTACCGGTAAGACGCTTTTGGCGCGTGCCGTGGCTGGTGAAGCTAACGTTCCTTTCTATTCCATTTCCGGTTCCGACTTTGTTGAGATGTTCGTCGGTGTGGGTGCATCCCGCGTCCGTGACCTCTTTGCTCAGGGCAAGAAGAACGCTCCGTGCCTGATCTTCATCGATGAAATCGATGCAGTTGGTCGTAAGCGTGGCGCTGGCCTCGGCGGCGGTCATGACGAGCGCGAACAGACCTTGAACCAGTTGCTGGTCGAGATGGATGGTTTCGAGTCCAACGAGGGCGTTATCCTTGTTGCGGCCACTAACCGTCCCGATGTTCTCGACCCGGCGCTGCTTCGTCCCGGCCGTTTCGACCGTCAGGTCGTTGTGCCCAGCCCGGACCTTCGTGGCCGTGAACGTATCCTCATCGTGCACAGCCGCAAGACGCCGCTGTCCCCCGAAGTCGATCTTGAAACTCTTGCTCGCGGTACTCCCGGATTCTCCGGCGCTGACCTGGAAAATCTGGTCAACGAAGCGGCTCTGGCTGCTGCCAAGCTCGGCAAGGATCAGGTCTTCATGTCTGACTTTGAAGAAGCGAAAGACAAGCTCATGATGGGCGGTCGCGAACGTCGTAGCCTGATTCTCTCTGATGCTGACAAGAAGACCACAGCGTATCACGAGGCGGGACATGCACTGGTTGCCAAGCTGCTGCCTGGTACTGACCCGGTTCACAAGGTTTCCATTATCCCCCGCGGCCGTGCGCTTGGTGTCACCATGCAGTTGCCCGGTGAGGACAGACATAATTATTCCAAGGACTTTCTCCTAAATAACATGGTCGTCCTTATGGGCGGTCGCGTTGCTGAGGAAATCGTTCTTAACCAGCTCACCACGGGTGCGAGCAACGATATCGAACGTGCTACTAAGACCGCACGCAGCATGGTTTGCATGTGGGGTATGTCCGAGAAGCTCGGTCCCATGAGTTTTGGTGACGATCAGGGAGAAGTCTTCCTGGGCAAGGAACTCATCCATAATAAAGATTATGGCGAAGAGACGGCCAAGACCATTGATGGCGAAGTCAGTCGTTTTGTGGCAGAAGCGCACAAAAAGGCGACTGAGTTGCTTACGGCAAACCAAGAGCATCTGGAAGTCATTGCCCTGGCTTTGCTTGACCGCGAGACCATCACCGGCGCAGATATCGATCTGCTCATGGAAGGCAAGGAATTGCCGCCCATGGAGCCTGCTGCTAGCGCTAGCGCGCCGACCTCCGGTGGAACACCCGCCGGATACACTCCTGATGGCAAGCCTGCTGGACCGGGATACAAGCCCGTCAGCGAAGGCGAAGCCAAAGACAGTGACGAGTTCATTATTGAAGATGAAGACGACACCTCCGGGCCGGATGGTTCTGGAGACGACGGAAGCTCCAAGATTCAGTAATCTCCGAAAGAGTAATTATACCGTAGATGAAAGATATAAAGTGGACACTGAAAGGGGGCATGGTTCTAGGACCAGCCCCCTTCTTTATTGCCGGGGTGGTCAATGTGACTCCGGATTCTTTCTACGATGGCGGCGATCACGCCGACACTGAATGCGGTCTCGACCACGCCTTGCTGCTGGCCAAGCAGGGGGCGCACATACTCGATATCGGCGGCGAATCCACGCGGCCCTATGCTGATAAAGTCTCCGAAGCCGATGAGTTGGAGCGTGTCATTCCCGTCATCGAAGGGCTGATCGATGCGCATATCAGCAGTGTGGTGTCCATTGATACCTACAAGGCTGGTGTGGCGGCCAAGGCGCTGGATGCCGGGGCTGTTATTCTTAATGATGTATCCGCTTTCGCGTTTGATCCGGAACTGCTGGACGTCATCGCACAGTACAAGCCGGGGTATGTTCTCATGCACAGTCTGGGCAAACCGAAATCCATGCAGAACGAGCCGAAATATGATGATGTCGTTGACGATATCATTGCTTTTTTCGAGGAAAAGTTGGAGTCTCTGGACAAGGCTGGACTGCCGAGAGATCGAGTTGTTCTCGACCCCGGTATCGGGTTTGGAAAATTGCTCGAACATAATCTTGCGATCCTGCGTGGCATCGATCGTTTCAAGGCGCTGGGGCAACCAATTTTTATGGGATTGTCCAATAAATCCATTTGGCAAGGGCTGCTCGGGCTTGACGTGAACGAGCGTGGCAATGCCACTCAGGCGGCCACCGCCGTGCTGGCGATGAAGGGTGTTCCCATTCATCGTGTTCATGATGTCGAATTTGCACGGCAAACATTGACCATAGTTAACGAAATAGCGTAGTCACACATATGTTTGAACTTTTCGGAATACAGATCACATGGCGCGTCCTGCTCGATATCGGGCTTGTCGCCTTCATATACTATAATATGATCCTTCTGGTGCGGGGCACACGAGCCGCCGCTGTACTCTACGGAATGGTCGTTGTCCTGATCATTTATTATCTCTCCGACCTGTTCAATCTCTATACGCTCAATGCGTTGCTCGGCGAATTCCTTGCATCCATTTTCCTCATAGTGGTCATTCTGTTCAAGAATGATATCCGCAAGGCGCTGGCCTCTGTGGGCACCAAACGGTTCTGGACAAAATCCAATGTTCGCGACGACACCCTGGACAAATTGACCAAGGCGGTCATGACCATGTCAGGTTCCCGCACAGGTGCGATCATCGTCATCGAAAAAGGGGTGCCGCTGGGTGACATCATCGAGCGCGGCATCGAGATTGATGCTAAAGTCAACACCGAGTTGCTGGAAACAATTTTTGCGACAGATGCCCCGTTGCACGACGGCGCTGTCATTATTCGACGCGACAGGATCGTGGCAGCCGCCTGTATCCTGCCGCTTTCGAGCAAGCTGCGCGGCCAGCCCATGTACGGCACCCGGCATCGTGCGGCGCTCGGCATCTCTGAAGGGTCCGACGCCATCACCGTGGTCGTGTCCGAAGAGCGCGGTGAAGTCTCTGTGGCAATGAACGGTCGCCTGACAACCAGCCTGGATGCAGTCCGGCTTAGACGCGTCTTAAGAAACGCTTTGGGACGATAGCATGACGAAAAATTGGCAAACCATGCTGCTGGCCCTGGCGCTGGCCATCTTTACCTGGTTCCTGGTCACAGGCCGTGGGGTCGTTGAGACCTGGGTGGAAATGCCCTTGGTCATGACCAATCCTCCCGAAGGCGTGATCATCGGCGACGGTCTTGTGGACAAGATTCAGGTTCGCTTGCGCGGTCCCAAGGGATTGATCGGCAACCTTTCTTCCCAGAAGCTGACCTATCCTTTGGATGTCAGCCAACTCAAAATCGGTCAGCAAGTAGTAGAAATCGAGGCCTCCAAGCTCGGATTGTCCGCTACCTATGAAATTATTGAAATCAAACCGAACCGCCTCAAGCTTATGGTTGATCGACGCATCTCCAAGAAGATTGCCCTAGAGCCAGCCTGGACCGGTAAGTTGAATACAGATTATAAACTGCTTGAAGTTATAGTTGCCCCTGACCTGGTAGAGATTCGCGGCCCGGAAACCATTCTGCGCAAAATCTCCAAAGCCAAGGTCATTATGCAGGAAGACTTCCTGGAAGAGGTTCCCCGCAATTGGGTTGAGGATGTCGGTATCGAGCTTCCTGAAGCGGTGGAATCTTCCCCCGGACAGGTTCGTGTCGAAGCATTCTTTGGTCCCAAGACTCGCGAAATTTGGGTGAAGCTGCCGCTGGAAATCTCGACGCCCGAAGGGGTTAAGGTCACCGTACCGCAGGACTTCGTGCGCTTGCTTATCGATGGCCCTGTCGCCCTTTTCAGAAATAACGAGTATCGTAAAGATATGGCTGCCAGACTTGTTCTTGGCGGTGAGACAGCTCTTGGAAAATACGAATTGGACTATGAAGTGGAATTGCCGGATGGCTGCCGTCTTCTCAAAAAGAATCCAGAGACCGTCCAAACCACTTTGAAAAAGAAATAATTAACGCGTTCGCTTTTGCGGACAGTTGGAGCACCGAATGAAGCAGAGGCTTTTCGGCACCGATGGCCTGCGTGGCCAAGGCAATATATATCCCATGACACCGGAAATCGCGCTCAAGCTCGGCTTGGCCGCAGGACAGTATTTCCGCAACGGTTCAAAACACCACCGTGTGGTCATCGGCAAGGATACCCGGCTTTCCGGGTATGTCTTCGAGACCGCGCTGACTTCCGGGTTATGTGCAAACGGTATGGACGTCCATCTGGTCGGTCCCATGCCCACCCCGGCCATATCCTTTTTGACCCGCTCCATGCGCGCCGATCTTGGCGTGGTCATTTCGGCCTCGCATAATCCGTTCATGGACAACGGCATCAAGTTCTTCGACCGCGACGGCTTCAAGCTGCCGGATGAAGTGGAAGACGAGATCAGCGCTCTGGTTCTGGCTGAAAATCCGCAGTGGGATTATCCCGCGCCGGAGAACATCGGTCGCGCCCATCGCATCGCAGACGCCCCGGGACGCTATATTGTTTACCTGAAACACAGTTTCTCCCAGAAGCTCACGCTGGATGGGGTCAAGATCGTACTGGATTGTGCCAATGGCGCAGCCTATGGCGTGGCTCCTGACGTGTTTGAAGAACTGGGTGCCGAGGTTATCAAGGTTGGCATGAAACCCAATGGGTTGAATATCAACCATAAGTGTGGCTCGCTCTACCCCGAGGTCATCTCGAATATCGTTGTTGATGAAGGTGCTGATATCGGTATCGCTCTGGATGGCGATGCGGACAGGCTCATTGTCTGTGATGAGAAAGGACGCATCCTTGACGGTGACCAGATCATGGCACTGACCGCTCTGGATCTCATGGAGAAGGGCAACCTGCCGAAAAACATGCTGGTGTCCACGGTCATGTCGAACATGGCGCTGGAAATTTTCATGCGCGAGCAGGGCGGAACGCTGCTGCGCACGGCAGTGGGCGACCGTTACGTGGTCGAGGCCATGCGCCGCGAAGGGGCCATGCTCGGCGGCGAGCAGTCGGGCCATCTCATTTTCATGGAACATTCCACTACGGGCGATGGCCTGCTGGCTGCGCTGCAATTGCTGCGCATCATGTGCGAAAAGGACAAGCCACTTTCCGATCTGGCTGGTCTTCTTGAGCCGTTCCCACAGGTACTTAAAAACGTCCATGTGGAGCGCAAGATTCCCTTTGAAGAAGCCCCGGAAGTGCAGGCCGCAGTCCGCAAGGTAGAGGAAGCACTGGTCGGCAAGGGCAGAGTCCTGTTACGATATTCCGGCACCGAAGCGGTGTGTCGCGTGATGGTCGAAGGCCCGGATATTGATAAGGTGGAACAGTACACCAACGACATTGTCGAAGCGTGCGAAAAGCATCTGAAATAAATTCACGGAGAGAATTCATGAATATCAAGAAAGCCGTTATTCCTGTCGCCGGTTGGGGCACACGTTCACTTCCCGCGACCAAGAACGTGCCCAAGGAAATGCTGCCTATTTTTCGCAAACCCATCGTCCAGTACATTGTGGAAGAGGGGATTGACGCGGGCCTAACGGACGTCGTTTTTGTTACCAACCAGAACAAAACGATCATCGAAGATCATTTTGACCGCAACTTCCTGCTGGAACAACTTCTGGCCCGCGCTGGCAAGGCGGACATGCTGGAAGAGGTTCGTCGTGTGGCTAACATGGTCAATGTCATTGCTGTGCGCCAGAAAGAACAGCTCGGTCTCGGCCATGCCGTCTTAACGGCCAAGGAAATCTGCAAGAACGAGCCGTTTGCCGTCATGCTCGGTGATGACCTCATGTTTGGGCGCGATACAGGCATCGGTGAATTGATCAAAGCTGCGGAAGCCACTGGCAAAGCCGTTGTTGGCGTCATCGAAGTTCCTGAGGAAAAGGTCAGTAAGTACGGTGTAATCGCTGGCGAAGAACTTCCCGATGGTAGCTACAAGGTTACCAGCCTCGTTGAAAAACCGGCCATAGAAGATGCGCCTTCCAATCTCGCGATCATTGGGCGTTATGTCCTGCTGCCGGAAATATTTGATATTCTTGAAGGCCAAAAGGCTGGAGTCGGTGGCGAAATTCAGCTGACCGATGCATTGCAGGGGCTGGCGGATCAGGACAAACTCATTGCCGTGAAATTAGGCGGCCAACGGTTTGACGCCGGAGACTGGGTGGAATACCTTACGGCCAATATCTATTTCGCCCTGCATGATGAGGAGCTTCGTGACGAACTCATCCAGCGCCTCAAGGAGTTATTGCCTTGCTCAGAATAGCGACTGTTGAAAAAAGCCCGACTGCGTCGTTGCGAATGAAACCACAAACCCTCGCGTAGGAAGACTACGCATCGGCCTTGTGTTTCCATCCGCGCCATCTCTGCTGTCTTTATTCGTAGAGATTCGCCGAAGACGGCTCATCAAACGACTAAAGCTAGCGCTCGAACCTTTTTGAACAGTCTAGAAAAAGAAATTATGAAGATTATTAATACGCTCATATCATTTGCTTTAATATGCATTTTAGCACTCCCCGCTTCTGCTTTTACGCCGGACGACGTGGAGCTTACAGCGCTCATGCAAAAGAACTTTGGCGCTCTGACCTCGTGGGAAGCGGAAATGTCTTTCGTGGATTATCCCGGTGTGACGGCCCATGTTTGGTACGCGCGTGGCAAGTGGCGTCAGGAATGGAAGGCGGGCGATAAAGCGTCTGCCGTGGGCATGAATGGCAGCGTGGTTGCCAAGTGCACGGCTGAAGATTTTCCGCTGTCTCCTTTGTTTGTCTGGATGCCGATCAATCCCGTGGAAACCTGGAAATCTTGGGGTGTGGACAATGCGACCAGTACCTATGGGTTCTGCGGCGAAAATCCCTGTCTGATGTTTGGAGCTGAGCCGGGTGATGAGACGTCGCCTGTTGTGCAGCTGAACAATGAAGACATGAGTCCCATTCAGCTTCGTTACGGTTCTGGCGCAGGGCAGACAGTGTTGCAATTTTCTGAGTATCGCACCTTTGGTGGGTTTCGTGTTCCCGATGCAATGACGCTGACCGTGGGGGATACAAAACTGGATGCCAAGATCAAATGGATCGCGGTCAATCGGGCCGATGATGAGGCGCTGTATGCCTATGATGCGCTGGATACAACACCGTGTGCCGCACCGCCGGCACCGTTTGATATCTTCCTGAATTCATTTCGTTATCCCTCAGTCCAGTAGGCTCATATGGCCGATCTCTGGCATGTAACGCTCGTCAGTCCACCGTATCAGGTGTTGACCTACGAGCGGCCTTCGTTTTTCCCTCCCCTTCACCCCGGACAACGGGTGATCATGCCACTTGGCAACTCCCATCGTATGGGCGTTGTGGTCGGCCCTGCCGATGATGCACCGGAAGGTGTTGCCATCAAGCCGCTCATCTGGCCTTTGGAACTGACACCGCTTTTGAACCCCGACTATATTGAAATGGCCGAGAATTTGGCCGCCCGTCAGATGGCGAGCTTGGGGCGGATTCTCGAAATTGTTTTGCCGCGGGGACTGCGCACGGCTGCCGTGACCTTTCGGGTGGACAAACATATGTCCGAGCGAAAACTCCCGGCATCGGTCAAGCCCGCTCAGTTGAAGCGATTTGATGACGCTGACATTGCCGCGCTCATGGAACTTTGGCTGGCCGGACGGATGCGTGTGCGTATCAATGCCCAGCGCGAGGCCGAAGAGCGGTTTGTCTCTCTCGTTTCCGACCCGCCATGGGCAGTGCGTCCCAATGCCAAACGGCAGCTCCGAATTTTGGAACATCTTTTGGATAACGGACCGCAAAGTCTTTTCGCGCTCAAATATTCCCTTGGCGACTGGGCACCCGAAGCCGCGGCCAAAATGGAAGGCAAGGGGCTGGTTTCCCTTGGCGAACTGACGGCAGATCGATTGGCCGAAGTGGATCAGGGGGCGGGCAGTTGTAGCGGCATGGAAAATTTTGATTACGAACTCACTGATGAGCAGCAGACCGCTTTGGTTGAGATGAGAGCGACTCTGAGCAATGGCGGTGGTGCCCATCTGGTCCATGGTGTGACTGGTAGCGGTAAAACATTGCTCTATCTTGAGATGGCCCGCACCTGCCTCGAACAAGGGCGGTCAGTGATTCTGCTCGCGCCGGAAGTGGCGTTGTCTTGCAAGCTGTATCGTACGGTTGTCGAACATTTTCCTGAGGCCAAAACGGTTTTTTACCACGGCTATCAGAGTCCCAAGAAGCGCGAGATGACGTTTACTGGCCTTGTGCAGGAAGAAAATCCCGTCATTGTCGTGGGCACGCGGTCCGCATTGTTTTTGCCAGTCCCAGACCTCGGTATGGTGGTCATGGACGAGGAACATGATGAATCTTTCAAGCAGGAAGAACGTCTCGCTTACCATGCCAAGGAAGTCGCATGGTACCGCATTGAACGCACTGGCGGACTGCTTGTACTCGGTTCGGCAACGCCTGATGTGAAGACTTTTAATGCTGCCCAAAATGGCGCTATCGCCGTATCTACATTGAAAAAACGTGTGGGCGAATCACTCTTGCCTGACGTTGAACTGGTGGATATTTCATCGCTGACCGATTCCAAGCAACCGTTCTCGCCGCAGACCCTTGAGGCGATCAAGCAGACGGTGAAAGATGGTAATCAGGCCATCGTTATGCTCAATCGCCGTGGGTATGCTCCGCTCATGTACTGTCTGGATTGCGGCGAAACCGTGCGCTGTCCTGAATGCGAAGTGGGCATGACCTACCATAAAGGTCGCGAGCGGGTAATTTGCCATTATTGCGGGCTGGCGCATTCGTATCCCATGCTCTGTGGTAAATGTGGCGGCTCCAACTTTATCCCCATGGGCGAGGGGACGGAACGGCTTGAAGAGCATCTGACCGAAGCATTGCCCGAGGGGACGAAAGTTCTCAGACTCGACCGCGACGCCACCCGACGGCAAGAGCGCATGGAGGAAATCCTCGGTGCATTCGGACGCGGCGAGGCACAGGTCTTGGTGGGAACACAGATGATTTCCAAGGGTCACCATTTTCCCAAGGTGACACTGGTCGCTGTGACAGATGGTGATCTTGGGTTGAATTTACCGGATTATCGATCGTCCGAGCGCACCTTCCAGCTGCTCGTTCAGGTGGCCGGACGGGCTGGGCGTGGCGAGAGTCCCGGGCGCGTACTCATTCAAACGCGCAACCCGAATCACCCCATATGGACTGAAGTTTTAAGTGGCGATTATTTCGGATTTTTTGAGCGGGAGATAGCGCGACGCAAGATGTTCCGCTATCCGCCATTTTCCAAGATGGCGCTTATCCGCATCAGCTATCCTGCCGATTACAATGACGGCCCGGCGGCAGTGACGCTTTTTGCTCGTGTGCTCAAGCAGCATTCGGCGGAGCTCGATATCACTGTGCTTGGCCCGGCTCCGGCTCCTATGAGCATGTTGCGTGGTCGAAAACGGTTTAATTGTTTGCTCAAGGGTAACGACTGGATCAAGATTAGGACACTGTATGCCCACCTGGCTCAGACTAATCCGAATCCGCGAAAGGTGCGGACTGGCTTGGATTTGGATCCGCTAACGACGATGTAATGCCCTCGACAATGACCCGACTTTACGGATACAGTGCGTAAGCATTATACAGACATTAAGAGAGTTATCATTATGAAATTATTAAGAATATGTACATTGTGTGTCGCCGTGAGCCTCTTGTGGGCTGCAACGGCATCAGCGCACAAATCCGTGGTGGGCTTCGTCAATCCCCAGCGCATTATCAGCGAGTCCAAGATTGGGCGTATTGCTCAAGAGGATCTGGCTCGGTTGGGTAAGGAGAAGGACCGCCGTGTTCGAGATGCCTTGCAAAAGGTCGATGTTTTGCGGAACAAGCTGGAAAAGGGAAATCTTTCTGTCTCCGAGGAGCAGGTCATGGAAAAGTCCCTGCGGCTTGCCGCACGCGACTACGAAGATTTGGTAAAAACCAGCAACATGGATATTCAGGGCGAGGAACGTCGGCTCATTCAGTTCGTTATGCGTCGGGCGGATTCGATCCTACGTAGTATTGCCAGCGAAATGGGTTTTTCAATGATTCTGACCGACCCGGAAATTATCGGGTTTGTTGACGAATCAATGGACATTACTGATCGTGTCATCCGCGAACTCAACTCCATGATATAGGCGGATATAATAATGATGCGTTCACTTTACAAAATATTGATTCTTGCTTCCTGTTTGCTTGTGTTGGCCGCCACAACGGCCATGGCTTTTGGTGAAATCCGATACCCGGATCGCCCGCTGAATTTACGCAAGGCACGCACGCCAAAATCCGCATGGGTGGGCAGCCTCTATCCGGGCCAGAAGGTTAAGATTGGTTTCCTGAAAGATGGCTGGGTGGCTGTTTTCGAACCGGGCGAGACGCGCAATCGCGAGTCCGCAGCCGTCGGATTTGCCAATGTGAAATATCTCAAGCCAAAAGCCACGCGTGTTGAACCTAAAGTCTGGGGCGAGTTGGTATATACGCCACGCAAGCTCAATGTGCGCACCAAACCGTCCAGGAAGGGCACCAAGGTCGACATGCTCAATGCATATCAGCATGTGCGCATCGACTTCCCGGAAGATGACTGGTCTATGGTGTTCTCACCCAAAGCGACCATTCGTTCCAAGCTCAATGCCATCGGTTACAGTAGTGGCAAATATTTCAAGCCCGCGACTAAACAGTCTTTGGCAAGGGAAAATCCCGCGCCCGCGGCAGTTGTTGCAGCAACTCCAAGCGGACAAGGAGAGGTGAGTGGTTCTGTTGCGCCGCCTCCCGCACCTGTGCCAGCTGCGACGACGAAGCCTGCTACGGGGACTGGTTCATGGGGGAAGGTCGTGACGATCCAGCGCAAGATCAATTTGCGTCAGGGGCGGACGACCGGGTCCAAGTATGTGCGTACCTTGAAGCCCGGCGAAAAAGTGCGGGTGGATTTCCTGAAAAACGGTTGGTACGCAGTCTTTTTTGCCAACGAACCTGTTCGCAATGAAAACAGGGCTGTCGGTTATGCCTTGCAAAGTCTTCTGGAGAGTGAAGCAAAAGCTGCGCCCGTAGCTGTTTCAACGTCAACTTCTCAGCCGATTCCTGTTGTCGTTCCAGTTAAAAAAGCCACTTCTCTCGCGCCACAGCCCAAGGCGCAACCTAAAGCACAGGCGAGCGCAGCCTCCATGGGCGGCACGAAAAAGACCATGGTCATTGATAAAAGCAAATTCGAAAAAGCCAAGCGGCCTGATCCGACACCGAACAAGTCGGTTCATGGTTATCAGTATCGTCTGCTCGAAAAGGCGGAGACAAAGAAGTTTGGTGAGACGTGGATAACACTCAAGGTCTTCCTCGCGACAACCCAACTGCCTGGCTCCAAGGCTTTGCGCGACTTCACGTCTACATTGTGGAAAGAAAATAAGCGTGCCAACAGAAAGCTGGCCGTGCTGGTCTACCTTCCCGGTATGGATACCGAAGATCTGGCCTACGCTGTCGTCCAGTTTGACGACGCCGAAATGCTCGAATTGTGGGTCAGAAAAGTGACCTTGTTCGGGACGGATTTCCTATAGAGGAACTGTGAGTGACTAAAAAATTAAAACGCGGCCAATTGGCCGCGTTTTTTTTGTACTCTTATAAATAAGGCTGTTGAGAATGGTTCGAGTGTAGCTATAGCCGTTGATGAACCGCCTCGGTGAATCTTACGGATATAGACAGCAGAGATAGGCGCAAAAAAAAGCCAGGACCGCCGCGTATCTTGATACGCAAGGGTCTGGCTTTTTTGCAGTAACGCAGCACTCGGGCCGTTATCGGCAGCCTTATCCCATTTCTCGTTCAAGGAAGAGAGGGATGGTCTTTTTCAAGGTCGTTTTTATTGGTAGCTTTAGGGAGACTTGCGCGTCTTTTTTGTCCCGCGGAATCATGTACAATCCTCGGCAACTCTGACACTCCCAATGGTTTTCGTGTTCTTGCAGATGGACCAGAAGGCCATCGCGGTCGTAACAAACCTGACAGAACGGGCCCTTTTTGTCGTTCTCATCGATGAGCCAGTATTTCTGGCCGTCGAATTGAACCCTGTCTGCAAGATCGAGAACATCCGCCACTTCGCTTATCTGAAGCTTGAGGGCTTCGTTTTCTTCGCATATCGCGAAAAATTCATCCTGTAGACTCTTCATGAGCGCTTCGGCTTCTTCGTGTTTCCCCTGTTTGCAGAGGTTGAGAGCTCGCTTGAAACCGGTCGCTTGAAAGATTGTAGAGAACATGACTATTTCCCCCGTTTTATTGTCGTCACGGATGCATTATCGTCCGTCTTTTAAGGAAACTTTAGGGTTTTACAGTATGTTTTTTAAAAAATATTCTAGAATAGTGCACGGTTGCGTCGATATTTGAAAATTGTTTGTATAAGTCATGTGCAAGTACCTATGTTTATGGGCAAAAAATTCGCCCATTGTTTTTTTGCAGTTTCTTTACATATTCCATGGTTTGGAATACGGTTCATGCAGCTAGGGGTGCCTTTATTGGCTGAGATGGGCGAGAGACGCCTGACCCTTCGAACCTGATGCGGGTAGTACTGCCGTAGGGAAGCTGCAATAAATCTGTTGTTTTCAGTATGCGCTTACCCTTTTAGGTAAGCGTTTTTTTGTTTGTGGGCCGATGACTTCTGGGAGTGATGTATGGTTGTCGTTATTAATGGCAAGGAAGCTGAGATTGTCGACGGTTTGAGTGTGTTGGGTCTGCTTGAATCCAGGCAGATTACACCCGAAACCGTTGTGATTGAGTTGAATAAGGATATTGTCTCTTCGGATGTGTTCGGTTCGACATTGTTGAATGATGGCGATCACCTTGAAATTTTACGCTTTGTTGGCGGCGGTTAACAGGTTGCTGAAAAAGGCCCGATTCCTTCGTTGCTGCGGAAAAGTCAGACCCTTACGTATTAAGAATACGCTTCGGTCCTGTCTTTTCCTTGCGCCTCGCACTCGAATCTTTTTGAGCAACCTGTAGAAAAAATATTTGTAGGGAATGATAATGAACGAAGATATATTTGAAATAGGCGGCCTCAAGCTGACGAACCGACTGTTTACGGGCACGGGAAAATATGCAGATGATGCAGTGATCCCCGGCGTCTGTGAGGCATCCGGTTCGCAAGTCATTACCGTGGCTCTGCGGCGTGTGGATCTGGAATCCGACACTGGTAATGTGATGGACTGCATCCCCAAACACATGCAGCTTTTGCCCAATACTTCTGGCGCTCGTACGGCTGATGAAGCGGTGCGCATAGCGCGATTGGCCCGAGCCATGGGGTGTGGCGACTGGATCAAAATCGAAGTTATTTCCGATAACAAGTACCTGCTGCCCGACGGCTATGAGACGGCCAAGGCCACGGAAATCCTTGCCAAAGAGGGATTTGTGGTGCTGCCGTATGTCAATGCCGACCTTTACGTGGCGCGGGCTTGTGTGGATGCCGGGGCCGCTGCGGTCATGCCGCTTGGTGCGCCCATTGGGACCAATCGCGGATTGAAGACGCGGGAGATGGTGCGCATTCTTATAGATGAGATAGATCTGCCCATCATCGTTGATGCAGGCATTGGTCGTCCGTCCGAGGCGTGCGAAGCCATGGAGATGGGCGCGGATGCCTGTCTCGTGAATACGGCCATTGCCACGGCCAGCGATCCGGTGATGATGGCACGCGCCTTTGGTCGTGCGGTCAAGGCGGGGCGCGAGGCGTATCTGTCTGGCCCCGGAGCCATACACAGTCATGCCGTGGCTTCATCGCCCCTGACCGGCTTTCTGAGTGAGGGCTAGTCTGTGAGTTTTTATCCGATCTGCGCCGAGTATTCAGCGGCTCCTCTGGACGAGCGGTTCGCTGCCATAAGTGGTGAGGACGTTCGCCGAGCCCTTGCCAAAACCACGCTTGGGGCGGAGGACTTTTTCGCGCTTATAAGCCCCGCTGCAACGCCATTTCTCGAAGAGATGGCACAGAAGGCAAGTCAGCTTACTTTGCAGCATTTCGGCCGGACCATTCAGCTTTTCACGCCGCTCTATCTTTCCAACTATTGCGCCAATCATTGCGTATACTGCGGGTTCAATGCCTTGAATGATATCCCACGTACTCAGCTTGAGCCAGCGCAGCTCGAAGAAGAAGCCAAGGCCATCGCGGCCACGGGTCTTAAACATTTGCTCATCCTTACAGGTGAAGCGCGGACCAAGGCGTCGCCGGAATACCTTGCTTCATGCATGGATGTCCTGCGCAAGTATTTCCCCTCCGTGTCTATTGAAATATACGCCATGGAAACGGACGAATACGCCGCTCTCGTCAAATCCGGCGTGGATGGTTTGACCATCTATCAGGAGACGTACGACGAAACGCTGTATGCGACCTTGCATCCGCGTGGGCCAAAGAAGGATTTTCGTTATCGGCTCGACGCGCCGGAACGAGGTTGTCAGGCTGGAATGCGTGTGGTCAATGTTGGCGCGCTCCTTGGGCTGGGCGACTGGCGGCGCGATGCTTTCATAACGGGTATGCACGGGGCCTATTTGCAGGACCGTTACCCCAACGTTGATATTTCCGTATCTCTGCCACGTATGCGCCCACATGCGGGTGAGTTCCAGCCGCAGTCCATCGTCTCTGACCGCGACATGGTGCAGACCATGCTTGCCATGCGCATCTTTCTGCCGCGCCTTGGCATCACCGTCTCCACGCGGGAGAGTGCTGAATTTCGTGAGAACATCCTGCCGCTTGGCGTGACCAAGATGTCGGCGGGCGTGTCCACTGCCGTGGGTGGTCATAGTCAGGACGGCGACAAAGTCGGGCAGTTCGATATCAGTGATGAGCGCAGTGTGGCCGAGATGTGTGCAGCGCTCAGGGAGCGTGGTTATCAGCCCGTCTTCAAGGACTGGGAACCAATCACTGACCCGGAGCATGAGGGGGCTGCGTGAATCGCACCGAGCAGGGCATAGCGGTGTATATTGGAGAGGAGCGGCTTCGCTACCTTCAATCCATTACCGTGGGTATTGCCGGAGCGGGCGGGCTTGGTTCCAATTGTGCCATGCATCTGGTGCGCAGTGGATTCAAACATTTTGTGCTGGTTGATTATGACCGGGTGGATGAATCCAATCTCAATCGGCAGGCGTACACCATGAGTCAGGTGGGGCAACTCAAGGTCATGGCGTTGTCGGAAAATCTGAAGGCTGTGAATCCTGATCTGGATATCGACGTGCGGACCGGAGAAGTCACGCCGGATAATATGGAAGCGCTTTTTATGCGCTGTGATGTGATTGTTGAAGCCTTTGACGACCCCATGGTCAAGAAAGTGCTGGTGGAAACATTTCTGCCCACGGACAAGCTGGTGGTTGCCGCTTCCGGCATTGGTGGCACTGGCGATTCCGATGCCATGGTCACCCGTAAGGTGCGCGATAATTTTTACATGATCGGAGACATGACCACAGAATGTTCCATGGAAGATCCGCCGCTGTCGCCCAAAGTGGCTATAGCTGCGGCCAAACAGGCGGATGTGGTGCTCAATTATTACCTTGAGAAATTCAAGACTGAAGGGGGCGCAGATGAGTGCGCGTGAAATCACACGACAAAACATTCTGGACACGGATATCTACTGTCTCACAGGTGAGAAATTTTCCATGGGCCGGTCCAATATCGAGGTGGTGCAAGCCATGCTCGATGGCGGCATCAAGCTCGTGCAATACCGTGAAAAAGAAAAGAAAATGGGTGCCAAGTACGAAGAGTGTCTGGCAATCAGAAAGATGACCCGCGAGGCCGGGGCCGCGTTTATCATTAATGATGATATAGATCTGGCCGTGCTTGTTGAGGCGGACGGTGTGCACATCGGTCAGGAGGATTTTCCTCTTGAAGCAGTGCGTCAACTGGTGGGTGAGAAGATGGCTATCGGCCTGTCCACACACTCGCCGGAAGAGGCGCACGAAGCGGTGAAACGGGGTGCGGATTACATCGGCGTCGGGCCGGTCTTCGCCACCCAGACCAAGGAGGATGTCTGCGATCCCGTTGGTTATGAATATCTAGAGTATGTTGCAGAAAATATTGAAATTCCCTTTGTCGCCATCGGTGGCATCAAGGAACATAACGTGGCTGATGTGGTCAAACGTGGCGGACGCTGCGTGGCCCTGGTCACGGAAATAGTCGAGGCCGAGAATATCGGCGAAAAAATCAACGCGCTGCGCACTGCAATGCAGTCAGCTTAATAAATCTTTAATATGAAAATTCAGACTGTTCAAAAAGTGCCAGGTGCTAGGCGCAAGAAAAACTCAAGACCGACGCGTAGTCTTCCTACGCTAGGGTTTGAGCTTTTCGCAGCAACGACGCAGATGGTGCTTTTTCAACAGTCTGGCAAGGAGTAATCATGGAATATACGACTCAAATGGACGCTGCACGTAAAGGCATCGTCACCCCTCAGATGGAGACCGTTGCACGCAAGGAAAACATCCGCATCGAAGACCTCATGGCCCGTATGGCCAAAGGCACGGTCATCATTCCGGCCAACAAGAATCACAAGAATCTCGATGCCGAGGCCGTGGGTGAAGGTATGCGTACCAAGCTCAATGTCAACCTTGGTATCTCTAAGGATTGCGCTGATGTAGAGCCTGAGTTGGATAAGGTTCGCGTAGCGTTGGACATGAAGGCTGAGGCGATCATGGACCTGAGCTGCTACGGCAAGACCCAGGAATTTCGTACTCGCCTCATCGAGATCTCTCCGGCCATGATCGGCACCGTGCCCATGTATGATGCCGTTGGTTTCTACGACAAAAATTTGCAGGACATCACTGTTGACGAATTCTTCGACGTGGTTCAACGCCATGTTGACGACGGCGTTGACTTTCTGACCATCCACGCAGGCCTGAACAAGCACACCGCTTCCAAGGTCAAACAGGGCGGACGCCTGACAAACATCGTTTCTCGCGGTGGTTCCCTGCTCTTCACATGGATGGAGATCAATAACGCCGAGAACCCGTTCTACGAACACTACGATCGTTTGCTCGACATCTGCGAAGAGTCTGATGTCACCCTGAGCCTCGGCGACGCTTGCCGTCCCGGTTGTCTGCATGACGCCACTGACGCGTGTCAGGTGGAAGAGCTGATCACGCTGGGCGAGCTGACCAAGCGCGCTTGGGAACGCAATGTACAGGTCATGATCGAAGGCCCGGGCCACATGGCCATGAACGAGATCGCTGGCAACATGATGATGGAGAAACGCCTCTGCCACGGTGCACCATTCTACGTCCTCGGTCCGCTGGTTACCGATGTTGCTCCTGGTTACGATCACATCACCGCGGCCATTGGTGGCGCTATTGCTGCCATGAACGGCGCGGATTTCCTCTGCTACGTGACACCTGCCGAGCACCTGCGTCTGCCCACTCTGGAAGACATGAAAGAAGGCATCATCGCCACCCGCATCGCTGCCCACGCCGCTGATATTGCCAATGGTTACCCCGGCGCACGCGACTGGGACGATAAAATGGGCAAAGCCCGCGCCGCATTGGATTGGGAAGGGATGTTCGATCTCGCTATGGACCCGGTCAAGCCGCGTGAATATCGCGAATCTTCCAAGCCCGAACACGAGGATTCTTGCACCATGTGCGGCAAGATGTGTGCGGTCAGAAACATGAACCGCATTCTGGAAGGCAAAGACATCCAGCTCGACGACTAGCCGAACTGAGAGACATAATGAAGCCCCGGAAGACTGCATGTCTTCCGGGGCTTTTTCTTTAGAGAGGGGTGGAAAGATTAGGTTATACGTCCTTATCTTTCAGGAATTGGCCTAATTGTACATCTGCGACGAGAATGTGTTCTTTCAGCCAGTCAGCCAGAAATTTGATAGTCCGGTCGAGGTTGATCGGTTCTTCTCCTGTGGCAGCCATGGCTTCGGTTCGAACAATTCTGCGGGTAAACTCATAGTGCAAGTTCATGTGCTTCTGTTCATCCGGATAATCGTAGAGAGCCATGAGGGTTTCTTCGGTTTCGAAATGGTACATGGCGTATTGGCGCATGTCAGCCACAAGTGTATTGGCAATTTCGGAATTGAGCTTGTCTTCCGGTGAATCATACGCCTTGTTGATCATATCAAAAAACGTTTTGTGTTCGTTGTCAATACGCTCAATTCCGACCGAATAATTATGATCCCACAGTAATAGCGGCATGGTCATTCCCCATAAATAGAGTGTTA
>JAFLJT010000247.1 GCA_022712855.1 Pseudodesulfovibrio sp. | reverse complement strand
AACCGCGTGCTCAGTATATGTTCACACTGCTGACTGACGGCACCACGGATATTCTGGTCAAGATGCAACCCGTGACCGGTGGTGATTCGGTGGTCTACAAGTCTATCACCGTCAATATTTGCGAGTATGAACTCTTCTAAGGAAACGCTGATTAATTCGATCTTTAGGAAGTGCTGTAGAATTGTTCGCTGGGTAGGCGCGAAAAAAGTTCAAGGCCGAAGCGTACTTCCTGTACGTGAGGGTTTGAACTTTTTGAAGCAACGACGCCAGCGGGCAATTATGCAGTGCTTCCTTAGTCCTTTTGCAGACAGACTCTGCCGCCAATCTCCAGATCACGTTCTTTTTGTCGCAGTTCGCGACGCAGTTCGGCTTCTTTGTAGCGCCGTTTGGCAGTTTCGGTCTCAAGGGCCAGAGGCGGCACCCGTGTCGGTTTGCCGTCTTCGCCGAGAGCTACGTACGTCAGGTACGCAGAATTGGTGTGGCGGATTTCGCCCGTCTTGAGATTCTCGGACTCGACGCGCACGCCGATCTCCATGCTGGAGCGGCCCACATGATTGAGGCTCGCCTTGAAGGTCAATAATTCGCCCATGTACGCTGGCTGTTTGAACGCCATGCGGTCGATGGATACGGTGACGATATTCGTGCGTGAATGTTTCTTGGCAACCACGCCGCCCGCTGTGTCAATATGCTTGAGGATCACGCCACCATGCAGGTTACCAGCGGGATTAGCGTCCTGCGGCAATACGAGATGTGTCATGATCACTTGTGATTCTTTGGAAGTTTTTGGTTCCACGTTATTCCCCTTTTTTTCCGAACTTGACCCGGGCTTCCCAGACCAGTTTTCCGAGTTTTTTACCCAGATCAGCCTGGCGTGCCTTAATCAGTGCTTCGGCAGCGTCCTGATTTCCCTGCTGCTTGAGCATGGTGGCTGATTCCAGATCGCGCAGATGTTTCTCACATTCACGGATCACTCCGGACAGGTCCAGAGTCTCCAGTTCCTTGGGAACACGCACCGAACGTACTTTTCTACTCATGATTTTCCCCCACTGTTTTCAAACCGTCATACTAAATTGATGACAGAGCGTCTTGCACAGTGTCAAGAGATTGCGTGTTGTGGCCTTGCATTAGCCCTTTTGTTCCGGCACTATCCAACAAGGTAAAAGGAGATTGTATGAAAAAATGGATAGGTATTTTGGTTGTGCTGTGTCTCGCACTGACCGCTTCCCTGGCTGTTGCCGGAGATAACGAAGCAAAAGCCAAAGAGCTGGTGGCGAAGGGTGTTTCCCATGTCGAAGCCGTTGGCGCGGATCAGGCTGCCAAAGATTTTATGACCAAAGACGCTGGATTTATGGACCACAGCTATTATCTTTTGTTCTACAAATATGACGGTACCTGCATCGCCCTCGGAGCCAAGCCGGAAATCGCGGGCAAGAACCGCTTGAATGTGCATGATCCGGATGGCGTCTATCAGGTGCAGGAAATGATCAAGACTGCCAAAGCTGGTGGCGGATGGGTGAAGTATAAGTACGCCAACCCGACCACGGGCGAAATCCAGAAGAAAAAAACGTGGGTTCAGCCTGCTCCTGGTATGGACGCTTTTATTGGCTGCGGAATTTACCACTAGGTCTTCATTATCATGAAATCTTTTCGTCTTTTCGCTTCAACTGTCACGGGCGTTGGCCTTTGTTTGCTCGTGCTGGTCTTTTGGGACTGGCACACTGGCGTTTTGGCGGGCGAGTTCTTCCCGGACACCGAACACACGTACAAGCACCATCTCGGCGGGCTGCTTCTTGCTCTGCCTGTATCGCTGCATGTCATTTTCATCGGTTTGATCATCCAGAAGAAATGGTTATCCCCACCCATGGCGCGGTTTGCCTGGGTGGGGATAGTCTCATCTGGTCTCTGGTTGGGAGCGTCGCTGTTAGCGAAGTTGTTCTGGCTCCCGGCTGTGTAACGCGCGGGCAATTCACCTGTTCATATATTCGGTTTTTTACGCAAAACGTTCGCGCAGCACTTGTTCCAGTGTTGGCGATGAATTGTCCTTGTACTCATATTTGATGCGCACCAGTGGCTTTTCGACCGTGAGCAGCCCTGTGATATCAATGGGCGTTGCCGAAATAACGACGTCGCAGTCAGTGGCGTTAATGGTTGCTTCCAGATCCTTGACCTGTTGATCACTGTATCCCATGGCCGGGAGCAAGGTGCCGATGTTCGGGTATTTCTCGAACGTCTCCTTGAGAGTACCCACTAGGTAAGGACGAGGGTCAACCATTTCCGCAGCGCCGTATTGTCTGGCCGCGATGACGCCAGCGCCATATTCCATTTCGCCGTGCGTCAGGGTCGGGCCGTCTTCAACCACAAGCACACGCTTGCCTTTGATGGCGTCGCCGTTGTCAGCCGTGACGAGAGAATCCGCCTCGATGATAGTGGCAGTGGGATTGTGTGTACGGATATTCTGGCGCACCTGCTCGGTTTTTTCCGGCGGCGCACTGTCTACTTTATTGATGAGCGCCACGTCACACATGCGCATGTTCGTTTCGCCCGGATGGTAGGTCAGCTCATGCCCGGCCCGGTGTGGGTCAAAGACCACGATGTTCAGGTCCGGCTTGTAAAACGGCGTGTCATTATTGCCGCCATCCCAGACGATGATGTCTGCTTCCTGTTCTGCCTCGGTCAAAATCAGGCCGTAATCAACGCCCGCATAAATAACCGACCCCATGGCGATAACAGGCTCATATTCTTCTCGTTCTTCAATGGTGCACTGGTGCTTTTCAAAATCTGCATACTCAGCAAATCGTTGGACAACCTGCTTATTCAAGTCGCCATAGGGCATGGGATGACGCACGGTCACCACCTTCTTACCCATACTTTGCAGCACCCGAACCACCTCGCGGCTTGTCTGCGATTTGCCACACCCGGTTCGAACCGCACACACCGAAACAACAGGCTTGCTCGATTCAATCATTGTATACTGCGCACCCGCGATCATAAAATCCGCACCTGCTGCTGTTACAATGGACGCCTTGTGCATCACTTCGGTGTGGGTGATATCTGAATAGGAGAAAACCACCAGTTCAACGTCATTATCTTTGATCAACCCAGTCAAATTCTCGTCTGAATAAATGGGAATCCCTTCTGGATACTGCGGCCCTGATAATTCCATAGGATAACAACGCCCATCAATGTCCGGTATTTGCGTAGCCGTAAAACAAACAACTTCGTATCGTTCATTTTCTCTGAAATAGACATTGAAGTTATGGAAATCCCTTCCAGCCGCACCCATGATAATAACTTTCTCAACCATCGTATCGCTCCAGTTTAACTCTGTCCCAAACGCCGAATCAACCTCTTCCCCTACTCCCCTAAAATCGGAGCAATCCGTTCCAAGGCCCAGTCGATATCTTCTTTGGTGATAACCAAAGGCGGAGCGAATCGGATGATCGTTTCGTGCGTCTCCTTGCAGAGTAATCCGACCTTTTTCAGCTTTTCGCAGTACTGGCGAGCGCCTCCGGCTTCGGGGTGGAATTCGACACCGATGAGCAGACCGCGTCCGCGAACTTCCTTGATCTTTGGGTTGTCGATTTTGCGGAGACCTTCCATGAAGTATTCGCCGAGGGTGGCGGCGTTTTCGATGAGATTGTCGTCAACCAATACTTTGAGGGCGGCGCGGGCCACGGCGCAGGCGAGGGGATTGCCGCCGAAGGTGGAGCCGTGTTCGCCGGGATTAAGCACACCGAGAACCTCGGTGTTGGAGAGGACGGCTGAAATGGGGTAGAACCCGCCGGAAAGAGCCTTGCCGATGAGGGTGAGGTCCGCTTCGATGCCTTCGTGTTCTTCGGCGAGCATTGCGCCGGTTCGGCCGAGGCCGGTCTGGATTTCGTCGAAGATGAGAACGACACCTTTTTCGGTGCAAATGCGGCGGACGTCCTTGAGATACCCATCGGGCGGGATGATGACGCCAGCTTCTCCTTGGATTGGTTCGACGAGGAAACCCACGGTGTTGTCGGTGATGGCTGCTTCGAGCGCGGCGGCATCGCCGAATTCGATGACCTTGAAGCCAGGCGTGAACGGGCCGAATCCAGTGGTGGATATAGGGTCGGTGGAGAAAGAGACAATGGTAATGGTCCGGCCGTGGAAATTGTTACGGCAAACGATGATCTCGGCTTTGTTTTCGGGCACACCTTTAACTTCGTAGCCCCACTTTCTGACGGCTTTGATGGCGGTTTCTACCGCTTCGGCACCGGAATTCATGGGCAGGACCTTGTGGGAATTGGTCAGATCGCACAGCTCTTTGTAGAGCGGGCCGAGCTGGTCGTTGCGAAATGCGCGGGAGGTGAGGGTGAGCTTTTTGGCCTGAGTGACCATGGCTTCCATGATTTTCGGATTGCAATGCCCTTGGTTAACGGCGGAGTATGCGGACAGACAGTCCATGTACTTTTTGCCCTCCACGTCCCAGACCCAGATGCCTTCACCGCGTTCGATAACCACGTCGAGCGGCTTGTAATTGTGTGCGCCAAATTCGTCTTCGAGAAGGATGTATTCATTCGATTTCATG
>JAFLJT010000299.1 GCA_022712855.1 Pseudodesulfovibrio sp. | reverse complement strand
ATGGACAACACACCGATCGCCGATCCCGAACGTCCGGTCGAAATCCTGCGTACCGTTCACTCATATGACCCCTGTATCGCCTGCGGCGTACACGTCATTGATAACAAGACCGGTAACGTCAAGAAGTTCAAGATCCTGTAGTCTCTGACTTCAGCCTAGAACACAAAATCGAGAGCTTGGCCTTATGGCCAAGCTCTCTTTTTTTGTGTTCTGGCTGACACGGCTTGCGATAGCGGCGCATCCGCGTCGTTGCCGGGAGCGATTTAATCCTCGACGTACAGGAAGTACGCCTCCGGTTAAATCCGCACCCGTCGCCTAGCAGTTGCACCACTCTCGAAAGCCTCACGGTGTCGGGGAAAAAGAGAAAGAGAGTGGGCGTGGGGTCGAATTTTATCGGATGTCTTAAAGAAAAACATGAAAACTGAAGTCTTTCCTTTCGGTAAACTTGTTCTTATATTCTACGAATGTTCATTAGATGTTTCTGAATCAATTTTGAAAGGATCAGGCATGGGAATCAAAGACAAGACAGCATATTGTGGGATTTATTGTCCTGACTGCATTCATCTGCATAATGCATATAGCGGCAAGGCTCGTGATCTCCAAAAAACTCTCAACGAAATCGAGTTTGGTCAGTATGCATCAATTGACAGTCCATTTGGGCTAGAGTTCAAACATTGGGATGAGTTTGCCCAAATGCTCAATGCTCTCGCCAACACACAGTGCGAAAATCCGTGCCGTCCAGGTGGAGGTTGCTCTGGAAAACCATGTGAGATCATGGAATGCTGCCAAAACAAGGGCTTCGCTGGTTGCTGGGAATGTAGTGAAATGGAGAGCTGTGATAAATTCAACTTCTTAGAACCTCGTTGTGGCGATACGCCCAAAAAGAATCTTCGGGAAATCAAGGTGCATGGCTTGGATAGCTTTGCAGACAAAAGACACAATTTTTATGTCTGGCAAAAGTAAACCAAGTCTATAGCGCCCGGTTGTGTTTGACCGTCGAACTAACCTGGGCTAGGAAATGCGTACTTGAGGGAACAATTATGAAGAAAAACCGGATCAAACATGCTGCTCGCTATATGAAGGCGGCGCCGTGGCCCTATATGACAGGGGTGGCGTCGTTGCTGCTTGCGTGTGGATTAGGAATGGCTGGTTTGATTCATTGGGCAGAGGATGCTTTGCCCAAAGCTGTTGCCTTTGGTTGGTGGGGATTGTGCTGGCTGGTAGTGGCTTTGTTTGCCTTGGCCGATGGCATTTCCCGGCATCGTGAGTGTCAGCGGATTACGTTGATGTTCCTGAAGTATGGGTATAGCAAGCGCATTCTGGAACCATTGACCAAGTCCCGGTGTCAGCGCGATGCAGCGATCTTTGCAGCCGATGAAGTCGGCCATGGCGAGGAAGCCCGGGTTTACTTTGTGGAACTTGGGTATCGTTGGTACCACATCCTGCCCGACTCGGTCCTTCGCGCCCCGCTCTCTTTTCTGCGGCCGAAATTCATTCTTTCGGCATTCTTTCCCGGCAAAAAAGCTCGGGCGTAAAATCTGCCCACCTGCCCTAATTCATTGACTTCTCGGCACATCTGGGATTGACTCCCACTATGAAGAAATCAGTCATCAAAAAAACTCTCGTTCTCTGTTTGTTGGTCTCCATTTTAGCCATGGCTGGATTCATGAAATTCGACCGTGGTGTTCGTAGTGACCTTTATTACTCAGAGGCCCGCCCCAATATTCAACTAAAAATTGACCGCTCACTGCGGTACCTCGGCGAAAAAACCATCTTGAAGGGGCTTCTGAAAGCCCAGGCTTTCATGTGGCTGGCGCCTGATCCCACCGGACCAGGTATCAACAAGATGTTCATCATCGAACATTCCACCGTTTCTCAGGAGATGGAGCGCTATACTACATCACAGCTGTTTAGAGGACTGCCTAGTTTTAAAACTGGTAAGACGGAAATTGGTGGCGATAGCTATCAGTATGTTTTGTACATCACAGAACCCAACGGGGATAATTTCTGGACTGAATACATAAAGGGCAAAGGCTTTGTGCTCAACCGGCCAAAACTTACGGGTTGTTTTGGGCGGATATCTACGGACACAGCCTGGACTAAGTTTTACTACATGCAGAGTTACGACCCAACCAAAAATTTCCGAGGTGATCTCATAACACCAAACGACAAAGCTCTCATGCAGCAGTTCATCCAAAATTTCAAAAACGACATCAAATACAGAGGCAAATACAAGAAATAAGGGAAAACTATGGGATATTTACACCTTACCCTCGCTATCATAGCCGAAGTTGTTGCAACTACAGCACTTCAGGCCAGCGATGGGTTTACAAAGATAATTCCGAGTTCGATTGTCGTGATTGGATATGGGCTGGCCTTCTATTTTTTAGGCCTTGTTCTCAAAACCATTCCAATGGGTATAGCTTACGCCATCTGGGCGGGAGTTGGCATCGTCCTCATCTCCATTGCCGGGATCGTTGTCTATCGCCAAATGCCAGACACCCCTGCCATGATTGGGATGGGACTCATCGTAGCTGGAGTCGCTGTTATCAATCTGTTTTCTAAAACAACCACACATTAGTATCTAAGCAAGATCACAAAAAAAGGCCCGGAACATCACTGTTCCGGGCCTTATGCTTTTTATCAACTTATATGGAGGCTGTTCAAAAAGTGCCAGGTGCTAGGCGCAAAAAAAGTTCAAGACCGCTGCGTATTTCTTATACGCGAGGGTTTGAACTTTTTGCAGCAACGACGCAGATGGTGCTTTTTCAACAGCCACTGGGCTTAGAGCATGTCGTGCTGGTAATCGTCGCCGCCCATCAACTCAACCATATCGCGCAGGATTTTCAGTGTCTCCGCAGCTTCCTTGGGGTCGAGTTTGCGCAGGGCAAAACCGGCGTGGATGATGATATAATCACCCAGTGTCACTTCTTCGTCCAGGAGCATAAGGGATGCCTGGACCGTGGTGTCGCCCTCGCCTACTTTGCAGGTGGCAACGCCGTCAGTAATCTCAAGAATCTCGGCTGGTATCGCGAGGCACATAGATTTTCTCCGGTGCGGGGTTTTTATCAGTACGCAGGGAATAGGTTCCGCCGGCCTTTTCCACTTCCTTCAATA
>JAFLJT010000034.1 GCA_022712855.1 Pseudodesulfovibrio sp. | reverse complement strand
GCGGGAGGTCGTGCGTTGTATTGTTGCGGCTTGCGGTTAAGGCAAGTCAGTAAAAAATCAAATCAAATCAAAAAAATCTTTCGTTCCGTGTGCCGCCAAACTGATGTCGCAATATCCCTCGACAGCACCATCTTCCAAACACCCGACACCCTCGCCGAAGGCGCGATAAAAAGTTTAGGAGAGTCCAGAGAACCCTTTTCTCACAAATCCGCAGGACAGCGGATTTGGACGTCGGCTCCTGCCGTCGCCCCGAAGGGGTAAGCCCCAGGACGGGGCGCATCCAAGGGTTCTTTGGTCCCCGAAGGGACCGCCGGTAGGCACTCCTAACTACGAATATCCTCTACGATCACGCCGTCGTGTAGCTTGATAACTCTTCCGGCCTCTTTTGCTACCTCGGCGTCATGGGTGACCAGTATGATGGTTCGTCCTGTTTCGTGGACGGTGTGGAAGAGCTTCATGATTTCGGTGGAGGTTCCTGAATCGAGCTGTCCGGTGGGTTCGTCGGCGAGCACTATGTCTGGTTCGTTGAGCATGGCGCGGGCCATGGCGACGCGTTGTTGTTGGCCGCCGGACAGACGTGATGGGTTAAAATCCATTCGGTCGGCGAGCCCAACTTGTTCGAGGAGAAATTCGGCACGGGCTTGGATTTCAGCGCGTGGTTTGCCGGAATAGAGTCCGGGCAGGATGACATTTTCGAGGGCTGTGGCGTAGGGGATGAGATAGAACGACTGGAAAACGAAACCGAGTGAGAGGTTGCGCAAGTCGGACTGGTGGTCATCGTCGAGGGTGGCGGTGTTGTGCCCGAGCAAGTTGTAGATGCCAGCGGTTGGTCGATCGAGCAGGCCGATGATGTGGAGCAGGGTGGATTTTCCGGACCCGGACGTGCCTTGGAGCGCGACGAATTCGCCCTGTTCGATATCCACGGTGATGCCTTTGAGCACCTCGATGCCGGGCGTGGTGTCACCGTTTTTGCCTTTGCCGTTCTTCTTTTCAGCCTGCTGGGAAAAGGTCTTGGTGATGTCGGTGAGTTGGATGGCGGAGGACATTTTAGTCGTCCTTCTTTTTGACCTTGGAGCCGGGCAGGACGAGTTGGGTGGCGACGACGTCGCCTTCCTTGAGCCCGGATAGAACTTCACTTTTTTCGAGACCGACGAGGCCGAGTACGGGTGAGACTTCGCGAGGTTCTTTTTTTGGATCATCGATGACGAAACAGACCTGACGGTTGGCGACCCATTTGAGTGCGGTGTTGGGCACGGCGATGATGTCGGTTTTGGTTTCGACGATGATCTTGCACTGGGTGGTCATTTCGGGACGCAGCCATTGGGCTTCTTCTGCGGTGATTTTGACGAGAACGCGGTAGTAGACGATGTTGTCGCGGATTTCCGGCTCGGGATAGATGCGGTTGACGACTCCTTCAAATATTTGGTCGCGGAAGGCGTCGACGGTGTACCTGACGCGCAGGCCTGTGGTGACACGGCCGACGTCGGTTTCATCGATGTATATCCACATTTCGAGACGGGACGGATCGAGGACGGTGATGAGGTTGGACACGGAGAGACCGGAGACAATGGTCTCGCCTTCCTGTGCTGCGACCTGAGAGACTACGCCGTTCATGGGCGAAAATATTTTCGTGTAGGAGAGCTGAATGTTGAGTGTCTGGAGCCGGGCGCGAGATGCGGCCACAGAATGGCGGGCCATTTCTGCATCCTGATAAGCGATGTCGAGGGAATCCTGCGGTTCAAGGTCCTGGTTGACGAGAGATCGCTTCCGGGGAAGATTCTTTTCCATGTAAATCAGCTGGGCTTGCTGGAGTCTGAGATCAGCAGCGGCTTCGTTGATACGAGCACGGAGTTCACGGCTGTCGATTTCAGCGACGAGGTCACCTTTTTTGACATGATCGCCGACTTTGACCGGGACGGTATGCAATTCTCCGGTGGCTCGGGTGCCGATTTCGACCCGTGCGCCGACCTGTGCTTTGACGATACCGGTGGCTTCGAGGATTTTCGAGACTTCACCACGTTCGATGGTAGTGGTCTTGAGGATCTTGATGGCCCCGCCGTCTTTGGAGCTTGTGAAGTACCAGATGCCGCCGCCAGTGATGCTGAGGGCGATGAGTATGAATATGAGCTTTTTCATTGAGCCTGCTATTTGTCGGTCTGTTCTTGTTCTTGGCGTAATACTTCGGAGAATTCAGGGATTCTGCTCCGTCTGCGCCGCATATAGATATCACGAAAGGTAACGGCTTTATATGAGAACCCGCAATCGGTTCCGAGTCCGCCGCCCCGGTAGTAAAAGCCTTTTGAAGGATACTCTTTACACAATGAAAGGCGATCTTCATAGGATGTGCAAATATTGTTCTTGTCTTGAAAAGAGCATGAAAAGGTCAAGAGCCCTTCGTCGTCGGGCTTGATAATTCTGAATCGTGTGAAGGCCGAATTGCCTTTGCAGAGTTTCTTGAATTGCTTTTCCCGTTTGATAAAGCGGCCCCCGTCATGAAGAAGGATATCATGACAACAGTTACCGCAGAGTCTGCACTGGCCTATTATCTCCACCTCCCGTTTCAGGACAAAGGTTCTGAAACGGCGGAACAGCCCCGTGAAATAATGGTGGGGGGACATGAATTATCCCTCCATCTCCTCAATCCACTGACGGATGGGAGTTTCCATGATTTCACGAATTTCGGCCAGCCGTGCTTCGGACTCGGCTTCGAAACGGAGAACGAGTGCGCCTTGGGTGTTGGAAGCGCGGACAAGGCCCCAACCGTCGCCGAACTCAACGCGCGCGCCGTCCATGTCGATGACGTCGTAACGTTCCTTGAAGTATTTCTGCGCACGTTCGACCACAGGGAATTTGACGGATTCCGGGCAGTCCATACGGATTTCCGGGGTGTTGAATGTGGTCGGCCAGTCGTCCAGATACGTGGAGAGCGGCTTGTCGGTTTTGCTCATGATTTCAGCGAGTTTGAGTGCGCCGAAAGTGGCGTCATCAAAGCCGTGATAGCCGTGGAAGAAAAACATGTGGCCGGACATTTCGCCGCCAATGGCCGCGCCTGTCTCGATCATGCGGCTCTTCACGATGGAGTGACCAGTGATGCACATTTCGGCAGTGCCGCCGTGGTCTTCCACGTCTTTGAAGAGCAGGTGGGAACATTTGACATCGGCCACTACGCCAGCGCCGGGAAGAGTCTTGAGCAGGTCGCGGGCGTA
Organism: Pseudodesulfovibrio sp.; assembly: GCA_022712855.1. Classification (GTDB taxonomy): domain Bacteria; phylum Desulfobacterota; class Desulfovibrionia; order Desulfovibrionales; family Desulfovibrionaceae; genus Pseudodesulfovibrio. Next base: position 3,569 of record JAFLJT010000034.1, on the reverse strand, counting down.
AATGGCGAGCAGCTGGTCGCCGTACATGAGGCGTCCTTTCTCATCCACTGCGCCGATACGGTCGCCATCGCCGTCCAGGCCCATACCCACTTCTGCGCCGACCTCGACCACTTTGGCCTTGAGGTCTTCGACGTATGCCTCAACCACCGGGTCGGGGTGATGGTTGGGGAAATTGCCGTCCGGCTCGCAGTACAGGCGGGTCACTTCGGCCCCGGCTGCTTCGAGGATGTCAGCGGTCAGATCGCCGGATGTGCCGTTGCCGCCGTCCACGACTATTTTGACCGGGCGGTCCAGCGTGCAGCGGGAGAGCAGGTCTTCCTTGTACGTGGGGATGATGTCGTGCTGAGAAATGAGGCCCAATCCACTGGGGAATTCGCCTGCTTCCATCAATTCGTAGATGGCTTGCACGTCGTCACCATAGATGGTGGATTCGCCGCCCCAGACTTTGAAGCCGTTGTATTCGCTGGGGTTGTGGCTGGCGGTAATCATAATACCTGCCTGATAGCCAAGATTTTTTGCTGCGAAATAGAAGACCGGAGAGGAGAGCTGGCCGAGGCAGAGTACGTCGATGCCACATTCTGCCAGTCCTTCCGCCATGGCCTGCTGGTATTCGGGGGAAGAGGCACGGCAGTCGTGGCCGAGCAGGGCACGCTTCCAGCCTTTCTTGAGGAAGAATGCGCCACAGGCGCGGGCAAGCTCCTTGACCCACTCGGTATCAAAGTCTTCGCCAACAATGCCTCGGATGTCGTACGCGCGGAAAATATGTCTCTGAATTGCTTTCATGGTGTGTCCGTCAGTTACATCATTTATGTAATATATGCGATTTACCCTGTTTATCGTCCTAACTGTCTTGACCTAGCCCCGCAATGTGCCTACTTCTGTCATTATGAATTGGGACTGGGAAAAATTACAAAAGCAACAACAGAGTCGACCGGGCGGCAAGCCGCCGAGTTTTGATGACTTTCAAGGACAGATTGATAAATTTAAAAAATTCAATCTGCCTGGCTGGAAACTCATCATACCAATTTTCATCATCCTCTGGATAGCCTCCGGTTTCTACATTGTAGAACCCGATGAGGTGGGAGTGGTAAAACAGTTTGGTCAATATAACCGCATCACCACTGCGGGGCCGAATTACCACATTCCGTATCCGGTGGAAAGCGTCTTGACCCCAAAGGTCACGCAAATTCAGCGCATCGAGTTCGGTTTCAGATCGACGGGCAATGCTCGTTCGAAGACGTTTCAGCAGGGCATGAGCCGTGAAGTGCCTGAAGAGTCACTCATGCTCACCGGAGATGAGAACCTCATTTCCGTGCAGTTCATTGTGCAGTTCATGATCCAGGACGCCAAGGAATACCTGTTTAATGTCTATGATCCGAACAGCACCATCCGCCATGCGGGTGAAGCTTCAATGCGCGAAATCATCGGCAAGGGTAAGATCGACGACGCCCTGACGACCGGGAAACAGGCAATTCAGGCTGAAATGCGCGACCTGATGCAAAAGATTCTGGACTCATACGAGACCGGTATCAACATCGTGGCCGTGCAGATGCAGAATGTACATCCGCCGGATCAGGTTGTTGACGCGTTTAAAGACGTGGCCAGCGCCCGTGAAGATAAGAGCCGCTTCATCAATGAAGCAGAAGCTTATCAGCGCGACATTCTGCCCAAGGCTCGTGGTGAGGCGTCTCGCATCATCAACGCAGCCGAGGCATACAGAGAAGCCAAGGTCCGTAAGTCTGAAGGTGACGCGTCCAGGTTCCTTTCCGTACTTACAGAGTACAGGAAAGCCAAGGATATTACTCGCCAGCGTCTCTACCTTGAGACCATTGAGGCTATCTTTGAGAATCCGGAAATCGAAAAGCTGATCATGTCTGATGAAGCGCTCAAGAAATCCATCCCGTACCTGCCTCTTGAAAAACTGCCCACGGCACCAAAACCCGCCAAGGCGCAGTAGGGGAGGCTTATTATGAAAAAGACTACATTAGTACTCATTGTAGGCATCGTCTTAGGTGCCTTTATCCTGATCCAGGCTGCCTTTACTGTGGACCAGACGCAAAAAGCCATGGTCATCCAGCTCGGTAAGCCCGTTGGTGAATCCACCCTCGGACCCGGCCTGCACTTCAAGCTGCCTCTTATCCAGACTGTGGTCTATTTTGATGCCCGCATACTGGATTTTGACGCCAAGCCTGAAGAGATCACCACCATGGATAAGAAGTACATGAACGTGGACTCTTATACCAAGTGGCGCATTGTGGACCCGCTTACCTTCTATACCAAGGTGCGCACCGTTCAGGGCGCTCAGGCACGACTCGACGATATCGTCCGTTCGCAGCTGCGAGTGGCCCTTGGCCGCTATACCCTGATCGAAGTGGTGTCGCATAAGCGCCAGGAGATCATGGACACGGTAACCAAACGGTCCAGAGAATTGCTCAAACCCTATGGCATTGATGTCATAGACGTTCGCATCAAACGGACCGACCTGCCCGCAGAAAACGCCCGCGCCATCTTTGGTCGCATGAAGGCGGAACGCGAGCGTCAGGCCAAGCAGTATCGCTCGGAAGGCCGTGAAGCCTCCGCCAAGATCATTGCCGCGGCTGACAAGGAAAGAACCATCATTCTGGCCGACGCCAACAAGCAGGCAGAGATCGTACGAGGTGAGGGCGACGCCCTGGCCACCAAGACCTATGCCGACGCGCTCGGACAGTCTCCGGAGTTCTATTCCTTCACCAGAAGTCTGGAAGCGTACCGCAAGGGATTTGGGACGAATTCCCGCTTTATCATGACTCCAAAGAGTCCTTTCCTGAAATATATGCAGTAACGCAGACCGTATAAAACATGTAACGTGCGGCTCACTTCGGTGGGCCGCACGTTTTTTTTGGCTTCGTCTCTTCGGTAATTATCGACAATCACCTTGACAAGAGCGGGAGAATCTCCCAAGTTGATCGGGAGATTCTCCCGGGAAAATGTGAAACACTGCTTCGCGCTGTGTTGATAGGCCGGGAAAATGTCCTGATTCTTGGGAAGATGGCTCATATCCATTGACTCGTATATAAAATACTGCATACTCCTCACTATTGAAGTTGTATGTATACAAGGGGACTCAATATGCCGAAAAAGAAAAGACAATGCGACGAAGCGCAATTAAAATGGTTCGAAGAAGCTCTTGAGCGTATCAAGAAAGCAACAGGCGCACGCACACAGGTGCAGTTGGCCGAGGTTCTGGATGTTCGTCAGTCGAGCATCTCTGACGCCAAACGTCGTTGCTCCATTCCCGCCGAATGGTTCTTGAAGCTCTACCGCAGCCACGGGTTAGACCCCGACTGGTTGTCCGAGGGTGTTGAGCCTGTTTATATCAATGCATCCAAGGCCAAGATCCCGGCTGACACACTGCTCCGCGAGACGCCTGCGCCCTATGGCCGCATGAATTCCCGTGGTCGTGTTGTTCCGGTATCCACCATGGCCGGTGCCAATAAAGAAGCCAAAAGCTGGGAACCCAAGCCCGTTGAGGAACTCTCCGTTCCCGAATCCTTCTGCCGCCCGAAATTACAGGTGGTCAAGATTGATTC
>JAFLJT010000215.1 GCA_022712855.1 Pseudodesulfovibrio sp. | reverse complement strand
CTTAACAGAATATGTACCGAACTTGAGAACGTTCAACTCTTCACCAGCCTGCCTGAAAATCTTGCCCTTTTTAAAAACAATATTGACTTCCGCCTTCTGCGGATTGGAAGTAATGGTTGCCTCAGGAGCCACGACAACAACGGATGTTCCCTTGATCGATTCGTCACGAACGAAGGCAAATTTCAATTCACCTTTCTCATTATCCACTTGATGTGCATAGAACGTAATACCCGGAAATTCTTTATTAAAAACACCCGGCTGTAGGGCGAACTGAGAGTGCGTCCGAGCAAATTGGTAAAGTTTTACTTTAAACATATCCATGCCCCAAGCGAGGCCCCAGAACGATATGAAAAAGGTGAAAAGTGTACAGAGCACACAAAAAGCAATCGGTGCCGGAAGCATTTTGTATAAGCTCACCCCATTGGCTTTAAGGGCCGTGAGTTCGTTGTCAGTACTCATGCGCAGAAATGTCAGGAAAACGCTGAGCATGGTTGATATTGGGGTGATAAGCAGCAGGAAAAATGGTGTCAGGAAAAAGAACAGTTGGAGAATGTTAAAAAAGCCGATGTTCTGAGACAGGAACAAGCTGCGCAACTGAAGCATACGACCAATGAGTATCAGGCCCAGAAGGCAGGATACGGTCAAGCCGAACAGCTTGATAAGCTCTGTGAAAATCTGACGATGGAGAAGCTTCACTGTATGGATTACCCTTTGTCTTCCTTGTAGAAACGCTGCAGAAACTCGCATTCCTTCGGACTGAGATTGAAACGGGGTCCCGCTTCTTCCTGAAGTTTGATCAAGCTTTTGCCGGGTTCATTTTCCAGCATTTCACTCATCCAGACGATCGCTTTGCGAACCTGTTCGCTTTGAGGCATTATGGTGGTCATTATCACTCCCTGAAGGATTGTTGAGCCGTTGAAAGAAATACACCACCTTCCAAGGGGTTGCAAGACGCTCTTTCTTGAGATAGCCCTCTTCTTGGTCATATTAATACATACTACGAAATGAGGTCTTCATGGCATCCTGGTACGTGGCAGTCATACTCGGCATAGTCGAAGGGTTGACGGAATTTCTTCCGGTCTCCAGCACTGGCCATCTTATCATCACTGGTCACCTACTCGGCTTTACCGGACCGAAGGCTGAATCCTTTGAAATCATTATTCAACTTGGCGCAATCCTAGCCGTAGTCGCCCTATACTGGCCTCGCTTTACCGGACTCCTTAAAACGAACCCCGAGCAACGTTTCTCCGGTACATATGGATTATGGCTCCTGTTCCTGACCTCCCTTCCCGCCTCTGTCCTTGGGCTTCTTACGCATAAATACATTAAAATGTATCTATTCAGCCCATTCACAGTTGCTTGCGCTCTAGCGGTCGGTGCAATCATGATCTTCGTTGTCGAAGGCATGAAAAAAGAAGAACACACCACAACTCTCGACGAAATAACCCCAAAACAGGCCCTTGGTATTGGATTATTCCAGTGCCTGGCGCTCTGGCCCGGCTTTTCCCGGTCAGCAGCGACCATCATGGGCGGCATGCTTCTGGGCGCTCGGCGCACAGTTGCTGCGGAATATTCGTTCATTGCAGCTGTGCCCATCATGTTCGCGGCCACAGGATATGATTTCCTCAAAAATTACAAGCTCTTTGAATCCGCCGACTTTATCTTCCTGGCTGTGGGCTTCTGTATTTCCTTCATTGCCGCCTGGATTGCCGTCAAAACGTTCATTTACCTACTGGGCAAACTGACACTCCGTCCATTTGCCATCTACAGGCTGATTTTAGTGCCTTTAATCTTTCTCTTTTTGTAAAAGATTCTAAAAAGATGAACTCTTTCAATTTTCCACTTGCCAAGCGCAAAGAGACGTTCTATACACTCCTTCGCTTCGGCGAAACAACCGTGGCGAGGTAGCTCAGTTGGTTAGAGCATGCGGCTCATATCCGCAGAGTCGGAGGTTCAAGTCCTCTCCTCGCTACCACGATTTAAAAAAGCCCGCGCAGTGTATACTGCGCGGGCTTTTCCTTTGGCATTCTGAATAACTAGATAGTAACTTTCGTCACCCAAAAATCGTGGAGATTACAAAAGCTGGTGGCAAAGTACTCACCCTTTGCTGGAGTGGCATACGTCGATTTTGGCGTACCATCGGGAGAGAAAACCTGATATCCAACAACTTTTCCATCACTTGAAACCAACGTGTGGCGCACAATATAATGATCAGCACTCATGGGGTGTTTGGTTTCAATGGTTAATTTATCGCCATCCACTGAAACCTGCGGAGCATGGCTACCGACTTTCTTATCCCACATCCCAGGATCTTCCGCCGTATAGACGACACCAGACGGGAATGGGCCTGTCTCAGCGGATACATTGGTTGCGCCAAGCGCCAGCCCGGCAGCGACAGCCACAGTCGATTTCAAAAAAGTTCTTCTATCACTCATAGTTCCTCCGCGGTTAACATTTTTATGGCTTTCAATTTACCACGATCTCAAAAGGAAGCTACAATTAAATTGATAATTATTATTAAAAAGCTACATTTCTTGTGCGATCTGTATGATCATTATTCTGGAGAATATTTAACACTTGCACGAGTGAACGATTAATAGATCGGATTTATAAGAGAAATGACTCCCACTTCACAAAAATACATTTTGTAATCAAATAAGAAAAGTATTGCCAATTGAGGACGCGGGCTTATATAGAGTGTGTCCAAACAGTTCTTTGACATGGGGGCGCACTGGTTTCGACGGGGATAGTTGAGGCCAAGGCTGCAAGTCGAGGTTGGTCGATGGCCTCGTAAAAATCGACCACAAGATAATTGCAAACGACAATTACGACTACGCAATGGCTGCTTAATTGCAGAATTGCTACCTGACAACTTAGTTGTCACGATTCTACTGCCGACGCCTTATGAGCGGATAGAATCGACAAATTATAGGGCTAGCACCACAATTTTGTACTTCGGTTGTGATGTGAAATAATAGAAGAACTAGCGAAGCGGCTGTTTGGCCCGGTGCAATCCGCTGAGCGAATCTTTATTCCGGACCTACACTTGTAGACGCTTTGAGCTGATCGTTCTCGGACGCGGGTTCGACTCCCGCCGCCTCCACCAAATCAAAAGAACTCATTGGAATCATTGATTAATTTCAATGCAAAAGAAGCTATTTCCGACCACTACACAAATTGTACACAAGTTGTACAAAAGTAGAGGTCCGAAATGGCTTTTTTTATGCTTGCCCAACTCCCTCCCTATGTCGTAAGACAAGGAAAGTCTTATTATTTCCGCATCTTAGTACCACTCGACCTACTACATAGACTCAACAGGAAGGAGTTACGTTACTCTCTAAGAACGAACTCTATTGACCATGCGGCAACAAGAGCAAAGCCTATTGCGTTCAAGATCAAACAATTATTCAACCTGCTACGACAAGACAATATTGAAATGAATCGCTTAAACAACAAAGAGCTACTCAGGCTCGTACAAAAATACATCCATACAACTCTCGATAGTTTCGATATGATGCGAGCCACCAGCACTTTGCCTTTCGATTACACCGAAGATCAACACCGTTTGGACCACTTGCAAAAGCACCATCACAGTGATTTAGTTAGTAATGACCTAACTACAATACAGCACGAAGCCATAAAACTTTTGAAATCTGAAGGTATAAGTCTTCCTACAACAGAACTCCCCTTCAAAGAAGTCTGCAGGGAACTATTAAAGGCATGGGGGAAGATCGCAGAAATAAACCACCAAAGAGACTATGGCTTCTACGACACAACATTAGAACCTGCTACACTTGAATCAAACGCACTCTCCGCTCCATCTACAGTCAACAGTACAAACGACCAACCTCATGAAAGTGTGCCACTCACTGTTGTTATCGAAGATTACACAAAAGAACGGCTTCATGCAGAACGATGGGAAGATAAAAGTAAGAGAGAGAATCACGCTTGCTATCAACTCTTTCTCGACTATGCAGGGCAGGATGTTACCACTGCTCAGATCACGTACCCTTTATTGCGAGCCTACAAAGCAGCTCTAATGGATCTCCCACCCAATATGCACAAAGCCAAAGCCTTTAGAGATAAAAGCATCAAAGAACTTCTTGAAATGGACATTGAGAAAACCATGTCCACAACAACAGTCAATAAATATCTCAATAGAATATCAACTCTCTTCAAGTATGCCGTCAAAAATGGATGGATGACAATGAATCCCGCAGAGGGCATGCAACTACCGGATCAGAGGCGAGATGATGAATTGCGTGCAGCCTTCACAATGGAAGACCTCCACAAACTTTTCCATTCCCCTCAATATACCGAGGATACCCACAGTCACCCATATCAATTCTGGACGTTGCTCATCGCTCTCTTTACAGGAATGCGGCAGAATGAAATTGCTCAACTATACCTTGACGACATCAGGCAAGACCACGACACATGGGTGTTTGATATCAACGCGAACACACCAGACAAACACATCAAAACAAAGAACTCAAAGCGACTGGTTCCAATGCATGTGTTTCTTGCTGAGACTCTGAATCTTCCGGGGTATGTCCAAAGACTGCGGGAACGCGGGGAACAACGCCTATTCCCAGAGATTAATAGTGGAAGAGATCGCTACGGGCAAACTGTAAGCAGGTGGTACAATGGCAACGGTTCCACACAGGCAGGATATAAGGTCAAATGTGGCGTTGTTGCAGAGGAAGGTGCGCCCTTAAAAGACTTTCACAGCTTTAGGCACACACTCATCGATCACCTTAAACAAAAGCTTGTTGATGACGCCCTTCTGCACGAATTGGACGGACATGCTCATAAATCACTGTCATTGGGGAAGTACGGTAAGCAGTATCGCTCTCACATCATGCTGGAACACGCCGTAGCACATGTTGATTTCCACGAGACTGTGGACCTCGCTCACCTCGCAAAGAGTAAGTACGTCCAAGAAGGTGGTCAGGGAATAGGAATAACTATGGCGAAGTAAAAAAAAGGGACATCAGGCAATTACCAGATGTCTCACAATTCATGTCATAATCAACTCGACTTAAAAAACTCGCGCGCTCCAGCATGACAAGCCGAGGTTTCAACTACTTCCTACTACTTAGGAGGTTAAAAGCAAGTAACCACGGGGGCTATAGAGTGACTAAGTGGCTTGAAGGGTAAAGACGATGCCATTGCAAGGTGAGTCAGAGAAAAGAGAGGTTAATAGAAGTAGTTAGAAGCCATAAAACGCATCCTAAATGGTTGGCCCTACCCGAAGCACCTATTCCGTATAAAGATGCGCCCAGAGTCTCTATCCTCCTTACAATACAAGTAGATCAAACCTGTTTAGTGGCTTACCAGAGGTTAATATAGGGAGGGGGGCTATGTTGGTCGGCATAGGGTGCGGACCACAGAAGCATGCAATGCCTATCAATAGATTATGCGAATAGATTACTGTCCAATGAAAAATACTACTTAGAAGCCCAACTTCTTTTTAAGCTTCAAACAAAAAGTATTATCTGGGTCAAGTGCCAGTCCTCTTTCGCAAACAGTTTGTGCATTTTTTTTATCATGTAATAATAAATACAGCCAAGAAAGCCTAGAACAATCTGTACCTGTAAAACTTTTGTTATACTTTTGCAGATTTTTCATTAACTTGCCGACAATAGCCTCTACTTCGTATTTATCAAATGAAATTTTGTGGTTCTTAAACAGTAAAATAGCACGCTTTACACTATCACTCACATCATACAAACTCAGAGAGGGCAACGAACTAATTTCAACCAGAGCGTGTATGGCACCATTTATGTCCTTGCTCTCTTCACATGCACTGTACATTAGATTCCACCCATAATGACGATCTTCATCATTATTCACCTCTTCCAAAAATTTGCTTAACGCATACTTTGCTCTGTCATATGCTGTAACAGTGTTAGAGCGTAGATACAGCCTATAAATGTAAATCCATGCACGAGGAAATCTCTTCGCTATGTATTTCAGGATGTCTACATATTGATCTATTGGCTTTTTCTCATACACGACATGGATAAACATCTGCTTAAATAAATTATCAACACGTTTAGCAACAGCCTCACTATCGCTTTCTCTGGATGCACCGAGAAGCTGGAGCAGCTTACTATCCAACTCAACCGCAGTCTTGTAAGGAGAAACTGATAGCTTTTTCCTACCAAATTCAGAAGCAGCAAGTGGTACATTTAAGATGGCCTCATCATCAGCGCTAATTCGTTCAATAAAGGAAGCATTAACTAAATCCTCAATTGCATCCTCTACGTCGTAGTTCTCGCTTGAGCTCCTTAGAAGTACAGCTTCAACTGCAATTTGAGGTACATTTGATCGCCAACTGCAAAGAGTAAGAAATACTCGTTTAGCAGCTGGTGACAACTGCCCAAATGTGCGCTCAAATAAAGCCTCAAGTATTCCATCCTTGGAAGCGACCATACGTCTAACTTTTATTGCTTTTCTCTCTTTCGCAGCTTCTCCAAGTAATATTTTTATGACATAGGGATGACCGTCAGAATCCCTTATAATTTCAGCCTTATAAGAAGTCGAAACAAGGTCGCTGATACTTAGTTTTTTGGATGTTGTGTCAATTAATTCGGATGACTCATTTTCCGTCATCCCAAAAACCTCAACAGGATAATCCCCTTTAAACTCCCTGTATCTTGTTGTTATTAAAACCTTATTAGGATTTCTAATATAGGTATCTATCCATGCAAATAGCTCTACAGGCACTTTTACTGTTTCAAAATTGTCGAATACAAACAGCAATGGAGCATCGGTTGGACTTTTCTCTAAAGCATTAGAAAAGAATTTTAAATAATCATATTTCTTTAACTTTAAGTACTCTGGATTCAAAAGCCTGACGCACTCTTTTGAAATCTCTTCTTCTGACAAAACATCAGGGCTTACTTTTTTGGCCCCTTCAGGTAGCAAATCAATATCTCTTGCACTGAACCATAGTATCGCATCAAATCGATTTTCTTTAGTTATACTATTTAAAACCTTCAGCGTTGTAGAAGTTTTACCAATGCCGCCTCTACCGACTACTGTAATGATTGGATGACGGTCATCCATCACTCGCCTATGTAATTCAACCTCCAACTCAACCCTATCAATGTATCCTTCTGGTATGTCTGGAATATTTGTGAACGTTTCATTTTTAACCTCTAGGTTATCCATTCCACATGTTTCGCTCTTTGGTAATTTATACGGAGGAATCTTAAAATTCTTAGAGTCTAATTGTTTTTTACCATCTGTAATATAAGATAATAGTTCAAATTTATTCTTACTAAACCCCCCATTGGGTAAATAAAAGTCATTTGCATCCTGATCAGACACCAAAAGATTTACATTAACGGGTTCATCATAATATATATAGACACCATCATCGAATTTCACAGACTTCTTTCTGTTAGTTTTCAAATAATAGAAAGACTCCTTCTCATCCGACAGATGCGTAACACGATATTTATGTGATTTGTTCTGATGTAAATAGGCCCACTCTCTTTTAAATAAACTAAAATTATTAACGATTGAAAGAATAGCTTCTTCAAGATCGCCCACAATTTTGCTGCAAGTGCTAGGCTTCGTTGCACCATGTCCAACTGTTTTATTCCGAAGTAAAGCAAACAGGTGGAACCAGCGCAGTAATTTTATCTTTCCGGGAAGGGGTTCAAGATCATCAACCACATGCAAAAGAGCATTATTTAAGTACGTTACAGCCTCATGCTGCCACATGTCGCCTGTTGCCCTTTGATTGATTTCATTCTGTTCCGTTTGAGCATTTATAATCAAATTATGGGAGGTGGGCCCTGCTATTATTTCATCTAATGCATTAGCCCAATCGCCGACTCCATTAGCTCGAACTAACTTGTATTGCATACTATATTGAAGCCGATCTCTACCGTCTATAACTGCCGCTAACATGCCTACTGTCGTCAGCTTCAACAGGAACTCACCTAAGTTCATTAAATCTAAGAAGAAAGTAGTATCTGAATCTTCTTTTCCAAGCTCAACTCTATCAATCATCCGTTTGATGGGCAGCATGTCAACCTCGTAAATCGTTCTCTATATCACAATCAATCATATCAACGACAAATGAGTAGCAAAAACTGCCTAACAAATCTAGAAAATTGATCACTTGATCACATTGTCGAATTGTAAAAGGCATCATATATCCAAGAAATACTAACGCCATATACTCTAATCTCCAATAGTATGTTTTTGTGACACTCAACAGCCCTACCCTGAAACCCAGTTAACGCCGTGTTCAATTAAACACTCACTGCCTTTTATACGTAATATCAAAATGAGTTGGACAGTCGGGTAAACCGTACCTTCCAGTAGACATGACATGAACATATGATTTGACACTGGCACCTTTTGACCATGGCGTGCGACCATCATAACCCCTACCGTCCACGTTTAGAGGTGCCTTATGTCCACAATAGTATCCCCCCCCCCTGCCCTCTCGCCTGCAGTAGCACTCCTATCCATAGTCCATAAGAGTATGCTTTTTGGACACCATGCGCCCCCGCCCACAAGCCAGTTGGTGCCGTGTATAAATGAGTTACCCCAAACTCTACACACAAGCTGTCAATATAAGGCATAGGCTTTCTTAGACAATTATGGACATAGGTACAGACCTGTTGTTACCAAATGGCAAAATGGGCTTATTATTAAAACAAAGGTAAAAACATGAAATCTCCCTACCCTCTAATTAAGCCGTCTATTATGTCTGGTGAAGAACCAATTCATCAAACTGGCTCCCCTACGGGCCAGAAGCTTCTTAACTTTTGGCAATGGCAAGGTTCCAACCTCATAGACAATGCCATGAGAGGAGTATTGGCTGAATTCATAGTAGCAACGGCACTTGAATGCGCCAGCAAACCAAGAGTGGAATGGGATGGATACGATTGCTTATCCAGCAACGGGATCAAAGTTGAGGTGAAAACTGGCGGATATATTCAATCTTGGGATCAATCAAAGCTTTCTAGTATTAAATTCGACATTGCCCCCAAAGATGCTTGGGATGCGAAAACAAACAAATCAAGCGGTATCGTCAAGCGTCACGCCGATGTTTATGTCTTTTGTGTTCATGCCCACAAAGAACAATCAACAATCGCTCCATTGGATTTAAACCAATGGGAATTCTATGTTGCCCCCACAGAAAAACTAGACTCTAGACTTGGAAAACAAGCTACAATTACAATCGGTTCACTACAAAATAAGCTGGCTCCAATTCAAACCGAATATGACAATCTTTATCAAACAGTCATGAAGGCTTACGAGTCGAATTCTTAACCGTTACATAAGTCTTTCTTGATCCTTTGCACTGTCTTTGTGCTGCACCCTAAGGCTTTGGCTATTCCAGAATGGCTCATACCCTCAGCAAGAAGCCTTGATACTTCCTGACGGTTGTAACTAGGCTTTCTACCTTCATATTTGCCAGCAGCTTTAGCCTTTGCAATTCCTGCAAGCTGGCGTTCCTTGCGTAAATTGGTTTCAAATTCTGCGAATACACCCAACATTCCAAGAAAGGCCTTACCGCTGGCAGTGCCTGTATCTATGCGCTGATCAAGTATCTCCAAAGCGGCACCCTTCTCTTCAAGCACTTTAACGATGCTACACAAGTCCAGCATGTTGCGAGCTAAACGGTCGAGCTTCCATACAACCAGTTTATCACCATGGCTGATCATTTCCAGTAACAGTTCAAGCACCGGCCTCCCATTTCGGCTGGTTGCACTAGCCTTTTCTTCTCGCACAACGGCATTGGGATACGCCTGTTTAATGGCATCAACTTGTATTGAGGGGGATTGATCAGTGGTAGAAACACGGCAATAAGCAAATGTCGTGGACATGGGCACCTCGGTGGACATTAGGGTTTATGATGGTGCGACGCCTATGGTCAAAAGGTGCCATTGTCAATTCAAATGTCCATGCATTGTCCACTGGAAGTTACGGTATACCCTACTGTCCTTATGCTTATAATAATGTATTAGAGGGTAAATACTCATCCTAAAAGAAAAGACGACTATCCATATAGGAGTCGCCTCTCAGGATGCGTTTTGGAATAGAATTAATACAGTACAATATTATAAATTGTGTCTGTAATTACTCCTGCCAGTACTATTTAACGGCACAACCAAAACCCAAAAATCTTACTTAGTATATCACCACTGTTAGCGAGGGACGAGCTTAGAGTGGTAAGCGGGCATTGCACGCAATCTTCCCGAGGCGGAGTGAGCCGAGTCTTACTGAGCTAATGATACCGAAGTAACCTTTGTATCTTCTTCTAACTCCGGCCTTCTCCAAACCATCTCTGTTTTTTCTGCTTCACTTAGATCAGCATTAAATCTCAAGGCACCTTCAATATCATGAGCGCAGTGGTTACTTAATGGTTTGGGTGCCACTCTGGCATGGGTAGATGCCGCTCTGGCATGGGTAAATACTGTGTATCGATTTGATTTGCCCTTTTTGTCGTCAACATGAAGGATTCCTGTTTTCTTCAATTGCGAGATAGTCCTTGAAACAGTCCGTTTACCAAGCCCGGATTCCGTGGCAATTGTCGGTATCGAAGGAAAGATCAAACCTGTCGTACTATTTCTGTGCCATATCATAATGAGAAGAACGAGCTTTTGCGTACTTGTAAGTTCCTCATTTTCAATAACAAATCTCTGCAAGTTGTAGTTTTTACTGGTACTCAATTCTCAAACCTTGGTTATGGGTTACTTAGATAACTGAGGGCATCTTATAACTTTTGGGTAGTCCCCCGCACAAAAAAGTACATTAAATTTTAGGCCTTCTGCAATATGGTTAGCCACCTAAAACGCATCCTAAGCAGTCAATGCATATCTGGGTAGGCTAAGACCTCTAGGATCAGTTTTAACTGCCTGCCCCCCTTGTAATATAAGGCGTAGGAGAGTCATTTTCCCACTAAGGCTACATAGCAATAAGGCGTTTGTGCAGGATTGTTCTAGGGGGGGGCATAAATAACGAGGGGGGTATGGACCTATGACAACAGGTACTTGTGCCAATGAATAGCTCTCACGGATTTTTGAAATAGTTTTTTTGCATACAAGTGGAGTTTTCAATTCAGCATAAGGCACACAATCAATCTCATTATCTCAACAATTCCAAAGCCATAACTGTAAAGTATTGTTTTATATGAGCATTGCCAATACAAGAAATCAGGAGTACACAAATAGTACACATACTCACGTAGAGGTTGTGAAATAGCTCAATGAATTCAAGAGGCACAGTTTTCGGGTTCGACTCCCGCCGCCTCCACCATATGAAGAACTGAAGTGGTCCCAAGAAGACCAAAAAGCCCTTGCCTAGCAAGGGCTTTTTCTATTTCTTAGGCCAGCACAGTCCGATACAATCCGTTGACATCCTGGGGGAATTTATTTGGGGCTCAGTTGTGCTGATCATATTACTTCACAGCTTCGGTGCGCACTATTTCAGGCTGTTTTATCGGGCTGAGGGCACAGAACGCATATTCATGTTTACTGCCCCACTGGCCCGAGCAGTTTCACTATCTCATCAGTTTTTACGCTTTCAAACTTCTGATAGAATTCTCCCTGCTCACGGCAGAACAGCCTTTGGCTTTCCGCAGGTCGGTATAGAATCATTTCCTGGTCATCTTGCGCGTTGGTGGCATTGGTTACGGTATCCAGAGCGAAATAGAGATTACCATTTTTTTGTTTCGATAAAGAGCCATGGAAGACCTCCGGTTCGTGTTTACTTGGTCATGTGGGGGCACGTTGTGTTTTCGTGAGCTTATGTAACGTATTGATTGAAGGGCGGACAAGTTGTTTCACGATGTTCTATACGCAGCCGCCCCTTTCCCGGTACCGCCCTTCCCTCTAATCTGAATAATCTCAGCAAATGAGTTGATAGAAAACCGAAATGTGGAGACAAAGCATCCAAAAAGAAAAAGCCCTTACGAACGAATATTCGTAAGGGCTTGATTTCAGTGGTGCTCAGGGTGGAATTGAACCACCCTGCTTTCTTCAATTCAAAGGATTCTTTATCTTCGAATAGTCTCCGCCACGTCGAGCAGTCGCTCTCTCACGGTGAACATATAGCGAGCCATCTTTCCTCGATGGTCAGCGAACATGGAATCTTCTTTGCCTCGCAAGACAACCGCAGGGTTGAAGGTGCAGATCTTGTTCATGGCCACCATAGCCTCCTCAAGGTTCTGAGTTCCACCCTTGTCCACATTGGTAATTTTCTCAGGATACAGCTCTTTCAGCACGGTGATTACATCACGAAGAACCAACGTCATGCCTTGCGCGAAGTACACACGATCATCCAGCTCGGACCACGTCAGAGTTTCTCCCGGTGCAGAGAGCCAACCCAGCGGAACATCAATAAAATCTTTGGAAAGGATGAAGGTCAACATCTCATAGATCTCGCTGGCCTTGATGTTGACGATAGCACGGGCATCGTCCTTCTTAGTGTTAGCCACCTTCATGCCAATCAGCTTATCGGCGTATTTGTAAACGTTAGCCACGCCATCCTCATACGCGGAATAGGAAGACCTCTCGAAAAACCCCCACGCCCGCGGACCGTAGGTAAAATCTCGTTCACGAGCTTCCTGCATCCATGGATTTTCAGGATCCATGGAGCCGTACTTTGCCATGGTAGTGGAGAAAAACTTCTGCAAAAGAGTTGTAGCTGTGAGAACTCCAAGCTTGCGATTGACCGCATTATCGAAATGGGATTTGGGATTCACAAACAGATACTGAGGGGTCCACCCATCAGCCAGCTCGGCCTCCAATCGGGA
Organism: Pseudodesulfovibrio sp.; assembly: GCA_022712855.1. Taxonomy (GTDB): domain Bacteria; phylum Desulfobacterota; class Desulfovibrionia; order Desulfovibrionales; family Desulfovibrionaceae; genus Pseudodesulfovibrio. Next base: position 1,396 of record JAFLJT010000215.1, on the reverse strand, counting down.
CACAATTGCCAGGGCAAGAACACGGCCCTTCAAATTCTCAAGCTCTTCCTTGCTCGAAGCAGGAGCATCTGGGTTGTTGAAGGCAGAATGCGCCTTAACCTCTACGATCTCCGAATGAACAGTGGAGGAGATGTCAGGCCACTCAGTGGCGGAGAACATATACCCAAGACCCGAAAAGGCCCACCAAAGTCCCCACAAGAACAAGGGAATAAAGAAGGCCAACACCTTACCACTCGTCGGGACCAGGTTATGTAGTTTTTTCATAACGCTCATAATAACACCTGCTTTTTTCTTCATTATTCATACGCTCACCTTTTGTTTAATCATTCTAACGATGAAAGAAAGGGCCAAATTGAAACAAACGGGATGCAAAGCTTAATCACTTGCTCGCACTGCTCCTCACTAAAGGGGCCCTTAAGGTGATTGAACGAGGAGAAGTACGAATACATTTCCTATACCCTTCCTAGGTCTATACACATAATATTCAGGCTGGAACCGTTTTCGGGCGACTGGTCAGTAGTCGCCCGAAAGGATCATTACCATCGCAGACAGGTCTCTCGATTTTACCCCATAGGACGATTATTCTATGATGAATTTGACGAATGAAGGGATAACAAGTATTTATATAACAACTAGAGAGTACTATATTTTGAAGACCATCCAGATACTACTATTTTTTTCATTGCTCATAATAGCATTCGCGTCCACTGCCCTATCCGAAGGTCCTACACTTCGAATGGCTCTAGACAACTTTCCTCCGTGGGAGATGCTGAATGAAAACAATGAACCAACCGGTATCGATGTCGAGTTTTTAGAGCAAGTGGCTGAACGAATGGGCATCTCGATCGAGTACGAGATCTATCCTTTCAAACGAGCTTTGTATCTGTTGAAAATAGGTGAAGCCGACGTCATGCTCGGCGTCTTGAAACGCCCGGAGCGCGAGCACTATCTCCACTTTATCGAGCCGCCTTACAAAAAATACACCCACAAAACGTTTTATGTGCTCAAGGGTAGAGAGCACAGACTGCAAAAGTACGAAGACCTCTACAAACTACGTGTTGGCACCCGCATTGGCGTTAACTACTATCCCGAATTCGACAATGATCCAAAAATCGCTAAAGAGGGGGTCAAGTCTTTTGCCCTCAACCTGAAAAAACTTCAGGCTGGACGGGTCGATACCATTATCTCCACGGAGACTTACGGCGATTACGAAATTCGTAAGCTGGGCCTTGATGACGCAATCACCAAGGCTCCTTATGCCCACCGCGAACAGCAAAACGTCTACATGGTCATTTCAAAAGAATCACCATTCGCCAATAGATTGGAAGAGTTCAACTCAGTCGTGGCCGACCTGATCAGAGAAGGAACTTTCAACCGCATCAAGGAACAATTCATC
>JAFLJT010000256.1 GCA_022712855.1 Pseudodesulfovibrio sp. | reverse complement strand
TCGATGATGAACGTCGCGCCGTGTCCTTCTTCGGATTCGACCTTGATGGTGCCGTTGTAATGTTCGATAATTTCGCGGCTGATGGCGAGTCCGAGTCCTGCGCCGTGGGGTTTGTGGTCGGCTGGATCAATATGGCTGGCCTGGTGGAAAATTTCGAAGATACGTTCTTTTTCGTGCGCCGGAATGCCGGGCCCGGTGTCGGAAACCTCGAAGCGGATGGTGTCGGGGGTCGGGGTGCTTGCCCGCAAGGTGACGAGGCCTGCTGGGGTGAATTTGGCGGCGTTGGTGAGCAAGTTGAGCAGTACCTGGAGCATGCGGTCCGCATCAACGGTGATTTCGGGCAGGTTGTCGTCGATCTCCGTGGTCAGCGAGAGGCTCGAATTGTTGGCGAACTGTCCGCTGACGGCTTGGGCTGCGTTCCGTGCAAGCTCTGCCGGATTGATGTTCTCTTCGCGCCATTCAGTATAGCCCATTTCGATCTTGTTCAGGTCGAGGACGTCGTTGATGAGTCGGGTTAGTCGATTGCCCTCAAGAATGAGGATGTTCAGGTTCTCGACAATCTGTGCACCTTTGATCAACCGCTTGTGGTTGCCCTTGGCAAGGGGCCAGAAGTGGGTGGAAAAGTTCTTCAGGATGAGCTGGGAGAACCCGAGCAGGGAGGTGAGCGGTGTACGCAACTCATGAGAGACCGAAGAAACGAGGGCGGACTTGGTCTGGTCCAGCTCCCGCAGGCGCATACTGACCTGTTCGGCATCATCTTTGGCCCGGGTCAGGCGGCGCTCAATGTCCTTGCGGTAAGTAATGTCACGAGCCACCCAGATGATCTGCCCGCCTTCACCATCTTCGTCGCCAATGCGTGAAGTGCGGCTTTCGAACCATACTTTTCCGTTATTTCCATCGAGGGAATATTCATGTTCCTGACTGACACCTGTTGAGATGGTGTCTTGGATGGCTTTCAGCGCACGATCTGCCAACCTTTTTTGGTGTACATCGTGGAGGGTTTTGCCAATCATATCCTGGCTGCTCAGAGTTACGTCATTTCTGTCCACCGCGTAGACATCGACAAATCGTCCGTCCCAATCGAAAAGGATGATTCTGTCTGGAAAAGCTTCGACCAATGCACGCAGTCGTCTTTCCTTGTCCTGCAGGTTGAGATTGGTGTCCTTGAGTTCAAGGACCATCTCTTTGATGGCATTGCGCATTGATGCGAGGCTGTGGGCCAGACTGCCGAGTTCATCGTCACGCCCAACCGGGATTTCCACATCGAGGTCACCACGGCGCAAAGCATCGGCACTCTCTTTGAGGGCATTGAGCGGCTGAGTGAACTGATACCGCGAATACCAGATAATGGCGAGGGAGCTGAGGAAAATGCACAAACCGGAACCAAAGATGAAGAGGGCGGCTATGCTTTCTTTGCGAGCCTGAGCCTCTCTGGTGCTTGCCTTGATATAGACATGGAAAAACGGCTTGGCACCTTCAAATGCGATGAGCGGGGTGATGGAAACAATGGTGTTACTGTCTGTCTTGCGGATGAGGATCTGTTCTTTCCTGACATTGGACAGCAAGTCCGTACTGGCCTCAAGAATGTTGAAAATGGACTTGCCGACCAGTTCGTCATTGTATGCGTAGAATATCTGACCATCCGCGCCCACGACCATGCCGTCGAGGAACTCGTCGCCGACCAGCTCAGTCATGACTTCGCGATCGCTCACGGATTCGTATCTGAGCAATTGGCGGTTCATCAGCTTGCCGGGAAGCTGGACATTATCTTCGAGAAAGCGGTCCACTTCGTTGGAGAACCGTTCTGTATAGAAAAATCCAAAAGAGGCGAGGGCAAGGAACTCTATCAGGAGTACCGCCACGCCGATGTTGAGGATCAGGCTTTTCTTAAACAGTTTCATTATGTGCGATTTTCCTAATTACTTTGCTGAGCAAAATAATCATCTGCCTGGCGTGTCAGTTGCGCCATTATTTTTTTGTAGGACTTGGGGTTCTCTATAAAGAACTTAAAGGCCGTCAGCCCATGATCTGCCAACACTGGTGGTGTTGCCAGATCATAGTTGAATGCCCAATGCGGTGTGTCGCGGATGACGGCAAGAATGCGCTGTTGCAAGTCTGTGTAAAAGGAAAGCGGCACTGAACGACTGGGCGAAAGTGCTCCAGAGCCCTTGCTCATTTCCATCTGCGGACCGGGGTCTGAGAAATAGGCCAGTACCGAATTGACTGTATCCGCTTTCCCTTCACGCGGAACAACGATGACGTCCACGGGACCAAGGGCGGTCATTGGGATGTTTGTATCCATGATTGGGAAGCGGAAAAAATCGTAATCTTCGCCTTGTTTCCAGCGCAGTTGGGAATCAAATAACCCAATAGCCCAAGTGCCCATGAGGGTCATGGCCGATTTTCCAGAATGGACCAGCTTGGCCGCTTCGGACCAGTTGAGCATGTTGGGTGCTTCGTTGAAATATCCAGCTTCCAAAAGGGATTTCCACAGGCCGAAAACTTTATCAATTTCAGGGTCGCTGTACGAGGCGCTCCCCTGCATGAGTTGCTGCCGATAGTCTGGTCCGGCTGTGCGTAGTAGCAAGTAGTCGAACCAGAACTGGGCGGGCCATTTCTCTCGAGAACCAAGAGCTATCGGTGTCGTCCCAGCTTGTTTTAACGTGTCACACACTAAGATAAATTCTTTCCAGTTTTTGGGAGGTGTGAGTCCATGCTCGGAAAAAGTCTTCTTGTTGTAGAAAAATGTGACGTAATGTTGTGTCAGGGGCAGAGCGTATTTATGGTCGTTGTACGTGCATGCTTTTCCGATTGACGGCGGGAAGATGTCATCCAGTCCAGCTTCCACCCATGTTGCATCAATGGGAGCCAGATAGTTTTTGTCAACCAGGGCCTGAACCTTGGCCCCGGCCCAATAGGAAAACATGTCCGGCGTGCTTCCGCTGGAAAGCATGACATTGATGCCGACTTTGAAGGATTCATGTTCAAAGCCTGTGGCCCGGACTTCATACTGAGGGTTCGTTTCGTTAAAGGCCTCGACCATTTCAACGATACCGCCGCACATCGCGCCGGTCCAATAGTGAAGAAATATAAGCGATTCAGAGGCGAGAGATTTGAGAGGCAATAGTATCGCGGCGGTCAGCAAGATGGCGACCAGCCCAGTCCGAAGATAGTGCTTGAAAGGTTTCACGGAGCCTCCCGAATGCGGACAATCGATACGTTTTAGCCACAGAAAATGGGACCAAATATCAGTATGTCACAAAGAAGGTGGGAAATAAATACTATAATTGGAATGGATAGGCGAAATGAGGGGTGGCGATCATAGGGCGTAAAAAAGCTGCCGCCGAAGGAATCGGCGGCAGCAGTGCTTCTTAAGCGAAATGTAAAAGCTGTTACTTACGCTTCAGCTTTTTTGCGTGCGACGGGCTTGATGATAGCGCCGTTGCGTATGCAGCGAGTGCATGCCTTGATGCTGACGACCTGGCCAGTTTCGAGCTGGTGACGGACCTTCTGCAGGTTGGGCATGAAACGACGTTTGGTCTTGATGTGTGAGTGACTGATGTTGTTGCCACTCTGGGGACCTTTACCACATATATCGCAAACTTGGGACATAGCGACCTCCTCGCATATTCTAAATAAGAATCTTTGTGCTTTTTTTTAAATGGCCGCTGGAAGAAGTAGCTCCTCCATGCGACGGGAGTGATTCTTTACCGAGCCTTCAATCAAATGGCAAGGGTTTTTTTCTTGACAACAGAAAAACTTCCCATATAGGAAGCTTCGGTTGCTACATGATCATAACGCAGTTGCTGAAGATGCACCATCTGCTTCGTTGCTTCGGAAAACACACACTTTAGTGTATAATAATACGCGTCGATCTTGTGTTTCCCTTGCGCCTCGCACCTGGCTCTTTTGAGCAACCTTGGGTCGGATGGCAACAAAAAAAAGTTAAAACTGGAAAAAACTATGCCCGAATTATGGATACCTATAAGTGAGATACCCGCCGAAGGGCGCGACTTCTCTTTTACTGATCAGGCGCTGTGGCGTGAAGGCTGGGAGGAATTCTCCATTGCCGTCAAGCCGGGCAAAGATCTGGTTGCCGAGGTGTCCATTCTGCCCCAGGCAGAAGACGGCGCACTCATCCGCGGTACGCTCAAGGGCAGTGTCACACTTTCTTGTGATCGCTGCATCGTCGAGTACGAACTGAATATTGATGAGAGTTTTGATACTTTCGAGCAACTCCCTGACGGAGAGTACGATGAAGAGCCGCGCGTTCGCACCGAAAGTGGTGAATTGCAGCTTAATATCGGCGCTATCCTCTGGGAGGAATTTGCCCTTAACTTACCCGTGAAACCCCTGTGTTCAGAGGGTTGCGGGGGTATTTGTTCCACCTGTGGTACTGACCTGAATAAAGGAAAGTGCGATTGTGAGCAGGATAAGGGCGACGAAAGGCTTGCAGTTTTCCGCAACTTGAAGATAAAGTAACGCCCCTCGCTTGGGTAGATTATAATTTACCCCGAACGAGGGCTGAACTAATAGAAAATTACTAAAGAGGTCAATCACTTATCATTGGGGTTGCAACATGGGCAGGTGCTGCTGATGGAATAACTAGCGTTGTATTTGGAACAGGCGTACTGTTGAATGCTCCAAATTCAGGCACAGGTATTGCTGCAAATATGGTGAATAGCTTATCTGC
>JAFLJT010000284.1 GCA_022712855.1 Pseudodesulfovibrio sp. | reverse complement strand
GCACCACATGATCCATACGACCCGACAACCATCGAGATTATGGACTCCGAACTGCCGCCCGTATGGGAGGCAGAAGGAACAAGCAAGTTCCTGCTCGGCACCGACAATATGGGCCGGGGCATGCTCTCCACCATGCTCTACGGCATGCGCATCTCCATCATCATCGGTATCGGCGCCGTGCTGCTCCAGGCATTTCTGGGCATCACCATCGGCCTGCTGTCCGGCTACATAAAGAAGCTAGACACACTTTTTATGCGAATAGCGGACGTCCAACTCTCATTCTCAACATATATGATCGCCATCTTCATCGGTGCGATCTTCCAGACTATGTTCGGCGTGGCAAACTATGAAAAGATCGCGGCCCCGCTGCTGATCCTCATCATCGGTCTTGCCGAATGGCCACAGTACGCACGTACAGTCCGTGCATCCGTATTGGCCGAACGTAAAAAAGAATATGTGGAAGCAGCCCGAGTCATCGGCCTGTCCAAAATCCGCATCATGTGGCGACACATTCTGCCCAACACGCTCTCACCGGTGCTGGTCATTTCAACGGTGCAGGTTGCCAACGCCATCATGAGCGAAGCAGCCCTCTCCTTCCTTGGTCTGGGTATGCCCATGACCAAGCCGTCCCTTGGCTCACTCATCACCGCCGGATTCGAGTACATCTTCTCCGGTTCTTGGTGGATCACCATCTTCCCCGGCATCCTTCTTGTGCTGCTGATCCTGGTGATCAACCTGCTGGGCGACTGGGTCCGCGATTTCCTCAACCCGAAACTGTACAAGGGGTAAATCATGGAACAACTCCTTGACATAAAGCACCTCAATGTTGATTTCACCCTGCGCGAAAAGACCCTGCGGGCCGTGCGCGACGTCTCCCTTACCCTCAACAAGGGTGAACGCCTCGGCATCGTCGGCGAATCCGGCGCAGGCAAATCCGTGCTCGGTTTCTCCATCATCAACCTGATCTCCAAGCCCGGTAAAATTACTGGCGGCGAGGTCATGTTCGAAGGAGAAGACATCTCCAAATATTCCTATGACGAGATGCGCAAGATCAGGGGCAACAAGATATCCATAATCTTTCAGGACCCCATGATGACCCTGAACCCGGTCCTGACCATCGGCACTCAGATGAAGGAAACCATCCTGGCCCACATGGATGTATCCGACAAAGAAGCCGAAGCCATCTGTCTTGAAAAGCTCAAAAAGGTCTACATTCCCTCACCGGAAAAACGGCTTAAACAATATCCGCACGAGTTCTCCGGCGGCATGCGCCAGCGTATCATCATCGCCATCTCGTTGCTGACAGACCCCAGCCTGATCATCGCTGACGAGCCGACCACGGCTCTTGATGTGACCATTCAGGCGGAGATCATGGACCTGCTCCTTGAACTCTGCGAGACCGATAACATGGGCCTGATTCTCATCACACATGATTTGGCCGTTGTCTCCGAGGTCACTCAGCGTATCGCGGTGCTCTATGCCGGTCGCGTGGTCGAAATCGGTCCCACCGAACAGATCATCGGCAACCCGCAACATCCATACACCCAAGGATTACTCAAGGCCCTGCCGGAAATGGCTGACGGTGAAAATCGTCTCAACCAGATTCCCGGCATGATGCCCTCACTCTTCAATATGCCCGACGGTTGTCCGTTCGAGCCTCGCTGTGAGGAAAAGAAGGAACACTGCACACAGACAGTTCCCGGTCTCATCGAGCTTGCAAACGGTGCACAGGTTGCCTGCTTCGCACGCGAAGGAGGCAAATAGCCATGGAAAAACTTCTCGAAATCAAAGACGTCGACAAACACTTCGACATCTCCGGTTCCTTCCTCGACCAACTTCGTTTGGAGGGGGGCAAGATCAGCCGCCAACGGACCGTGGTCAAGGCCGTGAACAACGTCACTCTGGACGTCATGGCGGGTGAGACACTCGCTGTCGTTGGTGAATCCGGCTGCGGCAAGTCCACACTGGCTCGTACTGTCATGGGGTTATACAAGCCCAACAAAGGCGAGATATTCTACCGTGGCAACCGCATCGACAATCTCAGTTCAAAAAAGATGCTGCCCTACCGCACCAAGATGCAGATGGTCTTTCAGGACCCTTATGCATCCTTGAATCCGCGCATGATGGCACGCCAAATTCTTGAGGAGCCGGTCAAGTTTCATAACCCGACCCTCTCCCGTGGTGAGATAAAAGATCGTGTTGCTGAAGTCATGTTGCAGGTTGGCGTGGACCCGAAATGGGCATCCAACTACCCGCACGAATTCTCCGGCGGCCAGCGCCAACGCATCTCCATTGCCCGCGCCCTGGTCCTTGACCCGGAATTCATCGCAGCAGACGAACCGATCGCCGCACTCGACGTGTCCATTCAAGCGCAGATTCTCAACCTGCTCATGGATGCACAGGACAAACGTGGCTTGACCTACCTGTTCATCAGCCACGATCTGAGCGTTGTCCAACACATCGCCACCCGCGTGGCGGTCATGTATCTCGGCTGCGTCTGCGAGTTGGCGACGACCAAAGAACTCTTCTCGAATCCGCAGCACCCGTATACACAGGCGCTCCTGTCAGCCATCCCCCGGGTCGGCGGCAAACGAGGTGGACACACCCGGCTTACCGGCGATGTCCCAACACCCATCAACCTGCCCACAGGTTGCGTATTCCATGGCCGCTGCCAGCACGCCAACGAACGTTGCACGCAGGAGATTCCAGCCCAACGCACCTTGGATAGCGGTACGACTGTGGCCTGCCACGCTGTGGAAGAAAAACGCATCTAGCAGATACGTAATACTTACAAAAAAAGGGGACAGCCATGTGGCTGTCCCCTTTACTCTTTCATTGTATAGAGAGTTAGGGAAACGCTGATTAATTCGTTCTTTAGGAAGTGCTGTAGAATTGTTCGCTGGGTAGGCGCGAAAAAAGTTCAAGGCCGACGGCCGACTAGCCGTTGACGAGTCCCCGAGGATTACGGATATCGAGAGCAGAGATGTACTTCCTGTACGCTAGGGTTTGA
>JAFLJT010000033.1 GCA_022712855.1 Pseudodesulfovibrio sp. | reverse complement strand
TTTGGACGTCGGTTCTTCACCGACGCCCCGAAGGGGTGAGCCCCAGGACGGGGCGAGTCCAAGGGTTTCCCTCTTCCCCTTCCCCCAGCCGTCGGAGACATTTTTTTTAGCCGCTTACACCGGTCAGTTCACGGCGGGGGATGACGATCCGTACAGTTGTTCCTTGGCCGGATTCGGTTTCAACGGAAACATCCCATTGGTGTTCCATGGCAACCTTCTTGACGATGGAAAGGCCCATGCCCGAGCCCTTGGGCTTGAGTGAAAAGAAGGGATCAAAAATATGTGGAAGGTTCGCCTCTTCGATGCCGGTCCCATAGTCAGTAACCTTGATGGAGCAGGCGAGGATGCCGGGTGAGACTGTGATCCGAACCTTGGGAGAATCATCACTAAAATCTACAGCATTCTGGAACAGGGCGACAAAGGTTTGAACAAACAGATCGGGATCAACCAACACAGTTTGATCCGGACAAAAAATATCCCACCCTACGCTGCTTTCCGCATCTGTCCGACGCCCATCCACAACATCCATTGCGTCCTCAAGCATTTCCCGGATATTGGACGGCCGCAGAATATCGACTTCTATAGCCGCATAATCAGTGACATCCTGTACCATTGATTCAAGCCGAGAGGACTCTTCGAGAATTGTCTCCAGATACTCAGCGACTTCCGGTGAAGATTCATCCTTGCGCTTGATGATATTGGCAAATCCTGCAATGGCAACGGTTCGATTGCGAATCTGGTGTGCTACAGACATGGCGAGCAAATGAAAACCACGCCGGGATTCATTGATTATCTTGAGATCGCGATAGGAACGGATAGCCGTTGTGACGGCAGTAATAAGTCTGTCAGCAGTCAGTTCTGTCTTCTGGCGATAGTCATTGATATCCAGTTCTGTAACCACTTCGCGCTCAGGGGCTTCGCCCGCCTGACCTGTGCGTAAAATAATTCTCACAAGTTGGTTACGGGCTTCGGATCGAATAAACTGGGCCACATCCAGCCCGGCTCGGTGCGTCTCCATGACCACATCAAGCAACATGACAGCCACATCAGGGTGCTTCTGAATCATAGCCTTTGCCTCTGCACCGGAGTAGGCGCTCAAACAGATAACCTTCCGTCCTTCAAACGCAAAGTCGTCCAACACGAGGCGCGTGACGCTATGCACGTCCTCCTGGTCGTCAACGATCATTACCTTCCATGCACCGACGTCACTTGTGGGTGCCGCTGGAGGCTGATCTTCTTCGGCAAATAACAACCTGTCTTCTACCATAAATGCGCCTTGTCAAAACGTGTTGAGAGCTCTCCCGCACTGGGCGATTTGCCACGTATCACATTGGATTATAGCAGCAATGAAACTATATAACAAAAAATAAAAATGCCTGCCCATATACACTGGGCAGGCATGAAACACTGAGTTCGATCAGCCTAAGCGTCAACTTTTGGCGAACTCGTCAGATGCTCGTTGCACAGCCAGATGATGGACTGCGTTTTGACGTCGAAATGCGGGCTAACACCATGCTCTGCCTCGCAAGCAGCACATTTATGCCCCTCGCATTTTTCAGGCAGGCATCCAACATTGTTGAGCATCTTGTTGAACCGGCTGATGTGCGGAAACATGGGATGCTTCTCGTGTCGCCGAATATCTTTGTTATTGAGTTTCCCACTGTCGTTGACCTTCACGGTGATCATGCGGGACCGATTGATGCGGCCCTCCTTCTTGTTCATCACCACTATGACAGGTTCTTCCCAACGGCAGATAATCCGTTTTCGTTCCCTATCGTAACGCATAGACATGTCGAGCTCCTTTTCGCGACTTCCGATCCTTTGTCACGATGTGTAGAATTCATATCGTCTGCCATCACTCTAAAAAAAACAGGTTCGCCCAGGACTCATCCAGCTTGATTAAATATTGTAATCCAGCGCCTTACGACCAGCGGCCACCGACTTCACAAAGGCAACACATGCCTGGTGCTCGGGGTGCCCCTGATAATGGTTGAGCGCATCCACATCATCATGCTCGGAACACAATACTATATGACACTCGGGATCTGCAGCCACTATATCATAACTGACTTCAATATGCTGCAAACCATCAATGCGGCCATTGAGTGCTTCGAGCATCTCTTTCATCTTTGCTGCATTGTCTTTGGCTGCGACGCCATCAACTTCCTCTTTCAACGTCCACATTACGATATGTCTGACCACGTCTCACTCTCTTTCTCATTCAGGTTCAAAAATTTCAGCATAATAACAAAGAGGGTATCCATTTAATACTCTCCACTATTTACTACAATAATCACAAACGCCCGGTTTGTCACCTTAAGTAAGACAACCTCCAGGACGCTCTTCTACAACAGAAAAGGCCCTCCCTGAATACAGGGAGGGCCTTTTCTCAACAGTAGTAAACTCTATTTACTTCACGGCTTCTTTCAGAACCTTACCGGGCTTGAACTGTGCAACCTTACAAGCGGGGATCTTGATCTCATCGCCTGTGCGGGGGTTACGGCCAGTGCGGGCTTTACGTGCGCTTACGCTAAAGGTACCGAAACCGGTCAGAGTCAGTTTGTTGCCTGCAGCCAGTTCGTCCTTGATGATGTCAAGAATGGCATTCATGGAAGCTTCGGCTTGCGCCTTGGAGGTGCCGTTCTTTTCTGCAATTTTGGCAACGAGTTCTGCTTTGGTCATGTGTGTCTCTCCTATGGTTTATGAAAATAATTTCCAACTTTGAACGCGAAAGTAACCACTTCCATACACTCTAGTTTCGGCGAAAGGAAGCCAAAAATGAAGCCTATGGTAAAATAAACAGATTTTTTAGTTTGGCAAAAATGTCAACACTAAAAACCTCGGCGTATAATACGCCCATTTCAGAAAACCGCTCCACTTTGCGTAGACTTCACTTGCCAAGATAAGAACAAATACTATTTAATGAGAAGATACAAGGAGACTATTATGCCAAATCTCAAAGACCAAATTGACGCATTTGAAGTGGAGAAGAAAAAGAAAGTTCCGGACGAGGTCCTTGAAATTTTAGGGAACGCCACAATTGACCTCAAGGCCACTGGCATTGAAGATATTGCCATCAAGACTGGTGACACAGCGCCGGACTTCACTCTGCAAAACCACGTTGGGGAAACCCGTTCCCTGGCTGGAATGCTCAAGGAATCCGCTGTCGTTGTCAGTTTCTATCGTGGCGGCTGGTGACCGTACTGCAATCTGGAGCTGGTAGCTCTGCAACGGTCCCTGCCCGAAATCGAAAAACTTGGTGCTAAACTTGTCACCATCTCACCGGAAACACAGGACAATTCTCTTTCCACCCGTGAAAAAAACGACATCGCCTTTGATGTACTCTTCGACAAGAGCAATGCAGTGGCTGAACAATACGGCCTCGTCTTCACCTTAAGTGAAGAACTGCGCCCGCTCTATGAGAAATTTGGCATAGACGTACCCGGCTTCAATGGCGATGACACGTTCCGCCTGCCTGTTCCAGCAACCTATGTCATCGGCAAGGACGGCACCGTGCTCTACGCTTTCGTGGATGCTGATTACACCAAACGGCTTGAGCCTGATGACATCGTCGAGGCACTCAAGGCTTTGTAGAGAAAGACAATCAGACAGGCTGCTGAGAATGGTTCAAGTGCAAGGCGCAAAAAAAGTTCAAGACCGAAGCGTATTTCCTATACGTTAGGGTTTGAACTTTTTGCAGCAACGCAGCAATTGGACCTTTATCAGCAGCCTGAGGCCGGGATATTCCGGCCTTTTTTCATTTGATCTCAACTTGAATCAACTCATTATATAACAACCGGGAAAGTCCGGTTTAAGACGTTCCATAATCTGCTCAGCCTTGTCGCGACTGGTGAAACTGCCGGCCTGAACGATGTGGAGCTTCCGTCCATTCCGATTCACCGTGCGAATATTGGCGTCGGTATACCCACTTGCAACAAGCCGCCTGTGTGTGCGCTCGGCATTATCCCGGTCGGAAAAAGCGCCGACCCGGACATGATAATAT
>JAFLJT010000172.1 GCA_022712855.1 Pseudodesulfovibrio sp. | reverse complement strand
GAGTCGGGAGACAAATTAGGGTTGGGAGACCCTTCAAACCCGCATGGATGCGGGGAGGGAGATTAGACATATGGCCAGGGACGGCGATATACTCTTTTCAGTAATAACCCCCTCCACCGGTAAGCGACCAAAGGCTTTGCAAAAGGCGGTAGATTCCGTTGAAAAGGCTGCCAGGTTCGCCGGATTGGAGACGGGACAATTAGAGATTCTCATAGGTTTTGATGGCGTCAAGGGACAAGCACCCACAAGTGCATACCCGGTTCGATGCTTCAACCTGCCCCACGATAACGACTGGGGGAATGGCATACGCAATACGTTGCTCAAGGTCGCCAGCGGTGAGAAGCTCATTTTTCTGGATGACGACAACACACTTAAGCCATATACGTTACACTGCTATCTCAAGCACTTCGACGCTGAAGTCATCATTGGACGCATTGACACCCAATTGGCATTTGATACGCCGTTTCTGCCCGTGAACGATGACGATTTGCTGGTCAGGCAAGGCAACATTGATACCTTATGCATGTGCGTGTCACGCGCTTTGGTGGTAGATCGTTGCGGTGGATGGAATCACCTCGGCCTCTATGAGGCGGACTATCTTAATATCCTCAACTGGTACCGCCGCGCCCATAGTGTGACGGTCATAGAGGAAATCGTTGGCGTCTACGATTCCGGCCGCAGTCTGGACAGCAATGCGTTGTCCAGGCGCCAGATGAATTTGCTTGATCGACTCGCTTTGGAGCGAGGCGTTGCAAAGAGCGAACTTGGCCGCCCCAGCGTCAACACCCTGAGTACCGCCCACGCGTAGATATTTGTTAATAGAGACATACCCAGTCACCGCCCCGGCACGATTCCAGCGTGTCGGGGCAGTGGCAGGCTGCAGAGAAAGGCCCGATATCTCTGCTGTCGCTATCTCTAAGACTGGAAAGAACCAGCCTAAGAGCTACCGCTGCGTCGTTGCTGCAAAAGATTCAAACCCTCGCGTATAGGAAATACGCATCGGCCTTGAATCTTTTTTGCGCCTAGCACTCGAACCTTTCTCCACAGCCTGCCGGGATGAAACGCATTAATATTAAAGACGCTAGTTTAGAACGATGTGACTCAAAATCGCCCCCTTTCCTCTTCGCTCCATTCGCGCTATATTATTACAGTAAGAAAACTCGCCACACAACGTTGCGTACATTGGCACGGCGTAGATACAGGGATAATGCATGACAGGGAAATACACGGGAAAACGGCCATTTAGAATATGGTGGATGTTCATGCTCCAGGTCAGCCTGGTAGTGGCCGTCTTTGTTTTTGGCCTCTATCTCGGCATCTACCTGCGCGACAAAAAACTCATTCAGGAACAGATCGTCACCAGCGCCCGGGCGCATTTCCAGAACATCGTCCTCACCCGCATGTGGAACGCCAAACACGGTGGTGTGTACGTGGAAAAAAAACCGGGTATAGTGTCCAATCCTTACCTTGAGAACCCTGAGATTACGACTACTGACGGGCGCATCTTCACCCTGCGCAACCCGGCTATGATGACCCGCGAAATCTCTGAACTGGCCGATATTCATGGCGTATTCAAGTACCACATCACCAGCCTCAAGCCGCTCAATCCACGCAATGTGCCCGATGAATTCGAGCGAAAGGCCCTGGAAAGTTTCGAACAGGGGAAGACTCAAGCGACCACAGAAGAAACAGTCAATGACCACACGGTCTTCCGCTTCATGGCCCCGCTGGAAACCACCCAGGCATGCCTACGCTGCCACGCCAAACAGGGGTATAAAATCGGCGACATACGCGGCGGCATTTCCGTCACGTCCGACATAACGAGCATCAAGAAAGCAATGGAGATCAATCAGATCGTCATCCTCGCCCTGATAGTTCTCACCACGGGCATTGTGCTCGCCATTTTCCTTTTCTTTACCTTCCGCCTCATGCGCCGACTCCATGCTGCACAGGCAGCCATTGCCGAACTGGCGGTGACAGATGGGCTGACTGGCCTGTCCAATCGCCGACACTTTTTCGAACGGTTCGACGAGGAAATTGACCGCGCCCGGCGCTATGGCTCCAACCTCTCCCTGCTCATGCTCGACATTGACCACTTCAAGCAGGTCAACGACACATACGGACACCCTGCCGGAGATATGGTCCTGGCTGAAGTGGCACGCCTGCTCAACGCCAACATCCGCACCTCGGACATCATCGGCCGTTATGGCGGCGAGGAATTCGCCATACTCATCCCGGCCATGTCCGTCTCCGAAGCGGCCCAGGCCGCCGAGAAACTGCGTGTGGTCATCGAGGTCAACGACATAGCCCTGGAAGGTCCGCCCCTCAACGTCACCATCAGTGCAGGTGTGGCAGACATTTCCTCAGTCATCGAAGACACGAAGGCCAGCCCCAAGGACGCCCTTATCCGCGCCGCCGACCGCGCTCTCTACCGCGCCAAGAACGAAGGCCGGAACCGAGTTGTGGTGCATGAGGTGGAATAAGTCAGTCCCCTTAGACCATTCTCCAAATCAATAAAAAAGAGTGCTGCCCTCATAAAGGGCAGCACTTTTATAGTATGCAGGAATGCAGAAGACCTCATTCGATGGGTACACAGGCATGTCTTCCCAACAGGTCTGTCGAACTGTTATTCTTCTGTATGTGCAGTGAGAAACATCGCTTTAGAAAGCGCGTCAAAAAACTGCTGATAAATAACAGGGTCAGTAATCGGTTCAATATTATACTGCGCGTTTGCGCGGATAGTCATCTGGCTACCACCTCTGGGTGTAGCAACCACAGTCATCCTGATCCGATAACCGTCGAGTTTCGTAGCAGAGACCGAACCCATATCATACGAAGCCTTATCCATGACAAAGCCGAGATCTTGCAAGGTGGCAATGATAGTCTGCAACGTTTCTTTCTTATCAACGGTATCATAGTACCTGGTCTGCATGGCGCGTTTCTTCACCTGCGACTCGCCATCGCTGTCCAGAATATTCTTTTGGGCGGTCTGACACCCTGCAAGCATGGACAGAAGGACTAAGAGAATAATGCTAATCTTTTTCATATCTGGTTTGCCTCAAGGAAGAGCGATTTTGAAAGTTTTTCGTAAAATTCCTGATAGATAGCTATATCATGGATCGGTGCCTGAGAATTGACCTGTCCAAGCTGGTTATACACCACTCGTTGGAAAGTAACTCGAACGGCAGTATTGCCTGGAGCGTCTTTCACCGCCAGCAACGTGTCGAGATCATTTGCAAGAGTCTCAGCAGTGTTTTCCGCCATGATCTGCGCAATTCTTGTACAAGTATCTTTAGGGAATTTCTCGAGCAATCCCGCATAAAGAATGTCGAAAACCTTTGTTCTTACATCCTCAATCTGTTCGGAAGTGAGGTCGGTATCAACTTCGCCTTCATTATCAAGACTACGCACGACCAAAGATGCTTTGATCAGCTGAGTCGCGTCAGCCGCATTCATGGCATTAGGATTTTGGGCAAGGCCAGACAACAAAGCCAACATGAATTTCTGTCCGTCATCGGTGGCGTCTCGGGTCTTTGACCCCACGACAACACCAAGTTCAAAAGACGTTTCATCAAGGTTAAAACCCAAATCCAGAAGAACGGCATTGGCTGCAATAAGGACCGCATCTTCATTGCCGGTGTCATAATAGCGTGTCTGCAACTGCCTGTTGGCAAGGGATTCCGGTGGCAACATCAGAGCCTCTTGGGGAATCTTTGGCACGCAACCGGTCATGGCCATGACCATTATTGCCAGGAAAAAATATCGTATCATAGTCATATCTAAAAACTCGATTGTCTGTATGCAAAGTCACGAACCAAGCCATTCTCATCATATTTAATGACTATGGTTAATGTACGCTGTGTCGTACTGGATGCACCACTATTCGCATTGTAACTACCAGACCCAGCGGCTCCACCAACGCCACCAAAGACGAGGCCCAACACACCCACACCACCAGAAGAAGTTGAATAAACACGCTCAGTGGCGACCTTGTCATAGACCCATGCCTCTCGGCGCTTGGAATCCGTTGTCACCATGTTAGGCGAGCCCAGCACACTCACAACATCAGTACTGGACATGCCAATCTTGATCTCTTTCTGAACAGTGCCCACTGTGAGCTTGTCTGCGCCGTCATCACGCACAGCGTCTCTATGTTGACTAGCGGCTTTACACCCGGCAGAAGCCAACATGACCGTGACCAAAAATACTGCAAAAATAAATCTCATACGAACATCTCCAACCACTTATTTTGAACAAATCAACCACAACAATAGATAAACAGGTTGAAACAGTACATATATTACACAGTCTTGTCTACAGAATGTGTTATTTTAAACGCAACATCACAAAGAACAGGACCTGTCCTCTTCTCCTTTAGAAGCCTTCGTTGCCAGCCCTGAGGACAACCCTACCCGCCGATGGCCGCACCAAGAGCGATGACCAGATTAGGTTATGACATAGGGGAGGTTTCCTCGTTAGCACGACAAATTCACTTGCCAACGGCCTCTCAATGACTACATTTGTCGAGTCACCGGGCTTGCAGGGAATGGCAAATCCGCAATTAATCACTTTATCCACCTGAATTATCATCGTTTTTCGGCAGGAAAATTCCCCTTTCCCACCGGGAGCATTTACGATAAGTAGTGTGGTTCCTCGCTGG
>JAFLJT010000032.1 GCA_022712855.1 Pseudodesulfovibrio sp. | reverse complement strand
CCCTTCCTTGGGCCGCCGGAGGCATTCTTCAAACTTTCCAAAGAAAAATCCTCCCGGAAATGTTCGCTTTCAGGGGTCTGATGCGTGACAGGTTCCGGGAGAACATGTGGGGGCAGTTTACGGAGTGAGCCGTTCCGCAGTCTGCTCGATCTGTCGACCCAATGGGGTCTGGAGAGAAATTTCGCGTTCTACTTTGGTGATACCTTTGATGACAGTGGAATGTCTGCGGCCGAGCTTTTCGCCGATGTCTTTGAGAGAGAGTTCGGTGTGCTTGCGAGCGAGGTAGAAAGCTGTGTTGCGGGCAAGGACGATTTGGCGTTTACGGCTTTTGGATTTCAACTCGTACTCGGACAGTGAATAGCTCTTGCAGATAAAATCGATGATATGGCCGAAATCTGGGGAAGAGTTCTGTAGAGCGTAATTGTCGAGAACTTCCCAGGCGAGGTTCATTGTCACGGCGCGGTTGAGCAGTCGTGCTTTGAGAACAAGGTTGTTGAGACAACTCTCAAGCTGGCGAATATCGGTGGTGATACGTTCTGCCAGCAACTCGGAGACTTCTACCGGAACGTCCACCTGAAGTTTACGTGCTTTTGCCAGCACGATGCGGCGACGGGTTTCCATATCGGGACGGTGGATGTGCGCCAGGAAACCTGAACAGAAGCGGGAAACGAGCGTGTTGTCTACGCCGGAGAAATCTTTGGGCATGAAGGAACTGGTTAAGACCACTTTACAACCGCGCTCGCGCAGGGCTGTGAGTGTGCAAAGCAGTTCTTCCTGCATCTTTTCTTTACCCTGGAAAAAGTGGACGTCTTCGAGAAGCAGTACATCGATATTCTGGCGGAATTGCGCCTTGAACTGATCGACCTGCCGTCCCTTGATGGCGAGAACCATACGGGTGGCGAAATCTTCGGAAGAGAGACTGGCAACGCGGACGTTTTGGCGATTGGCAGCATTGCAGAGCTGTCTGCCCACGGATTGCAGAAGATGTGTCTTGCCCAGCCCCGGTTCGGAACTCAGGAAAAGATGATCGGATGTGAACGCTGCATTGGAAATGGACTTGCTTGCAGCACATGCCAGTTCATTACAGGGACCGACCACAAAGTCATCAAAGGAGAAGCGCCAGTTGTTCATCGGAATCGGCTTGGGAGTCGAAACGATGGGCAGTCCCAGATGCGTAGGTTTGGCCTGTTCGTTACCAAGTGATCTTGTCCGAATGGGCTTGACCACAGGAGTCGCACATTTTTCGACCTTGGCGATTATGGTGACCTTAGGCTCGCTTCCCATTACCTGGGCTGCGGCTTCCTTGATAACCTGGAGTAAACGGTCCCGCACCCAGTTAGCTACGAAGTCGTTAGGTGCACTCAACGTGAGTCGATTACCGTCAACCTTACCGCTGAGCGGTTTGATCCATACGGTATATACACCAGGGTTGAGGCTCTTTTCGAGCGAACGCAATATTTGTTTCCAGGCAGTTGTCATCATGTAGTGGTAGATAGTTGATAGGAGCGTGGGAGACAATTCGTGTTTTCCATTTGTATGCAAAAAACCAAGCCGAGGTTCTTGACACCCTGCGATAGTCTTAAGTGTCTAAAATCACAGAGATTATAATAGAACCGGATATCTAGGCGCTTCCCAGCCGAAGAGCAGTGAAACAACCGTGTTACAAGGGTTTGCGGGCTCTCAATATTTTCTAGAGAAGTTGTTTATCCACAACTGTGGAAAAAGTTTTCAACATAGGGTGCACGCATTTTCTGCAAAAAACTCAGAATTTCATTATTTTTCTATTTCATAGATTAAATTTTCTACCCGATCAAAACCGACTTTTTCACTCAGAATTCAACCATTAAACACCTAAGCACCCGAAATTACATGACATAAATAAACAACAACCATTATTACTAAAAAAAATGACTTTTTGTTCAGTCGACCAAAAGAAGAGAACCGTAGGTTTCCCAACGGTTCTCGGCTTGTGTGATGTTTTGAACAAAGCAAACATGCTGAATATACTGAACAATTTTTCCTTGACAAAAAAATGCCAAGCGAACCGGGGGCTCTCAGGGGTGGGAAGAAATCCCGGCCTGTGTGAAAATAAAATCAGATTTTTTCGCGTGTCGGGTACTTGCCGCAGGCGAATTTGGGCGATTCCGGGCAATAACCGAGCTGTTCGCACCGTGCACCGCCATTTGCGAAGATTGCGGGAAGCTTTTCCTTGCATATGTCGAGCATCATATCGGCCATGGCGCGCACTTCCCACTGTGCGCGGTTACAACAGCGCAGATTGAAGAAGTGGTTGAGGGAGCGGCAATTCATGGTCATGACGATCTTGGTTTCCGCTGCCTGAGGCAAAACAAACCGCGCATCTTCGTTGGCCTTGGACTTACGACCATGCTCCACGAGAATTCCGCGCAGATCAGAATATGCTGACTGGACTTCATCCATGAACTGCTCGAAACGTTCACGGGCTTCCGGGATCTTGGCGATGGCCGGAGGCATAATAAATTCCATGTCATTCTCGGCGACATACCGCTGGCTCTGCTGAGAGTAAGACGCAATGCGGTGGCGAACAATCTGATGCGAACAGGCGCGAGAGATACCTTCGACAGCAAAGGTCATGGACACATGCTCAACAGGACTATCGTGGCCGGACTCCATGGTCTTGCTCACAAAATCAGCCTGCACCTCGGGATCAATATCGCCGGACAGGAGCTTGGGCCACATATCGGCCACAAATCCTGCATGATAACATTGGCGAAATGCGGCGTAGATGAGGGAGAGGGCATCGGGGGTCATGGTCATAAATTCGACCCTGAGTTTCTTTTCCGGCATCAGTAGATCTCCATTATATATAGTAGTGAATGTCGAGTAAGACTGTGTACCCCAAACCCGGGGACATGTCATCAGTTCGCCAGAGTCTGGCCTGCCTAAAAGGCGACCTTTTCCAAGGCATCTTCAACCAACTCTTCAGTCGGCGTGGTGGCTTGAAGGAGGAAGTGCAGCGCACCATAAAAAATCGGCTCCATAACGGCCAGTCGGGCAGACATTTCGCGCCAGAGCGTTTCTTCATCCTCAACCGAATCACGATCGGCAATACGTGCCGCCAGAGTCTTGGAATCAGCCACGAGATAAAAAACCTTGCCGGAACCATGAATGATCGATTGCACCGTAGGGACCTCGACGATTGTGTCATCAAGAACGATGATGGTGCTCTTTCCCCCAAGAGTGTTGATGGCTTCATCAGCCGTTGCAGGTTTCACAACAGGTAACTTGGTTCGCTCAGCCAGAAGCTGTGCTAGCGCAACTTTGCCACTCCCGGGCAACCCCACAAGAACCACATTGCCTGTGCCCTTCCAGGCATCGGCATAGTCCTCGCGGGTTTCGCCTTTGCCGAAGGACGTTGTCGTATCGGCGTCTTCTATCTCGTATTCTTTGTCGATAAATTGTTTCGTCATATGTCTTTCCTTTATGCGAAGAGTCTCTTTGCGTGGCAGACGTTATCAAGTAGGGTGCCGACTGTGCAAACGATATTTGGAGCCAATATATGCCCAAGGAAATGATCCACTTCACCATAGCCGAATTAACGGCCAGCCGACTCGCAGACACCCGGTTCGCCCCGTGTCTGAAAAGCGAACCAGACGCCCTCCTCCTTGGCTCGATCTTTCATGACGTATTTTTCTACGCCGTAGCACCGGGGGCTGGTCCCATTGAATCGTTAGCCCACAGGCTTCACGGCGCAGACGGACAGGACACATTTACCCTCATACGAATGCAGGCAGAACACGCCATACAGTCCTCTGACAACGCCGTGCCTGCAAGCCTCCTCGTCGGCATAATTTCTCACGTTTTTGCGGATATGATGATGCACCCACTAATCTGGCATTTAACCGGCCAATACTATGCCGATGACCCAGCAGCCAAATCTCTGGCAAGACAGCACCACCGCGCGCTTGAATCTCTCATGGATATGGTGGTGTGTGCCGACAGAATTGGACAACCACGCTACTCTATCCGCTCCCTGCGCAAACGATGCCCCGACGTATTGACGAATGGCGTGCCCCTTGAGGTATTCAGTGCAATGGCCGGAATATCGAAAAAAGAGACCCATAAACAACTCGCAATTGCCTGGTGGATTTTCAGCACTCTCCAAACCCTGCTTCCTTTAAGACCACTGGCCAAAACAATGTTTACCATTCGCCCGTATCTCCCTAAATATGTAAAAGAAATAGCTTCACTTTTCTACGCTCCGCAACTCATGGAGCAAGCCGATTTCCTTAAAGGAGATATCGAATATCATCACCCGGTGTCGGGAGACATCGCTCACTCGACACTTGATGCGCTTATCCAGACGGCTGCCAGTATGGCCGAAAAGATGTGCCGCCAACTTGAGCCTGCCATATTTGACAACGAACCATTGGATCTCCCAGAAACAGGCCCATCCATGGACGCAGGGCTATCCGGTGTCTCGACCAATAAAATGCTGCACTTCGCTCAAAGTCCGTTCCCCAAGTTGCCCTGATTCGGCAAATCGTCTAGTATCAACGATCTAAAACGTATCTTTAAAGGAGCTTATATGAAAAAATATATCGTTATCGGCAGTGGTGCGGTTGTTCTCGGTGTCATTGTCGCGATTGTTCTTGCTGTGCTGAATCTCGGCACGCTGATTAAGACAGTCACTGAGGAATATGGCCCAAAAATAACCAAAACCGACGTAAAACTCGGCTCTGCGGATATTTCTATCCTGTCTGGTTCAGGCACCCTTGAGAATTTCCTTCTGGGCAATCCCAAAGGGTTCACCATGCCGGAAGCCTTGGTGTGTGACGTCATCCGCGTCAAAGTGGTCAAGGAATCCCTGACAACCGACAAGATAATCATCGAGGAAATCTATGTTGATGGCCCAATCATCAGCTATGAGAAAAAAGGGAACACCGACAACTTCAACACAATAGTCAACAATATCAAAAAGACCGTGGCCGGAGAGAAAAAGGAAGCCAAGACGGAGAAAGCTGAAGAGCCGAGTGACAGCGGCTCTGGAAAGACTATCCAGATCAATAATTTCATCGTCAAGAACGGCAAAATCAACCTTGGCGGCTCATTGCTGAGCGCTTTTGGTGATAACGGCATGGGCATGGATCTGCCGGATGTCCATATCAAAAACATTGGAAAGGACTCAGAAATATCTCCTGCCGAAGCCTTTGCTTTCATCCTTGGCGTCATGACCAGTGATGTTTCCGGAACCGTTTCTCAAGTTGGCAAAAAGCTTCAGGAAAACCTGGGTAAAGCCGTTGAAGGCGGTGCCGAATCCGTCGGCGGTGTCATCAAGGGCCTGTTCGGTGACTAGACACTCTCACTCAGCAGCAATCATAAGCCGCACCTCCATTCGAGGGGTGCGGCTTCTTTCATTACTATTATATATGCACTCTTGCCTGTTGCGGGGATAATGCAGTACATAGCAAAGCCATGAACCACCCCACTCCATACACCGCCGAACCCTTGTCCGATTCTGACGGCATTAATGACATCCGTATCCATATCGATGGCAAGGTCTGGCATTTATGGGGCAGAAACGGTTTGGCGCGAGAGCTTGATCTGGCAGCCACTGTGCCATACGACACACTCCCGGTACTCATCGGTTCAGGTCTTGGACACTGCCTGCGTACACTTCTTGAGCGCGGCCTGACCGTAGCAGTGGTGGATAAAGAACAGGACATCGAAGCGCTTACCGAGCTGCGGCAGGAATTCGCCGACAATCCCAAAGTGCTCTGGCTCGATGATGCCACGCCGCAGGAGAGCCTGAATACCTTGACTAAATGGCAGGCCGATAACCAAGGCAAACCATTTCACCCGACCGCGCTGCCACTCTATATCCGATTGGACCGCCCTTATTACGGAACTTTGGCAGACACACTCAAAGCCAATGCCAAAGCAGACTTCTGGAGTCAGGCTCGCTATCCGAAATTTGAATCCGTTACTCCACGCATTCTGTTTGTCGACTCGCATTATTTCTTATGCGGAGAAATACTGACCTCACTCAAACGGCTGGATATCGAACACCAAACTATTGAACTCGACAAAAGTGGCGTGGGAAGTCAGGACTTTATCGAAACCCTGTTGCGCCACGTCGTGGACTTCAAGCCTGACTTCGTCCTGACGGTCAACCATTTTGGTTTGGACCGCGAAGGAAAGCTGGCCGAGTTACTCGCCGATCTGAATCTCCCCCTGGCATCATGGTTCGTGGACAACCCACATCTGATCCTGCACCAGTACGACCATCCCGGCAGCGACAACACTGCCATTTTCACCTACGACGCTGGAAACCTTGACCAAATGCGCGCCAGAGGATTTACCAACACCCACTATTTGCCGCTGGCCACAGACCCCAGCCGCTTCGCGCCAAACAAGAATGCAACCGGGCTAGCCGAATGGACAAGCGATGTTTCCTTCGTGGGCAACTCCATGACTGAGGCCGTTTCCAACAGCCTGCACAATACCGTCCTGCCCGAAACGCTCGACCAACCATATAATGAAATTGCAGCCGATTTCGGATCGTCAGGCACCCCCAGTGTCGCCGAATTTCTCAAAGAGCAGCATCCGGATTGGTACGCGGCCCTTCAGACTCTCCCCACACTGGAGAACAGATTGGCCTTAGAATCCCTCATCACATGGGAAGCCACCCGGCAATATCGGCTGCGTTGTGTGCAACAGATCCTCAAATTTTCCCCACTCATTGTGGGTGATTCAGGCTGGAACGATCAAATCGATCCAATGAGCGGTTGGCGTCATTTGCCGAGCCTCGACTATTACGAAGATCTGCCGCGCTTCTATCCCATGTCAAAGATCAACTTCAACTGCACCAGTCGCCAAATGATCGGCGCTGTTAATCAGCGGGTGTTTGATGTCCCCGCTTGCGGCGGATTTGTCCTCACTGACCATCGTGAACAGATGGAAGATCTCTTCGATTTGGAGAGCGAAGTCGCCATTTATCGCGACCCGGAAGAGATTCCCGGACTTGTCAGGCGGTATCTCAAGGATGACCACCACAGAAAAATGATTTCAGAGAATGCACGCAAGCGCATCCTGGCAGAACACACCTATGAGATACGACTCAGCAAGCTCATATCGATCATGCGCAAAACGTTCACGGCATAGCCATTCACACAACACACTGTTTTATAATCTTTTTTTAAGAAAATATTTCCATTCACCATAATTCTTCACGCCCTCATTTTTTCGAAAACAGGCGGTTTCCACTGTTTCTCGGGACGCCTTTGCGCGCTCCTGAATATCCTCCATTTATTCCTTGAAAAAAAAATCGTTAATAAAACCTAAAGTTTTCCCACCAGACGACGATGAGTAGAGCAACAAGTGAGAGATTTCCCCGCCAAACCCAACCGTCGGGGTACAAAATCTCAGGCATGGATGCCGAAACAATTTCAAGGAGGAAATTATGTCTCTGGTAATTAACAACAACTTGATGGCTATGAATGCGTCCCGTAACTTGGGCGAATCTTTCTCAGCCCTGGAACAGTCAACCCGTCGCCTGTCTTCGGGTCTTCGTATCAACCAAGCATCTGATGACGCAGCTGGGCTGGCCATTAGAGAATTGATGCGTGCTGACATCACATCCCTGAATCAGGGTATTCGTAACGCGAACGATGCTATCTCTCTCATCCAGACAGCTGATGGCGCACTCGGCGTTATCGATGAAAAGCTGATCAGAATGACGGAACTGGCCATGCAGGCTTCCACCGGTACCTACAGCTCAACCCAGCGTCTGATCATTGACTCTGAGTTCCAGGCTATGGCTTCGGAAATCACCCGTATCGCCAACTCCACTGACTTTAACGGAATTCACCTGCTCAACGGCAACCTGTCCGGCGCAAGCCACTCCGGTTCCGGTCTGGTTTCCTCTGGCAAGCTGAAGGTCCACTTCGGTGCTGGTAACGACTCTGCAGAAGATTACTACTACATCCAGATCAACAACTCGACTGCTTCCGCTCTCGGTGTTGGTATGAGTGCAGCATCTTCCAGTGCAGGCCGCTCCATCTCCACACAGGCTCTCGCCCAGAATTCCCTGAATGTCCTGCAGAACGCCATCGTTTCCAAGGATAAGATCCGTGCGAACCTTGGTGCCACGCAGAACAGACTGGAAAACACCGTTACCGTTCTGGAAATCCAGGCCGAAAACGTAGCGGCTGCGGAATCTCGCATCTCCGACGTTGACGTCGCAACTGAGATGACCAACTTCGTCCGCAACCAGATCAAGACCCAGGCTGCAGTTTCCATGCTCTCACAGGCTAACTCCCTGCCGAGAATGGCTCTGTCCCTGATCGGTTAGTACTGATCAAAGTCGCAACCCATTGCGCACATGTGGCCGGGCTCCTTATGGGGAGCTCGGCCCTTTGATTTCAAGCAGTTAGAGGCAGTTCTCCGGTGGCATCAGGATTGCAAGCTAAATGGCAACCCACTAGAATGGGAAAAAACTTCCACTGAGGAAAAGCCATGGCAGATCTCACATCAGGAGCAATTAACTTCGCCGGTCTCGGAAACGGAACCGACTTCAACTCGATGATCGACGGACTTGTCGACGTCGAGATGAACCGTGTCCGGCGTCTGCAGAAGTGGCGTATTGGTTGGGAAGTCAAGAACGAGCAATTCCAGGCGCTCAACACGCAGATGTTGTCAATGAAGACAACTCTTGAGGGCTTTGACACCCGCAATGAGTTCATGACCAAGGCTGTCAGTTCCACAAACAGCTCCAAGTTGACTGCTTCTGCGAACAGTGATGCACAAGAAGCATCCCACACCATTGAAATCGGTCAGCTGGCCGCCAACGATGTACAGATTGCTTCCGGAGCCACGGCTCTGGATGCGTCCATCACTTCGTCCGAAACATTTTTCAAGTTTTCCTATGCAGGTGAAAGCCATACCATCAGCAACATTTCTTCCGGTACAACGCTGGAAGGATTTGTCAATATCATTAATAACCACGCGAACTCACGTGACTCTATCCGTGCCTCGACCATTTTTGATGGGTCAGTCTATCATCTGCAACTCAATGGCCTGGATCAAGGCGCTGACAATCAACTCGTCATATCCAATACGGGCAGCTTGTCATTCAGTGCGAGTGATTTCAACGAGACCCAGAATGCGGTAAACTCACAGATTCGTGTTAACGGCTTCCCCGCCTCAAACAGCAGTTGGATCGAACGAGACACCAATACCGTTAATGACGTTATCGAAGGGCTCACTCTCAATCTGAATGAAGCCGAAGTAGGCTCTAACATCATAGTCAATGTTGTTGCAGACAACACTGCGATCAAGGCAAACATTGAAAAGTTTGTTGAATCCGTCAACATCGTCAGAGCACATATTCAAGCGCTTACCGAAGTCGATGAAGAGGGCGAAGGGTCACTACTCACCGGTAACTATGGTATCGACATGGTGTCCCAAAAGCTCAAGACCATTACGGCCGATATAGGACTTGGTTTCGAATATTATGACCCGGACGACCTGACAGGTGACAAGTACTCTGCACTGTCACAGCTCGGGATATTGACTGATGCTGAACAGGGCTCTCCTTCTTACGGGTTGCTCAAGATCGATGAAGAAGTCCTTAATGCAGCTCTCACTGACGACCCGGATGCGGTAGCAGCACTTTTTGCAGCCAACAATGATGGAAAGAGCAACTCCACTGATTTCACCTTCACCTCATTGATTGACGGCACCACAAAGGCGGGCGTCTACGACCTTGTCATCGTCAGCGATGGAACAGAGGTCACCAGCGCCACCATCAATGGCGTAGCCGCCAACGTAGCTGGTTGGGACATAACAGGAATTTCCGGCGACGCACTGGGTATGGGTATCGAACTCAACAACACAGCCGCAGGTACTTACACTGGCACAATTTCGGTGAAGACCGGCAAGGCCGGAGAAATGATCAGCGAGCTGGAAGCTCTGACCCAGCCTTACAATGAATTCACGTACGAGGGTGGTCCATTAGCTGTTTTGACGAACAACTATAATGACATCATGGACAACATCGATAAGAAGATCGAATTTGAAACCACTCGAATCGACAAGCTGGAAAACACTCTCAAGTTGAAGTTTTCCCGCCTTGATGCCTTGCTTGGTCAGTATGAACTGCGACAAGGGCAGCTCAACATGGCACTGGGACAGTTGACGTAGTAAATCCAGGAGGATGAAATAATGGCCAATCCCGCACGGGCGTATCTCACAACCCAGGTCGAAACGACCACGCAGGGCGAACTCTTGCTCATGCTGTATGAAGCAGCGATCAAGTTTCTCAAGCGTTCTAAGGTTGAAATAGACAATAAGGATTTCGCTAAAAAGGGAATTTACATTTCCAAGGCAATGGCGATCATCCATGAGCTTGCCGAATGTCTGAACAAGGAAAGAGGTGGTGACATCACGCCCAAGCTCGGCTCCCTCTACCAGTTCTGCACATCCCATCTCATCAAGGCCAACATCCGTTTGGACAAGAAGATGATCGACGAGGTGATCAAGATTCTCGAAGGCCTGCGCTCTGCCTATGCTCAAATTGTCCCCATACACGAAGGCAAGGTAGCACCGCCAGCGCAAGACCATGCACAGATATCGACAAACCAGCCGGCACCAATAAGGCCACAGGCTCCGCCGATACTCCCGACAGCACCGCCTGTCGCGCCACAACCCGCAGCCGCTCAAGTAGCTTCGCAACCGACGCCATCTTCTCCGGCACCACAGGCTGCACAACCACCTGTGGAACCGGCCGAAGAAAAGGCCGCAGCTCCGAAAAAGGAAGCCGCACCAGTTCCACCGAAGCCCATGGCACCGCCAAAGTTGCGTAGCGCATTCAATGCTGCCAAGTACCGCGCGGCAAACGCCTACACAAACAATAGGTAAACAGTATCCGGCCCGACACTCTCGGGCCGGATTTCTTTTGTCTGCACGTTTACAAGATTCACTGCTTGTGGCACCTTTCGCCCATGCCTGACTCCCCTATCCGCGTCCTTCATTTTGCCAAAGGCCTTGGGCTTGGTGGCACAGAAAAGGTGATGCAACTCTTCGTCACCAATCTGGACAAAACCCGCTTTTCCACGGCTGTTTACAGCCCAAAGGATGGAGAACGGGCCACACAGCTTCGCGCTGAGGGAATCACGACGTACATCGGCAGCGACCTGCTGACCGTTCTGGAAAAGTTCAAGCCACACATTGTCCACATTCACAGGGCAGGCTGGCCCGACCCGGAAATGCTCAAACCTGTGAAACTGGGCCAAGTGCCTGTCGTGGTCGAAACCAATGTCTTTGGACATTACGACCCCAGTCCCTCCGCTGCGATCATCGATCAAACATTGTTTGTCTCGGAATTTTGTCTTAAAAGATTTGTGAAAATCAATGACATTGAGGTTCTTCCCTCACGCTATGATTTCCTCTACAACCCCGTGGATACCGACTTTTTCGAAAATACGGCCTGCACAGACAGAGATTATTCCCGCCCCATAGCCGGACGGATCTCCCGCGCTGACCCCGGGAAGTGGTCACAAATAGCCCTCGATATTTTGCCAACTCTGGCTCGCGACATCCCGGATTTTCGCTACCATGTCATTGGTGGTATTCCTGAAGCGTTCGATTTTGTGCGAAACAACAACCTTGAAAACACTGTGATCTTTCACGACCTCGTTCAAACAGATAAAGAAATAGCCGCTTTTCTGGACTCGGTTTCCCTGCTGGCACACGCCAATGACACTGGTGAGTCCTTTGGGCTGGTCATCGCCGAAGCCATGGCGTGCGGACTTCCCGTCGTCACCCATCCATGCGAAGGGCTCAAGGACAACGCGCAACTCGAATTGGTGGACCATGGAATCACAGGGCTTGTGGCCGCCAGCACGGAAGAGTACGTAAACGCCATCAAATATCTTTTTTCCCACCCCGACGAAGCCCGTCGCATGGGACTGGCCGGACGCGAAAAAGCCGGGCGTCTCTACCGGGCGCAAACCGTCACCAAACAACTCGAAACACGCTACCTTGAACTACTCACGAACAAAGGAATCATATGAGCACTTCCCTGATCCCCAACTATACCGACGCAGTCCTCGCCTTCGACTTCAAGGATGCCCAGCCTAAAAGCTCACCAATCTCGCAACCGACAGCGGAAGAAATCACCGCGTTCACCGAGCGCACTGTCAAGATGACCAACAAAAGTGGCGCGGACTACTGCGTCGTATTCGGCCTTGGCTCCGGAGCACAGGCGCTCGCCCTTGATGCCGCCCTGCCTGATTGCGCAAAGCTCATAATCTGCGAAACAGATACCGCCATCGCGCGCACATTTCTGGACGCCAACCCGACGTGGAAAGAATCTACCAACCGTGGCAGCGTCATCAGCGACATTTCCCTGTGGGCTCAATTCTACCTGCTCGCCATGACAGGGGCCTCCACCCAGAACAGTCATACCGCTCTCAATCCCGATCTGGATAACGAAGATCGCAAACGGTATCAGGCATTGCAACGCCTCTTTCTCAGCGCCAGACCGCATCAGGCCATCAACAGCTCCTATCTGAGCCACGTTGCAGTACAGGCCCCGGACCTGAGTGTCGGTGCCATCCTCAGCCCGGACGAACCGGAACTGGACACCTATTTCGCTCAATTCCCGGATTGGATTAAAGAGGTCGTCGTCATCTGGGATAGCGAAGAAGTGCCGGACAGAGAATTTACCTGTGCTGCTCCCATCAAACATTTTGCCCACCCGCTGAAAGATTTTGCAGACCAGCGCAATCGAATGCTCGACGAATGCGAAGGCGAATGGGTATTGTATCTGGACGGTGACGAAAGCTTCAGTGAAGACACATGGGCACTCTTCACCGCACTCCTGCTCATCAAACGCCTTGAGGGATGTTATTTCCCCCGCATGACTTTCTACCCGGACGAATCAAGCTGCAAAGTCGGTTACGGAATGTGGCCCGACCTCCAACTGCGGTTATTCAGAAACCGCGAAGGTGTCCGCTTCGAGCGCCCCATCCACGAAAAGCTGACTGGCATCGAAGGCCGGGTCGCCCTCTCGCTGGACGCGCCCATCCTCCACTACAGCCGAATCAGAAAAACGCCGGAAGAGTTGATCGCGAAGCTGAAGCGCTTCGACGAAGCAGGCAAAGATCAAGTGCAGCATATGCTCAATGATGATTACCCAAGTCTGGACCGTTCGCAATTTAACGAAGCCGCATTCATCATGGGCTCCCTGCAAATGTTGCTGTTGGAAGAAAATCCAGCCTGATTGTAGTGCACCTATTTGCGCAATACTTGATTCTTCCGTACATAATAGATACGACCCCTGAATCATTGATTCAAACGCCTATTAAGGGATGACGATGGAAATAATCTGCCCCGATTGCAAATTCAGCCGAGAGGTTGACGAGACAAAGGTACCGGCTCGGTCTCAGGTTGCCACCTGCCCGAAATGCCAGGTGAAATTCAAGTTCCGCGAACTGCCGGACGAAGAACCTCTTGAGGAGAAGCCTGCCGAGGCCGCTCCTGTTCAGGAAGAAGAACCTGTGCTCAAGCCATGGACAAACCCTTCGACTGCTGAGCCGCGTCCCGAAACGCCTCCGGCTGCCGAAGAAGACACTGATCCGGTTTTCCCACCCCTTTCCGCCCCCGGCGAAGACCCCAAGGAAGGATTGTGGGACAAACTCGGCGACATGACACCGCCTGAGGCCATGCCTAAGGCCGAGGAAAAAACGCCGGAAGCACCGCAGCCCATTCAGGAAACGCAAGAACCTGTTCCCGGCTGGAACGGTGAATTTAGCGACTCCTTCCCTGATCCCATGCACGGCGATGTGGAATCCGAAAACGAAGAGAATGTAAGCCCGCTGGTACCACCGCCCTTTGAGCAGTTGGACCGGTACGGCTTCTTCCACGGCCTGTACATGACCATCAAACTGGTCCTGAAAACGCCGCGCCTCTTCTTTGCTGTCATGCCGGTTGGTGGTGGGCTTGCCAAGCCGCTGACCTTTGCCATTCTTTTGTCAATGATCCAAGCCTTTGTACAATTGGCATTTGGCGCCACAGGCCTTGTTCCCGGTATCGACATAAATAATCAGGAAATAATCGAAAACGCCTACAACCTATCAAACGGTGTTTTTGAACTGTTGTTCACACCAGCAGTTGTTGCGGTAACGCTCTTTTTTACTGCCGGTTTTTATCATCTGATATTGATAGTTCTCAAAGCGGACAACAAAGGCTTTGAAGGAACTTTTAGAGCAGTAGCGTATGCTTCAGCCCCTATCATTACAGGAATAATTCCAATGGTATCGTTTGAAGTCCTTTCTGTTTGGATGGCTATCTATGCCATCTGGGGGCTGGTCTTAACGACTATAGGAATCAGATATATCCATCGGATTTCATATGCAAAAGTGATTCCCGTTGTTTTAATGCCACTCCTGGTCGGTTTGATTGCGGGCTTTATGCTGCTTCAAGGGCAAATGCCGACCATTTAGGACACGTCATGATCAATTGGATAAAAAACACTATCGAATCTTGGAAGGCACAGCGTCAGCTCGCCAAAGAGATTGACCCGCGCAACTTCAAATTCATGGCGCAGGAAATACGCGACCTGGCGGCCATTGCTTCACAACTCGGCCCCAGAAATAGTGATATCCGAAAACTCATTCGTAATGTTGTCATCGAAATGGATCGCCTCAGCAATCTGGCTGACCGCCCAGAATTCCGGCGCCTTTCCACAGGAAAAAGACTGCTCCTCCGACAGGGCCTTCTCGAATCCCGAGAGCAGCTTATGGAATCCATCGACTCCGCCCCCTCGCCGACGGAAACACTTCAGTAATTCTTTTACATAATTAATTTCCAACGCAATATCTCAGGCTGGAGAGAAAGGTCCGAGTGCTAGGCGCAAAAAAAGTTCAAGCCCGAAATGTATTTCCTATACATGAGGGTTTGAACTTTTTGCAGCAACGACGCAATCGGGCCTTTATCTCCAGCCTGAGACTCCGGCATAGTAATTGCTCAATGCCCTGTATACAATCCGGGTGTGTCATAGACATGGCGCATACTCCCGGAACCGCTGCAACAACAATCCGGTGAATGTCATGAGAAAAGCCTTTATTTTCCTGCTGTTACTTACTTTATCCGCGTGTGCATACGTGGACCCATCCATCACGGATCAAACCAGAGTGTATCAGGACTCCCCTGTCAGGAAGTCGTCACTTCAGGTTTCCGTGCACCCCAAGGGAAAGCAATATCGCCCCCTGACAGCATATTTTCATCCTTTTGTGATTCAACAGCACAATAGCGATTACCTGCATCTTTCGTATGCCTATGCGCAGATATTCCATGG
>JAFLJT010000127.1 GCA_022712855.1 Pseudodesulfovibrio sp. | reverse complement strand
CTCAATCTGACCAAGGACATGAAGTTCGCTCAGACCACACTGCTGCTCGCGGCCATGGATTCCATCATCGACAAGAGTGAAGGAATAATCCTTCCCGAGCGGATGGAAGATATCAACAAAAACGCCGAATTCCTGATCAAGAACGCTGACGCCCTTAAAGATGCGGCAGACACTCAACTGGAAAAAGAAGAAGCCCAGAAAGTGGCTGACGGTATTGTCGGCTTCACGAAGGCCATCCGGGTGGGTCTCAAGAACCTCATCGAAGGCTCTGCCAAGCGCGTCGGCGAGATTGCAGCCGATTTCGAAAAAATGGACGACGACCTCGACGCGGCCGGTTCTGCCATTGGTGAAAGTCTTATCGCATTGGAAGATGCATGGCTGGCCAGCGGTGATAGCGATGGCGTCAATCTCTCCATGGAGATGCAGCTCGCACAGACCCAGTTGGCCCTGGCGGCCATGGACTCCATCATCGACAAGGCCGAAGGAAATATCGTGCCGGAACGCATGGAAACCATTAACGCGAAATCCAACGACCTCAGGAAATGGGCTGGTGAACTCCCAAGGTATGCCACAAACAGTAGCCAGCGTGCGCTGATCGCCAAGGTCACGGCAGCCCTGCCCGCCTTTGAACAGGCCATTAAGGTTGACCTGAAGAATCTTATCGAAGGCGGCGCGGTTGAGGCTGCTCAGATCGAACAGGCATTCGAAGATGTTGACGATGCCCTGGACGAGGAAGGCGAGAAGATTTCCGAAGGACTTGCGCTTATCGGCGAATCCATTGCCGAAGAAGTTGAGGAAGCCAACGAAGAACTGCATACGACCCTGAACGAGGCATTATGGATTTCCATGGCCATCTTTATCGTCGCTCTTGCTACGTTGTTACCAGCCTTCGCCTTCACTGCCCGTTCCATCGTCACCGCCATGGTCAAGGGCGTGAACTTCGCCGACGGCATTGCCAGTGGCGACCTGGACCAGACCATTGACGTGCAGTCTCAGGACGAAACCGGGATGCTTGCTGAACGAATGACATTCATGGTGAACAAGCTCCGGGAAGTTGTCAGTGGTGTTCAGGCCGGAGCCGGAAATGTGGCATCAGGCAGTGAGGAGATGAGCGCGACTTCGGAGAGCATTTCCCAGGGAGCCACCGAGCAGGCCGCATCGGTCGAGCAGGTGTCCGCCTCCATCGAGGAAATGGCCGAATCCATCAAGGCCAACTCCGAGAACGCACACCAGACCGACCAGATCGCCACCCGTACGGCAGGCAAGGCCGAAGAAGGCGGCGAGGCCGTGCAGCAAACCGCTACGGCCATGAAGGATATTGCTGAGAAGATCGCCATCATCGAGGAAATTGCCCGTCAGACCAACCTGCTGGCTCTCAACGCCGCCATCGAGGCCGCCCGCGCTGGCGAACACGGCAAAGGATTTGCCGTTGTCGCATCCGAAGTGCGCAAGCTGGCCGAACGAAGCGGTGAGGCTGCCCAGGAGATCAGTGAACTCTCTGTCTCCAGCATCCAAGTCGCTGAAAAGGCCGGCAGCTTACTCGGCGAGATGGTGCCCGATATCAAGAAGACCTCCGAGATGATCCAGGAAATCGCAGCGGCCAACAACGAGTTGTCCAACAATGCGAATCAGGTGTCTCAAGCCGTGTCACAGCTTGAGAAGGTCATTCAGTCCAATGCCTCGGCTTCCGAGGAGCTGGCATCCACGTCCGAGGAATTGTCCGGTCAGGCCAACCAGCTTGCCGATACCATCAGCTACTTCCACATGAGTGGCGGAAACCACCAAGCTCGTCCGGTCAGTGTGCAAAGAGCGCAACCCAAGCCTGCCGCCATCGCACAAGCCCCGGCAGCACGTGCACCGCAAGCTGTCACTGGCGGTCTTAACCTCAGCATGGATGACGACGGAGGCGAGTTTGAACGCTTCTAGGTAATCCTCCCCTGAATGATATATACCCCGTCTCCGGTTGTCGGAGACGGGGTCTTTTCTTAAAATCATCCGCAGGTTGTTGAAGGCGGTGTTTTTGTTTTCCCGATGTTGCATCCTGATGCAGGGGCGGGTATACTTCCACCCATGGCAATACAATTCACCGAGACCGAAGAAAAAATATTGGCAATGGCGGGCAAAGATTTGCCCGATACAGAGCAGCCGTTCAAGACTATCGCCGACGCTGTTGGCGCGACTGAACAGGACGTTATCGACCTGCTGGCTGACCTCAAAAAACGCAAGATCATCCGCCGTTTCGGCGCGACCCTGCGGCACCAGAAAGCAGGCTACGGCCACAACGCCATGGTCGCATGGCGCGTGCCCGAAGAACGCGGCGACGAGGTCGGCGAAATCTTCGCGGCCCGGTCCGAAATCTCCCATTGCTACATCCGCCGCACCTATCCAGAGTGGACCTACAACTTCTACACCATGATCCACGGCGAACGGCCCGGTCATGCACAAGAAGTTGTCGCCGAACTGGAAAAGGTCATCGGCGTTGATGACAACTGCGTGCTCAAATCACTCAAAGAATTAAAAAAGACCTCAATGGTCTACTTCAAATAAGGAAAAGATTGCTGAAAAACGCACGATTGCGGCGTTGCTGCAAAAACTCAAACCCTAGCGTACAGGAAGTACGCGTCGGCCTTGATTTTTCTTGCGCCTAGCACTCGCATCTTTTTGAACAACTTTCAGGAGAAATGTAATGGATTCCAAATCTCTCTTTAAAAAAGCTCAGACCCTCATGCCCGGTGGCGTCAACTCGCCCCTTCGCGCCTGTAAATACGTGCAAGCCGAGCCGGTTTTCATCGCCAATGCCAAAGGCGCATACATCTGGGATGTCGATGGTCGTCAGTACATCGATTACGTCCATTCCTGGGGGCCGCAAATCCTCGGTCACCAAGACCCCGCCGTGTCCAAGGCCGCCCACGCTGCCATTGATCTCGGCTCCAGCTACGGCGCACCGTGCTACGGCGAAGTCGCTCTTGCCGAAGAAATCCAGAGGCTCATCCCGTCCATGGAGATGATGCGCATGGTTTCCTCCGGTACCGAAGCCACAATGTCCGCCCTCCGCCTCGCTCGCGGTTACACCGGACGCAACAAGTTCGTTAAATTTATAGGCAACTATCACGGCCATGCCGACTCCTTCCTCGCCGCCGCAGGTTCCGCCGTAGCCGCAACACCCGGCACCCCCGGCGTCCCCGAAGAAGTCGTCAAGCACACGCTCCTCGCCCATTACAATGACCTCGACGCCGTCAAAGCACATTTCGCCGAATCCGGCTCAGAAATCGCCTGTATCATCGTCGAACCAGCAGCCGGAAACATGGGTCTCGTTCTGCCCAACGACGGTTTCCTCCAAGGTCTCCGCGATCTCTGCACCGAACACGGCGCAGTGCTCATTTTTGACGAGGTCATCACCGGATTCCGTCTCTCTCCCGGCGGTGCCCAGCAACGTTTCAACATCACGCCCGATCTCACCACCCTCGGCAAGATCATCGGCGGCGGTTTCCCCGTCGGCTGTTACGGCGGCAAGCGTGAAATCATGGAGCACATGGCACCCGTCGGCGGCGTCTTCCAGGCCGGAACGCTCTCCGGCAACCCCGTAGCCATGGCCGCTGGTCTCGCCACCCTCAAACGTCTTCAGGATTGCGATTACGCCGCCCTCGAAGCACGCACAAAAAAACTCGCCGAGGAACTCACCGCCATAATGACCGAAAAAGGTCAGGCCGTGTCGCTCAACCACATAGCATCCGCGTTCACCATGTATTTCTCCGATGTCCCGGTCACCAACATGATCGAGTCAGGAAACTGCAACGCAGACGCCTACGCCACCTACTGGCAACAAATGCTCGCCCAAGGCATCTACCTCGCGCCCGCAGGTTTCGAGTGTACCTTCACCTCCTTCGTGCACACGGATGAGGATTTTGAAAAGACTCTTGAAGCAGCGCGCAAGGTGACTTTTTAGGGAGGCCTCCGGCGGCTCTACCGAGGGTCGCTTTCAGCGAGACCAAAGAACCCTTTGAGGAAAGGGTTCTCTGGACTCTCCTAAACTTTTTGGCTGCCCTTCGGGCAAGGGCGCAGGGACGCAGAGGCTTTGTTCCTGCCGGGCCGATTAACGATTTGAAACGAAAAAGCGGGTGGTAGAGTGTTCTGTTTAGCGGAATATCTACTGCCGCTTTTTCGTTTCAAATCGTGGAGGTTTTTTGGGGAGAAGAGGGGGAGGGGGCGAAAAGGGTTTGCGCTTAGGTGGTGGGGACTGTTAGTTAGGCCGTGATATGTGTGGAATTACCGGATTTATTAATCTCGCTATGCGGGGCGATAGGGATGGGCTTTTAGGCCTGTCTACTCGCATGGGCGATACTCTGGCCCATCGTGGGCCTGATGGGTCCGGGGCTTTTGCCGCGCCTGAAATTGGCCTTGGTTTGGCGCATCGACGGTTGGCGATTATTGATCTAACCGACTCCGGCGCGCAGCCAATGCACAGTCGGGACGGGCGGTTCGTGCTTGTCCAAAATGGCGAAATTTATAATTTTCTTGAACTACGTAGAAAGTTGGAAGCCCTCGGCGGCCCCTTTCTGCCTTGGCGCGGTGATTCGGATACCGAGGTCATGCTCGGCGCATTTCAGACGTGGGGTATCGAAGAGGCACTGAGTCAGTTCACTGGCATGTTCGCCTTCGCCCTTTGGGATCGGGACGAGCGCGTCCTCCATCTGGCGCGGGATCGTATGGGCGAAAAGCCGCTCTATTATGGTCGTGCTGGAAACGGGCTTGTTTTTGGGTCGGAACTCAAGGCGCTGCGGGCGTATCCTGACTTGCAGGCTGAACTCGACATGGAAGCATTGTCGCTCTTCCTACGCTTTCAGTACGTCCCCGAACCGCGCTCCATCTACAAAGATATTTTCAAACTCTCGCCCGGCCATCTGCTGACCATTCGGGCTGACGAGCCGACAGCCTTTTCGCCCAAACCATATTGGGCGCTGCGCGATTCCGTGAACCGTGCTCTGGCCGACCCTTTTGGTGGAAGCGAGGCGGATGCTGCCGATCAGCTTGAAACCATGCTGCGTGGCGTGATCAAAAATCAAATGCTCTCGGACGTGCCACTGGGTGCGCTGCTCTCCGGTGGTGTGGATTCCTCGCTCATCACCGCGCTTATGCAAGCCGAATCTGATAGGCCTGTGAAGAGCTTCACCATTGGTTTTTCCGACAAGGCGTATGACGAATCCGCTGACGCCCGAAAGGTTGCCGAACACCTTGGTACTGAGCATACCGAACTTTTTGTCACGCCCGATGACGTCCTCGGCCTCGTCGAGCGATTGCCGACGCTCTATGATGAACCGTTTGCCGACGCATCACAGCTCCCCACATTTCTGGTGGCGGAACTCACCCGCCAGCACGTCACGGTTTGCCTGACAGGAGACGGCGGCGATGAGACATTCGCTGGCTACAACCGCCATTTCTGGGCACCCGCCATCTGGGAAAAAATGAAGGGCGTACCGTCCGGCCTTCGAGGTATGGCCGCCGGGGCTGCCCACGCTATTTCGCCCAAGGGGTATGACACCATATTCAAGACCGTCGGCGGACTCCTACCCAAGGCGGCCCGGGTACGCACGCCCGGGAACAAGGTCCACAAGCTCGCCGATGTTCTGACTGCCGGAAGCCGTGAGCAACTGTACAAACAGCTTGTCTCAACATGGCAAAATCCGAGCGACCTTCTTGCCACAGTCGAGCCGCAGACAGCCGTCGACATGCCGGATACATGGCCGCATATCGAGGATTACACGCGCTGGATGCAGTATCTCGACACGGTCACGTATCTGTCCGGCGACATCCTGCACAAGGTCGACCGCGCGACTATGGGCGTGTCCCTCGAATCGCGTGCGCCGTTTCTCGATCACCGTGTCATCGAATTTGCGTGGCGCTTGCCGTTGCCCATGTTGCTGCAAGGCAAAGAGGGCAAACGTGTGCTGCGCTCCATCCTCTACAAACATGTGCCGCGTGAACTGATCGACCGACCGAAGATGGGATTTGGTGTGCCGCTCGATACGTGGATGCGTGGCCCGCTCAAGGAATGGTCGAACGATCTGCTGAGCGTGGAACGGATCAACGCTCAAGGGCTTTTCAACAGCGATGAAATTTCAAAACAGCTGGCCGACCATCAGTCCGGCAAGCGGGATAATCAATACCGACTCTGGAATATGCTCATGTTCCAAACGTGGTTTGACGAGTGGATGTAACCGCGCTCATAATCAACAAAAAAGGCCCGGAACTCATACGAGTTCCGGGCCTTTATCATTTTGTATAAAAGCTACGCGCCAACGTGGAGCTTGAACGCCTCCAGCGTGTTGGTCATAAGCTGTGCGATGGTCATGGGGCCGACACCGCCGGGAACCGGGGTCATGGCGTGGACCTTGTCCTTGAGTCCTTCGAAATCGCAATCGCCAGCCAAACCTTCATCGGTGCGGTTGATGCCGACATCAACGACAACCGCGCCTTCCTTGACCATATCAGCGGTCACGAAGTTCGGCCTGCCGATGGCTGCGAAAATGAAGTCCGCTTCCAGGCACTCGGCCTTGAGATCGGCAGTGCGAGAGTGACACAGGGTCACCGTGGCATTGGCGCAGGGGCCGGACTGAGAGAGCATCATGGCGAGCGGCTTACCAACGATGTTGGAGCGGCCGATGACAACAGCTTTTTTACAAGCCGGGTCGAGGTTGTAGCGCTTGAGCAGGTTGATAACACCCGCCGGGGTGCACGGCCTGAAACCGGGCAGCCCAAGGCTCATCTTGCCGACGTTGACCGGATG
>JAFLJT010000175.1 GCA_022712855.1 Pseudodesulfovibrio sp. | reverse complement strand
AGATCGAGGTCATCTTTGAACAGGGCTTCAGGTTTCATCTGCTCGATTTTGAGTTCAAACTCATCGGCAAGCAGTTCGTTCACCAGTTGTATTACTTCCGGGTCAGTCATTATATCTCCGTATCACAATGCATGTATTGATTCCGCCAAGAGCAAAATTGTTCTTGAGCGCCGTTGTTATCGGCGTCCGTTGAAGCTGTTGGACGTGTTGAATTCCCTCACAGTCCGGTGCGATGTCTATCAAATTTCTGGTAGGTATAACAAGTCCGTTATTCATCATAAAAATTGTTGCGATGATTTCCAGTGCTCCGCTGGCGGCCATGGTGTGTCCAAGGTGTCCTTTAAGGCCGCTAACAAGCGGTTTTTTCCCCATGAGAGAGGCGATAGCTTCACTCTCTGCGGCGTCACCAAGTTGGGTTCCTGTGGCGTGTGCATTGACGTAATCCACCTCTGAGGGGGCAATGCCGCCATCCTCTAATGCGAGTCGCATGCACCGAGATATGGCCTCCGGGCTGGGGCTTGCGGGATTACTTGGGTCAGAGGTCGAAGCGAATCCGGATATCTCTGCGAGTATTGTCGCGCCTCTGTTTTGTGCTGATTCCAACGATTCGAGGACAAGCATGGCAGCACCTTCGGAGCAGACAATGCCGTCTCGGTTCACGTCGAATGGTCGTGGGCTTTCCGTGGGTTTGTCATTATATCCGGTGGACGCAGCTTGAATGATATCAAACGTTCCCACTGTGAGCGGGTGGAGTTCATCGGCTCCGCCGCAGAGCATAAAATCCTGTTTGCCCATGGCGATAGCTTCGGAAGCAAGTCCGATGGTCTGGCAACCAGTGGAACAGGCGGCGGACGGGGCCATGACACGGCCAGTGATACCAAAGCGCTGGGCCAGATTGGACGCACAGGTATGGTTCATGATCTTGAAGAACTCGGTGGATTTGATGCCGTCGACGGTCCTGCCGTTCAGAAATTTGGAGAAAAATGATTCGAGCGTCTGTACACTGCCTACGGTGGAGCTGACGCTTAAGCCAAGAGAACCATTGGTTATGGTTTCTTCGCCCAGACCAGCCATAGTGAGCGCTTCCTGCGCGGCCAAAGTCGCGAAAATGGACATGGGCGACATGGTGCGTCTGAATTTTCGCGGAATGACCTTTGCGTCAATCTCCGGCACCTGCCCTGCGATTGTCGGGTTGAGGCCAGTAATTTCCAACAGCGCTTCCATGGGAGCGATGCCGCTTTTCCCAGCTTCAAGCCCGTCCATAAGGGGGGTAACGCCTGTGCCGAATGGGGAGATGGCTCCCATGCCTGTTACGACGACTCGTTTCATGCGAATTGCCTCAGTTCTTTATGCAAAAGTTCATGGCCGATAATAATACCGCAGGTGAGATAGGCAGAGACGATCGCGCCGAGAATGCCGGGAGCGACGATGGATTGTCCAGCCAGTGTCAGGCCTTGGGCCTTGGTGACGGGCGCGGGGTTGAACTGGTCAATCGAATGGCGCAGTCCGTAAAGGCTTCCGGTAGGTGTTGCGCAATAATCCCTGATGGTGAGTGGCGTTGCGCCGTCGATGAATGTGACGGACCCTTTCAACTCAGGCATCCGTCGATAAATTTCTTTTTCAAAAGAGTCGAGCACGCTGGCTTTGAACTGCTTGTATTCTTCCGGGCGTTTGCCGAGTTTCGAATCGGCCCATTGAGCAAACGTTTCGAACGCTGCTGGGATGATGGCGGTCACGGCCGTTTTCCCGGAGTGCGGATCAAGGGCTGCCGAGATGTAGATCACACTTTCAGCAGGTGACACACGGCCGCTCAGGTTTTTCTCAAACGATGTGCCGGGCCATGAAATTATGTTGCGCCCATCGAGTTCGGCTACCGGAGTGTCGCTGATCCCGAAGAGCATGAGGCCCGAAGCCGTGTCTTCAAGTGTTGCCAGCCGTTTTTTGAAAGCAGGGCGAAATGCTGAATCCGGCGTCGCTTCAATCAGTCCGCGCGGGTGTGCAGTCCAAATGCAGGATGGCGCTTCTAGTGCCTTTCCACTTTGGAGTGTGACCCCTTGCACTTGGCGGGCGTCATTTATCTCGACGGATTCCACTCTGTCATTACAGATGATGTGTACGCCGAGTTTTTTCAAGCGGCGTTCATACGCCTTGGTCAGTGCGAGGCCACCGCCTTCGATGGTGTGCGCTGAGAGGTGGTATGTGCCAGCGACTTGCGCATGGGTGTCGAAGAGCGCTTCTGTGGGGGGCACGCCATAGAGGATGTTCTGGTAACTCAGTACAGCCTTGAGTGTTTCGTTGTCGGTGATTGCGTCGAGGAAATTTTGCAAGGTGTCGGATTCGCTATGGAGAGCTTTTTCCAGATCAAAGTCCTGCGCAAAGTTGAGGAAAGGGGATTCCTCTAAAGTTGTTTTGATGGCGGAAACATAATGCTGAATTGCATTTTTTTCCTCGGGAAACCACTCGTTTAAGCGGGTGGTGAGTTCTGAAAAATCGCAGGGGATGGAATAGTGCTTCCCTGATTTCTGGACGATAAAGTCATCAAAACCATTGTGGTCATAGGGCTTTTGGGTGATGTGATCTGCGATCCCGAGATGTTTGAAATAGATGTCCAGAGGATGTCCATCACCAAGGCCGCCGACGTAATGCAGGCCTGTGTCGAACTGAACGCCCTTGCGTTTAAAACCTCGGATGGTTGGCGCGAGAAGGGGGAAAGCTTCGACCAGCGCAATACGGCTTCCTTGCTTGGCTAGGATGAGGGCGGAGGTCATGCCTGCCACGCCGCCGCCGACAATTATATGGTCGTATTGAGCCATCAGAATTTCAGGACCAGACAGGAGTTTGTGCCGCCGAATCCGGCTGAATTGCAAAGTACGTTTTTGGGTGCGCGTTCTATGGTCGTCGGGGTGATATTCAACCCTTCGGCTTCTGGCGTCAGGTTTTCGAGATTTATGGTGGGCGCGATAAATCCGTTCTGTGCCATGAGTGTGCAGTAAACAACCTGACTAGCGCCGGACATCCAGAGTTCGTGGCCGGTCATGGATTTAGTCGAAGAAATTATGGGCGAACAACCATCGAAGAGATGTTTGAGGTTGGCAGCTTCAGCAATGTCTCCAGCCGGGGTCGCCGTGGCGTGTGCGCAGACATAGTCGATGTCGTTGGGCGTTTTGTCCGCCATGCGTAGTGCGTGTGCACCTGCTCTGGAAATGCCAGTGCTGCTGGGTGTGGAAAGAGTTTCTCCATCCGAGGAAAATCCGTAGCCAGTGACTTCACCTAAGATGGTGGCGCCTCTGGCTTCTGCAAGGTCGCGTCGTTCCAAAAGTACAGTGGCAGCGCCACCGCTGGGCACCAGGCCATCACGATCTCGATCAAATGGGCGGCACGCCTTGCCAGGTTCATTGGTGTTGGATGCGAATGCACCAAGTCCGTCAAAGCTGCACATGGATTCCCAGTTGATTTCCTGAGCACCACCGCAAATAACGCGTTCCTGCTGGCCCGTAGCGATGAGCGTGGCGGCTTGTCCAATGGCATGACCGCCGCTTGAGCAGGCAGAACTGAGCGACCAAGCAGCTCCCTGCGTCTTGAGCAGCGTATTGAGATTCATAGTGATGTTGGATGTCATGGAACGAAAAATTATGCCGCTGCCGATCAGGCCAGTGTTGCCGCGTTCCTTGAGAAGGCGAACTTGCTCGATGGCGGCAATGGAGCTTGAGTCGCACCCGAAAATCAAGCCTGTCTGGTCGTTTTGCCAATCTTTAGGCTGTAAGCCTGACATGGTGAGGGCATCCATTGTTGCCGCATGGGCTTGAATGGTGTGTTCGGCCATGGTCTTGCGCTCTTTGCGCGAGAGGCGGGCCGTGGGGTCGAAGTCGGCAATTTGGCCTGTGAGCGCGCTTTCAAAGCCAAGCTCGATACGCTCCTTGTCAACGACAATACCGGATTGGCCGACATACAGTGCCTTGGCAACACTTTCGAGAGTGCAGCCGAGTACGGAAATGATTCCGATTCCTGTGATGACGACGGAGTGCATAGGCATCGCTGATTATGTGTAGATGCCGCCATTCACCGAGAGCGTCTGCCCGGTGATATAGCTGGCTGCAGGTGAACAGAGGAAGGAAACGACCCCGGCCACTTCGTCGGGAGTACCAACGCGTTTGAGCGGAATCTGTTTGGCGATTTCATCTATGGGGAATTCATCGAGCATGGCGGTTTTGATAAAACCGGGAGCCACGGCGTTGACGAGGATGTTGCGTTTGGCAACTTCCAGAGCCAGCGAACGCGTTGCGCCAATGAGGCCTGCTTTGGCAGCAGAATAGTTGGTTTGTCCAGCCATTCCAGTCTCGCCGGAAGTGGATGCGATATTGACAATCCGGCCTTCGCGTTTGCGGAGCATACGGGTGACGACTGGCTTGGTTACATTGAAGAAACCACCGAGATGGACTTGCAGGACGTTGTCCCATTCATCCTGACTCATGAGCATCATCAGGCCGTCTTTGGCGAATCCCGCATTGTTGACCAGCGCATAGGGGACGTCTTTTTCAAGCATGGGACTGAGTGAAGCGTCCACGGCTTCAGGGTCGGACACATCAAATTGCAGCAGGGTACATTGGTGACCAACTGCTTGAATTTGTGAGGCAACCTCTTCGGCTCCTGCGGTGTCGCTGCGATAATTCAGCCAGATGTCAAAGCCGTTGTTGGCAAGTTGCAGGGCGATGGCCGCGCCTATGCCTTTGCTGGCTCCGGTGACGAGTGCTATTTGTGTCATAGTGTGTTGATTCTTTGAAATATTAGAGTTTCTCAAGGACAAAAACCAGTAGCCCGATTGATATCTTGAGTCAAATATTTGGTTCTTTTGTTGTATATGAAGAAGGATATATCGATCCGGTTCAAACTCCACGAAAAACGGGCAGTCTGCATCTGCAAACTGCCCGTTTCGTGTGAACAAAGTGGTGGGCGATATTGGATTTGAACCAACGACTTCCACAGTGTGAATGTGACACTCTAACCAACTGAGTTAATCGCCCACTTTGTTTCCCGTTAAGCATGCGCTTGAA
This sequence comes from Pseudodesulfovibrio sp., assembly GCA_022712855.1. Classification (GTDB taxonomy): domain Bacteria; phylum Desulfobacterota; class Desulfovibrionia; order Desulfovibrionales; family Desulfovibrionaceae; genus Pseudodesulfovibrio. The sequence continues at coordinate 3,941 of JAFLJT010000175.1, read as the reverse complement.
GGGAAAAATGATATATCTGCTAGCTATTTGGTTTGCAACCCTTTTTATGGGGTTTTTACGCAATCCTCGGCTGTGCATTCCTGACCTTCGACCATGTCGCGATTGTAGCAAGTCAGACCGCAGCGCAGGCAACGGCAGGTTTCTTCCTTTGTTTCCGTTTCACTGATTGCGCCTTCAATCTCCTCGAAAGAACATGTGCGTTCGTCGCACTCGATGAGGTGCGGCATCTTGGCCTTGGCACGTATTCCGACATCCGGGACATCGGTGAATATTGTGTACGGAATCATTTCTCGTTGCAGTTTGCTTGAGTAGTGCGGTTCGCCGTCCGTCAGGTACTGATGGATGGATCGTGCTGCCTTACGTCCTTCGCCAAGGGCGGTGATGACCAGCGATGGGCCGGTGTGCATATCGCCGCCAGTGAAGACATGGGGCAGGGCTGTCTGGAGTGTGTCCGGGTGAGCATCCAGGGTACGCCATTTGGTTTCGTTCAGTTGGCAGTTTCCTGTGTCATCGTAGAGACACGAAAGTTCCGGCTTCTGACCAATGGCGGTGTAGATGGTGTCCGCTTCAATGAGTGTTTCCGAACCTTCGATAGGCACGGGACGGCGACGACCAGAGTCATCAGGTTCGCCGAGTGCCATCTTAATGTATTCCATGTGGGTGACCTTTCCATTGTCATCCGAGACCACACGGCTGGGAGCGGCCAGGAAGAGATAGTTGACGTTCTCTTCTTCTGCTCCAATGATTTCTTCAAGGTTGGCAGGCATTTCATCGCGTGTACGACGATACATGAGTGTCACGTGTGCGCCGAGTCTGACGCTGGAACGTGCCGCATCGATGGCGGTATTACCACCGCCGATCACGACGACTTTTTTACCGATACCTGTATCCACGCCAAGGCCGACCTTGGTCAGGAATTCCGTACCGGTTTCGCAGCCTATGGACTCTTCACCATCAATGCGCAGGGTCATGTTCATCCATGCGCCGATGCCGAGGAAGACGGCCTCGTAGCCATCCTCTTTCAGGCTGTCGAGGGTGAAGTCTTTACCAAAGTATTTTTCGTATTCAACGTCGATGCCGAGATCGAGAATGCCTTGAATTTCCCAGTCCAGAACAGCCTTGGGCAGGCGGTATTCAGGGATACCGTACCGCAACTGGCCGCCCAGCTTGGGCATGGATTCAAATATGGTCGGGCTATAGCCAAGGCGACGCAGGAAGTAGGCGCAGGAAATACCAGCGGGCCCACCGCCAATAACGGCAACTTTACGACCATTACTCGGCGAGCATGGGATGGGCAGCCTTTGCCCTGAGTTCATTTCCCAGTCGGCCACAAAACGTTTAATCATGTTGATGCCGATGGATTCGTCCACGTGCATACGACGGCAAACACCTTCACAGGGGTGCGGGCAGACGCGGCCGATGGAGAGCGGCATGGGAATGCGTTCGCGGATTGTTTCCAGCGCTCCCGCGTAATCTTTGCGTGATACCTGCTCGATATAGCGGGGGATATTGATCTGACCTGGGCAGCGTTGGCGGCACGGGGCCAGACAATCTGTTTCCAGATTAAGGTGCGCGATGCGGGCGGAAGTTCCCCAGATGGTGATGACACCGCGCGGGCAGACCTGCGCACAGCCACCGCATGCGGTGCAGAGTTCCGGGTCAACCACGGGGTAGCCGTCGGGCCCCATTTCAATAGCGCCGAATTGGCAAGCGGTGACGCAAGTGCCGTAACCGAGACAACCTTCGGGACACATCTTGTTGCCGTTGTAGAGCAAGCTCTGGGCGCGACAGTCTTTCACACCGTCGTATTCGTAGGTTTCTTCGGCGCGGGTGCCGCCGGTGCAATCGACAAATGCGATCTGTTTTTCCATGGAAGAAAATTCTAGGCCCATGATAGCGGCAACGTTGGTAGCGACTTCATCGCCGCCGATGACACAGACTGTGGCTCCGGCCTTACCATCGATAACGCCTTGGGCTGCGGCTGCGCAACCGGGGAAACCACAGCCGCCGCAGTTTGCGCCAGCCAGGACGTTTTCCACCTGTGAAATACGTGGGTCTTCGTAAACGTAGAGAAGCTTGGACGCCACGGCCAGGATGACTGCTGCCGTGAAGCCGATACCAAGCAGGACGAGTACTGATGCAGTGATCATTTCATATACTCCTAAGAGGCCATGCCCTTGAAGGCGAAGAAGGCAAGGGACATGAGTCCGGCCAAGATAAGGGCGAGGGGTGTTCCTTTCAGACTGACAGGGACACGCGCCAGGTCGAGGCGTTCACGAATTCCGGCCAAGACCACCAGAGCGAGCAAGAAGCCGACGCCGGACGCGATGGAAAAGAGAATGGTTTCAATGAAGGTAAAGCCTTCGCGCTGACAGATGATGGCGATACCGAGCACCGCGCAGTTTGTGGTGATCAGCGGCAGGAATATACCAAGAGATTTGTACAGCGGTGGGATGACCTTTTTCAGGAACATCTCAACGAACTGGACAAGTGCTGCGATGACGAGAATGAAGCAGATGGTCTGCAAATATGCAAGATCGTTGGGGCCGAGCAGGAATTTCTGCACGCACCACGTAATGCCAGCAGCCATGGTGCCAACGAATACTACGGCCAATCCCATTCCTATGGCGACGCCGGAATCTTTGGAAGTGCCGATGAATGGGCAGTTGCCAAGGTACTGCGCCAACACTATGTTGTTGACGAATATGGCGGCGATGACGAGGACGAAGTAATCCATGATTTACACTCCCGGCTTCGTTGCGCACATGCCGCAAGTTTTGCAATCGTGGACCGGGCCTTCGACGGCGTCGAGTCCTTTGCTTTTGCGCTGCCAGTTGGTGAGCGCGTTCATGCCTGCCAGCATCAGACCAAGGCAGACGAATGCGCCGGGTGCTTCGACCATGAAAGCGAAGGGCTGGAACCAGTCACCCATGATTTGTGTTCCAAATAAGGTGCCGTACCCGAAGAGTTCACGGATACCGCCGAGCAGGGTCAACGAAGCGGTGAAGCCGATACCCATGCCGAGGCCATCAGCAACAGCCAAATAGACTGGGTTTTTGGAAGCAAAAGCCTCTGCGCGCCCTAGGATGATGCAGTTAACAACGATGAGCGGCACGAAGATACCGAGCTGTAGATAGAGCGGGTAAGCATATGCCTGCATCAGAAGTTCAACGCAGACGACCAATGAGGCCGCGACGACGATGAAGCAGGCGATGCGCACCTTGCTGGGAATGATTTTTCGCAGCATGGAAACAAGCATGTTGGAGAGTGTTAATACAAAGATGACTGCCAAACCCATACCCAAGCCGTTATCTGCGGTTTTGGTCACCGCAAGCACCGGGCAAAGCCCGAGCACCAGCTTGAACGGGGGCAGGTCTTTCCAGAGACCTTTGGAAAATTCCTTCCACAATTTGCTCATATAAATATCCTAGGAACCCCAAGCTGTGGGGAGTTTGTCCTTGATTTTATTGAAAATCTTCACGGCTTCATTCACTGCTGTAACCGTGGCAACTGATGTAATGGTCGCACCAGAGATGGCCTGAATGGTTCCGCCCGCTTTGCTTAAAGCGATGCCGTCCAAGGGGAGGCCACGGAATTGATCGCGGTATTCCGGTTCAGAGGCACGTGAACCAAGTCCCGGTGTTTCCTTGGTCACGGTAATGCCGATGCCTTCAAGCATGGAGCCGTCGGTGGTGATACCGACCATGACGCCAACCGGGCCGCCGTAGCCAGTACCAAATGTTTCAAAGGCTACGCCAGTCAGTTTGCCATCTTTCATGGCGGGGAAGACGGTGATTGGGCCGTCTGGCAATTCAAAAGTTTTGCGGTCTTTGACCGGATTGTTGTCGTAGTCGCTGAAAATTTGCGCCAAGGACGGGCCTTGGACAAACGTCAGTACCTGCTCTTCAATACGTTCGCTCGTGGCTTGGCGCAGGCTCGCA
>JAFLJT010000359.1 GCA_022712855.1 Pseudodesulfovibrio sp. | reverse complement strand
TGCTTATAGTTATTATACCTGGAAGACAGGTGGCACTGGAAAGAGATTGAGAACCAACATATACAGAAGGTTGAAAAGGCGTAAGCCTATTTAAACAAGCGTTCCAGTCCATCCACCCACGGTCAACCGGCAAACAAAAGCAAAGGGCGAACACCATCGGTGCTCGCCCCTTTTGTTATTCAAAATATATAAATATTATTCGCCGAATTCTATCTTCACATTCTCAAGATAGTGGGCCATACATTCGACTTGAGTTTGACTTTGAGCAACGTCAGCAGCCTTGGCCGCCATTTCCAGATCGGCGCCAATGGCCCCCATTCCCTGAAAGCCGTATCCGTAGCCAGTCCCCTTGGCTGTGTGTCCAAGTCGGGTAAGCGTCTCGAAATCCTTCGCAGCAAGCGCTTCCTGCATCTTCACGAGATCATCCTTTGAGTTGATAAAAAAGCGCTCCATCAACTCCTCAAGATCAGGATCAATACGTTCGATAATCGGATCATCGGCCACGGTTCCTCCCAAGCGACAATGAAAAAGTGCTGAAATATGCAGGGACTTGTAATAATTATGAAAGCCCAATATCATACATCAAACAATCGCCTTTGAGGGTAAAAATGTCAAGTAGTGTCAAAGTGTTGCAAAGATCAAAGCAAGCCATATCCCTAATTCTACTCCTCGCACTGCTCATGTCGTGTTCTCGGCACGACGCGGCCAGACTCGCTCGCGCCGCAGTCACTGGCGACCCTGTGGCTGCAGCCGAAGCCCTGGCCCGGGACAAAGCACTCGGTTACGCCACCAACCCGAACGCCCTGGCCGGGGATCTCAATCAGTTCAAACAATTGGTGGATGATTTCATCGACGCTATCGCATCCGTATGGGGCGAGGATGACATTCGTATTCCCCAACCCAAGGAATACGTCAAATACACGCACAACTATTTATCGCGCGCCAGCGTGGATTTCGACACAGGCCTGATCACTGTCGAAACCGTTGACCAGAACAAGCCGCTCACCAGCCTGAAAAGTGCCATTGTCACCACCTTGCTCACCCCCGGCGACCCGCGTGCCGTTGATCTCTATTCCGCCAAAACCGTCAAACTCGGCGAAACACCTTTCCTGCTCGGCGAAGTAAAAGATAACCAAAACAAAGATATCCGCTGGGCTTGGCGGGCCGAAAAGTTCGCGGACCATTTGATCGACAACTCGCTCAAGACTCGCAATATCAAAGGGAAAACCGCTCGATACGTCACCTTCCCCATGATCCGGGACCATCTGGATATTCGCGCACGAAAATACAAGACCATGGTGGAAGCCGCATCCAAGCGATTCTCCATCAGTAAAAATCTCATCTACGCCATCATGAAGGTCGAGTCCGACTTCAACCCGTTCGCCGTCAGCTCCGCCATGGCCATCGGCCTCATGCAGGTCGTTCCGCGCACGGCTGGCGCCGATGTTTATCAGTTCCTGCATGGCAAAACAGGCACTCCCTCGCGCGAATCCTTGTACACGCCTTCCACCAATATCACCTATGGCACCGCGTACCTGCATCTGCTAGACACCCGTTTCCTCGGTTCGATCACAGACCCGATATCGCGTGAATACTGCATTATTTCAGGCTACAACGGCGGCGCAGGTTCAGTGCTTCGAACATTCAGCAAAGATCGTAAACACGCTGCCAAGCGTATAAACTCCTTGCCTCCAGACGAGGTCTACGACACCCTTCGGGTACATCTTCCTTATCAGGAAACACGCCGTTATCTTGGCAAGGTTCTTGAAGCTAAAAAGCACTTCGTCAACTTCTAGCGCATTTCCATCTTGGAACACGATGAAAAATTGAAACAATGACTCATTCTTTCAATGAAATGCATCAAAGCCTCTAGAGCTTTTCAAGCTCAAAACACTCTAGACAGACAGCAGAATGAACATACAAGACACAATAAATGAACTCAGTCAGACTCTGGTGCAGCTTATTCAGCAATACCTGCCCGGTGTCCCACCAGACGTCATCCGGTACGGTGGTGCCGCACTACTCGGCGTTGTCGCATTTTTCATGCTCATCGTTGCTCTGCGTATGTTGCGCTCCGCCCCAAAAAACGTAGCATCCGATCAATCAAACATCCCCCGCACGCTCCAACGGGACGGTGTGGTCGTCGATCTTCTCAACAACATCAATGATGAAGATGTCGCCGTGCGCTGTGTCATCACCTCCGCCTCATCCGGCAAAATCAAATGCGAAATCATCGAACGCATGGATGTTATCAAAATCCAAGAAGGTAAGGAGATAATCTGTGTTTTCGCCCCAATAAAAACCAGCGACGGCAAGGTAAACACCTTCACCGCCAAGCTCATCGAATCCGATAAGTCCGGCAATAACGTTGATCGCCTCATCCTATCCGCGCCCACCACCTACGCCATGATCCCGCGTCGCAAGCACGCCCGCAAACGCGTTGCCGACCAGCAATTCATCCGCGTCAAACTCTGGATAACCAATCCCTACTCTTCCGACATTTCCTTCACCGACGCCGCCCCACACATCGGCGTCAACTCCTTCGCCACCGAAGGTGCCGACCAGTCCGCCAACGCCGTCGTCAACATCTCCAACGGCGGTCTCGGCCTCAGCGTGCAAAACCGCACCATCCCCGAAACCTGCGCCGTAGGAGCCGCCATCGCCATCAACCTCTTCATGTTCAATTTCAAGGAAAAGTCCTTCAAGCCATACTGGTATACCGGCGAAGTACGTTCCATGGAAGAAGGACGACCCGGCTTCACACGCATGGGCATAGAATTCAACGGCAACGGCGACACCTGCAACGACACCGGCTGCGTCAGGTGGCGTAAGTTTTAGTCTAGCTAAGTCTCATTTTTAAGAATGCCTCCGGCGGGTCTGCCGACAGCCTCTCCGAGGGGCCTACCGGCGGTCGCCTTCAGCGGGACCAAAGAACCCTTTGAGAAAAGGGTTCTCTGGACTCTCCTAAACTTTTTGTCGCGCCCTTTCGGGCGAAGCTGTGCGAGCGCGATAAGGCGGGCCTTTTCGCCGTGCCGTGTGGCGATTTGAGCCGAAAAAAGCGGTTCGTATGTTGTTCTTCTTATCGAACAATATACGCCGCTTTTTTCGGCTCAAATCGCGGGTTTTTTCAGGAAATAGCATTAAGAAAACTCAAACTAGTCTCATCCTAGAAACAACACACCGCACCGTCTCCTTCCTTCTTCTCTTATTCCCCAACACCGTGAGGCTTTCGAGAGTGGTGTAGCTGTAAGGCGACGGGTGCGAATTAACCGGAGGCGTATTCCTATACGTCGAGGATTAATTCGTGCCCGGCAACGCAGCAGATACGCCGCTAT
>JAFLJT010000031.1 GCA_022712855.1 Pseudodesulfovibrio sp. | reverse complement strand
CCATCTCACCCTCCTAAACTTTTTGTATGCGCATGCGCGCGCGTGGTGGGTAGCGAGAGGCTGTCCTTCGTAGGATGGTCTTCTGTTGAATTGGGCATGGATTGAGGGGGAGGTCGGGTCGTTTTCCCTTTACCCCAGAGTGAAAACATACTAGCTACTAGTCTCAGTCCGTGCGCGGACACGTTACCATCCAAATAGCCCTTAGCGGGAAGCGAAAAACAGCGAATGTCTGAATTATTTCGTGCGGCCAAAGCCGCGACCATGATCCCTGGCGCGCCCGTCATCAACGACGCGGCGATCATTGTCAGTCAGGGGATTATCCAGAAGGTCGGAACCTATTCCGACCTCGCCTCTGCTTTTTCCGGCACCACTACCGACCTTGGCGATGTTTGTATCGCTCCCGGTCTCATCAATGCACACTCTCATCTTGAGTTGGCGCACTTGCGCGGCAAATGTCCTGTTGGTCAAGGATTTGTGGCGTGGGTGGAAGACCTGCTCCAGCAGCCCATTTTTGATCTCGACGAAGGCGAGCTTGATCGAGCTTTCCATGAGTTGAAACGAACTGGCACCGTTATGGTGGGAGATATTGCCACCCGTTTTGCCAAACATATGGCCGGAGCGCTTGATGCTTCCGGCCTTTCTTTTGTAGTTTTTGTGGAAGCCATCGGCGAAACCATCCCGAAAAAAAAGTTCATCCCCAAGGGTGAATTCGACAACGGCATACTCTCCGTGGCCGGGCATTCTCTCTATACGACTCATGTAGATGTACTGCGCGCAGCCAAAGGCGAAGCGCTACAAAAGGGCCTCCCATTCTCCCTGCATCTGTCCGAGCACGACGATGAAGTGGCGATCATGGCGGGCGAACCGAGTGCATTCCTCGATCTGCTTCAAGGTCGCGGGCGGCTTCTCGACTTCGCGGCGCCGAAAAAGCGCCCTGTCCAACAAGCTGCCGAACTCGGCTTGCTCGACGAATCCACCTTGGCCGTCCATTGCGTCAAGGTCACTGACGAGGATATCGAAACCGTGCGTCAGTCCGGTGCAACGGTCTGTCTCTGTCCGCGTTCCAACGAATTTATCGGCGTGGGTCGCGCGCCATGGGAAAAGTGGCTTGCGTCCGGCGTGGACCTCTGTCTCGGCACCGACTCGCTGGCATCGAATCACGACCTCGACCTCTTTAACGAGGGCGTGTACCTTAAGCAGAATTTTACAGGAGACCTCTCCTTTGAGGCGCTACTCGCCATGCTTACCCGGAATCCGGCGAAGATCATGGGCGTGGCTGACAAATTTGGTACATTGGAACCCGGAAAGCTGGCTGCTTTCTCTACGGTTCCTGATAAAATATTAGAGCTTTTTACACTGTCGGAGGCGAAGTAACGTCATGAAATGGCTACACAAAGACTTGCTTGATGTATCCCAACTTTCCCAGTCCGAGGTCATGGCGATCTTTGAAACGGCAGGGCGATTTCAGGAACTTCAGGAACGACCGGTCAAGAAGGTCCCGACCCTCAAAGGGCGTTCGGTTATCCTCTTTTTTGCGGAACCAAGCACGCGTACCAAGACGAGTTTTGACGTGGCAGGAAAGCGGCTCTCAGCCGACACTTTCTCGTTGGCGAAAAGCTCGTCCAGCCTGACCAAGGGCGAGACGCTCAAGGACACGGCGCTCACGCTTCAGGCTATGGCGCCGGATGCCATCGTCATCCGTCATTGGTCCAGCGGCGCGGCCCGGTTCCTTGCCGACCGCCTCGACTGCCCCATCATCAACGCGGGCGACGGCAGACATGCGCACCCGACGCAGGCGCTCCTCGACTCCTTCACTCTGCATCAGGACTGGGGCGACCTTGGCGGCAAGACTGTCCTTATCCTCGGCGATGTGGCCCACAGTCGTGTGGCACGGTCCAACGTCATCCTGCTCAACAAGCTCGGCGCAAAAGTCCGGGTTTGCGCACCGCGCACACTGCTGCCACCAGCGGTTAACCAGTGGCCCGTCGAAGTCTACTCCGACCTGACCGAAGCCTCCAAAGGTGTGGATGCCATCATGTGTCTGCGGCTCCAGCTTGAGCGTCAGCAGGACGGCCTGCTCCCCGATCTGCGGGAATATGCCCGTACCTACGGTTTGGGCGAACGGCACGTCGATGTGGCAAATCCCGACGTAAAGATCATGCATCCTGGGCCCATGAACAGGGGCGTGGAAATTTCCTCTGATCTGGCCGATTGTGCCGACTCGCTGGTCCTGGATCAGGTATCCAGCGGTGTTGTTGTGCGAATGGCCCTGCTCTTCCTTTACATGACCCGCAAGGGCGAAGAATAAGTTGAGACAATGATATGGCAAAAATAGATTTGATTATTCGTCGGGCGAACCTCGATGGCAAGGAAGTGGACGTCTTCGTCTCCAAAGGCAAGATCGAAAAGGTCAAGACGTCGGTAAAGACGCTTGAGCCCGGCGACGCCAAGGTTGAAGAAGCGTTCGGACTGACACTCATGGCCTCCATGACCGATGTGCACGTGCATCTGCGCGAGCCGGGTCAGGAATACAAAGAGGACATCGAATCCGGGCTGCGTACTGCCGCCTGGGGCGGATTCTCCAACATCATGTGCATGGCCAACACCAAGCCGATCAATGACGATGAGTCCGTGACCAATCTGATGCTTAGTCAGGCCAAGAAATACTGGCCGAAAGGACCGCGCTTGTTCCCCATTGGTGCATTGACCAAAGGCCTCAGCGGCAAGGAACTGGCCCCTATGGCAGAACTTGCCAAGGCTGGATGTGCCGCCTTTTCCAACGATGGTGTGCCTGTAAAATCCACCAAGATTTTCCGTTGCGCCATGGAATACGCCTCCGACTGGGATCGCGTGGTTATTGACCATTGTGAAGACCCCTACATGGGCGTGGCTGCTGGTGTGAACGAAGGTGCGGTATCGAGCCGTCTTGGTCTGTCTGCTCAGCCGGATATGGCCGAAGCGCTGCAAGTGTCGCGCGATATTCTCATCGCGGAATACCTCGACCTGCCCATTCATCTGGCCCACATTTCGTGCAAAAAATCCGTGGATCTCATCCGATTCGGCAAGGAACGTGGCGTCAAGGTCACGGCTGAAACCGCGCCGCATTATCTCATCCTCACCGAGGATTACCTCGAAAACGAGGCTACCGAGTACGACACCAATGCCAAGGTCAATCCGCCCTTGCGTACCAAAGAAGATCAGCAGTCGCTTCTCGATGCGCTGAACGACGGCACCATGGATTGTCTGGCAACCGACCATGCACCCCATGCCGCCTTCGAAAAAGAAACCGAATTCGACGTGGCTCCCTGCGGGATCTCCGGACTGGATACGGCGCTGTCCGTCACATGGCAACTGGTGCAGGACGGTAAGCTGAACAAGGACGCTTTCACCCGGGCTTGGACAACCGCACCTTGCGGTATATTCAACCTGCCCGTGAATACGTTCAAACCCGGCGATCCGGCTGACTTTTTCCTCTTCGATCCCGATGAGGAATGGGTAGTTTCTCCTGAGACGATGCAGTCCAAAGGGAAGAACACGCCGCTGCTCGGCACCACCCTGAAAGGACGGGTAAAAACTCATTTCATTCAGGGTAAAAAAATTGTATAGAATGAACTCCGGTGCCCACGGTACCGTCGCGGGTTGATTTGAATAATTCACTGCTTTTTGACGTATAAAAAGAGACAGGTTGTTCAGAAGAGTGCGAGTGTAAGGCGCAAGAGCAAACAGTACCGCAGCGTATTTCTACTACGTGAGGACACTGCTTGGTCTCAGTAACGCCGCAATCGTGCGTTTATGAATAGCCGGGAATAAGGAGAGATATGAGCCAGCCATTTAAAGATGCTGTCGGCTTTTGTAAAACCATCATGCGTAACGGCTATGATGCTTACGTGGTCAATGTTCGACTTCAGGCATTGACTCTGGACGAATCGGGCGACGAGCGGGAGCTCGATATCTGTACCGAAGCCAGCCTGACTGAACTGCAAAAATATTTCCCCCATATTGAGGATTCCAAGGACAAAGGTATTGTCGGAATTCTCAAGGAAGGTGGCGTAACATTTTACTTCTACGCCGCTGATGTAGAGGACGCTTCCTACATCACAGAAGCCGTCTCTACCATGACACCCCGGTTGCTCAAGCGACTGGAATTGCGTGGCGACATTCCCCTTTCCTCGGTCTGCCCCTACATCCCCAAGGCCAAAGATGCCTACGCTGATTTTGCCGAATTCTCTGAAGGCACCATCCGTTTCAAAGGTGTGCCCGACCAGGCCCTGAAAAAAGACTACACCTTGGCCTATCGCGCCATGCGTTTTGCCGCCAATTTCGACAAGGAAATTGACGCCAACTCCTGGGCCGCCATCGTGCGTAACGCCAGCCATATTCTCGCATACGTGCCCATGGCCGATTTCCTGGACGAATGGCATAAGGTCGAAGCCGAATCCATGTACCGCTTCTTTGAGCTGCTTTTCGACTCCATGCTGCTCCACGGTTTGATCCCCGAGGTCGCCGCGCTTTCTCGCGTCAAGCAGATCAAGAACCCCGATTCTGGTGAAGAAGAAACCGTACTGGCGCACACCTTCGATGTCATGAAGGCATACCCTGAAGAACTGCCCTATGACTGGAAAGGAACAGTAGCCTGTCTCTTCCACGACTTAGGCAAGCTCTACACCGCCGAATTCTACGACGATAAATGGAACTTCCTGCAACATCACCGCGTTGGCGCCAAAGCCGCACGCCCCATCCTCAAGCGTCTTCGCTTCGAGGAACAAGATATCGATCTCGTCTGCGATCTGGTCAAAAACCACATGCGCCCGCACTTCATGCTCACAGACAAGGGCATCAAGCGCCTTCGCTCCCTCGACGAATACCCGCGCATCATGGAAATGGTCAGAGCGGACATCAAGGCCCGCGAAGGCTCCTGGCGCGAATTCAACCACAATCTCAAGATGGCTGAACGTGCCGATACGCCCGAACACGAACTCGAACCGTTCCTTGACGGCAACCGGATCATGGAAATGTCCAAGCTCAAGCCCGGACCCGTCATCGGAAAAATCCGCGAACAGCTGCACAAAGCACAAATCGCAGGTGATGTGCTCTCTATAGAACAAGCCGAAAAATTCGTCCTCGACTACATCGAAGAACATCGCATGTACTAGACGCTCCTCAGACCAAAAGAATAAACCGCCCATGCCAGCTGACGCTGACATGGGCGGTTTTTTATTGTGTGCCGTATGGAGAAGGGGGATTCTTTAAATCTTATCCTTAATCTGACGGAAGAATTCCTGAAGGAACTGTGTGCTTGTCTCTTTTTTGTTCACATCGAGTCGGTCGAGGAGCACGACAAGGTTCCCTCTGGGGGTTGTGGTGGTTGAGAAGAAGAGCTCGTGAGAATCTCCGCCGGGTACGTCCATGGTGAAGACCCAAACGTCGTCATCGTTGTGCCAACTGGAGAGTGATGCCCCGCCTTCTTCTGCTTCACGGATGAGTATCTCCACGAAACCGGACAGGGGGAGCCTCCCCGGTACGCCGAGGAATTCGCCCTGATCATTCTGGATGACGATGGGCGTGTTGAGAAGGGCGTCGGACGGTCGTTCGAGGGCCGGGTTGGCTGGCTTGTTTCCCTTCTCGATGGAGTAGGATTTAACGTCACCTTCCGGACTTTTGACATTGACGATTTTACGGGCACGGATTTTTTGTTCAGCGGGCGGCGTCGTCGAAGCCGAGGCTGGTTCGGGGGCAACCTGAGCAACGAGCCGGGCAGCGGGTTGTCCTGCTGTTGCTTTCATATGCGTCAGGAGCTGGCTGAACTGTTCACTGTTTCTGGTTTCGATCTCCAAAAGTTTGCCGAGAGCGGTTTCAACTTTTTTCAAACGATGTTCCGCTTTGACCTGGGCGGTGGCGAGTCCGGCCATGCCCTGCATCATCTGGCCTGCGGTTTGAAAGAATTTTTCCAGATACTCCTGCGAGACACCGCCTTGGGCCTGCGGTGCTGCGACCGAGGTTGATCGGCGGCCAGCGGCTGGCTGTTCCTTAAAGTTATCCTTGAGGACTTTAAGCGTTTCGTTGACGGACATACCTTTTTCAAAACAGTCACGGATTTTCAGGCAGACGTCGCCCGCATCCTTTTTGAAACGGATGGGTTTGCCGCGTGTGAGCACCGGGATAAAACCGGGGAACTTGCGTCGATAGCTCTTGATGGTGGTTTCGGAAACAGAGCAGAGATTGGCAAGGTCTTTATGTGTATATGTATCGGCCATGGTAAGTACTCATGCGTGGTTTGAGGATATTGGGGCTTCGGGTGGCCAGTTTAAGCAGCTTTGGGCGTGACCGCAGGCGGCTGTCCCAGATGCAGGACACGGCGCGTGGTTTTTGTGCCGCTTCATAGGTGAGGTTGTTGGATTTACCGAGCTTGATAATCACTTTTTGAGGTATGGAACCAAATGAGAGCCGGATCACACAGTCCTCCTTGTTGGTATCGTCACCAATCGTCACCCTTGTTAATAAAGAGATAAAAAGAGAAGTAGGCTTATCGGTCTTTTATCTAGAAAAGCTCTAGACGTCAAGAGGGGGCCGTTTTTTACCTCTTAAGGAGAGCAATGGCAAAAAAAGGCTGCCGGAGATAACTCCGGCAGCCAAGTGAAATGTTGTCTGATGCTGGTTACAATTTTTGGCTGATGGTGTGGTGGATACGGCTGGAGGCGGATTCATTTCCCCAGAGGCCGACGCGGACCGTGATTTCGGTGAGGTCTTCGCCCACCAGATCAAGAGTGATAGTGACCATGTCTCCGTAGAGCTTGCCCAGAATTTCGCTGGAAGAAGCATCTGTTGTCTGCTTGGTTACGGGAATGCCGAGTTCCTTGCAGGTAGCCAGTGAAGCGTCAATGGCATTGGGCAGGGAGGTGAAGTAGGTGCCTTTGGCGTCTCCGTTGACATAAGCAAAGGTTCCAGCCGCCGCAACGCCACCCACTATCATGGCTCCGCAGCCTGTCATGCTGACCAGCATGGCGCTGATGAGCAGTGTAGCAACAAGATTGTTCAGCCTCTTCATGGTCGGCCTCCTGACGTAAAAGGTCGCTATTTAATGAGAATGATCTTGACGTCTTCTTTTTTCACTTCGACTTTGCTCAACTCATACGTGTCCGGATCGGCAGTATGAAAAGTGAAGGTGGTATGGCTGGCACTGCCGAGGTAGATTCGTGAGTCCTCAAAGGCCAATTCCTTCTCACCCTTGGTGAGGATGGAAAATGTGTTTTTGTCTTTAAATTGAATACCGGCCCAGCGTTTGAGATCGTCGAGACGAGTCAAGCTGATAACCGTGGAAGAGCGGCCATTGAGTTTGCCGGAAATATAGATGTAATATTTGCCGATCTTTTCAAACATGGTCAGCTCTATGATTGTCCCGTCGAACAAGTGAACTTCCCCCACAGGCTCGATGATGGTGTTTAGGTCGATACCCACGGCATCATTCAGGGCCACGACTTCGGCAGCACTGGAGATTTCTTCATCGTGAGCAGTCGTTGCATCTTTGGAAGATTCAGCCGCCGCGTCTGTAGCATTGCTATCGATTGGGGCGTCATTTTTTCCGCCGCAACCGACAAGGGTGAGCATAAGTATCAGTGTGAATAATATGGTGCGCATGGATCCTCCGAAATTGGTGTCGTGATTGGACAATGATTAACAGGTAATGGGTGGAGAATCCAGTACAGGGATGGCTCCACAATACGCAAGGGTGGTTGTTCGTAGTATCCGGTTCAGCCGTCGCTGTGGGCTGGCTTAGACAAGCCGTTTTTGGGAGGCTCGCAGATAGGTCTGGCGCAATTCGTCGTCATCCAGACTTTCCGCAAAATGTAAATAGATCAGCTTGAGTGTCGAGTTGAACATTGCTTTTTTGTGGGTCAGCCGTTTTTCGATGAGTGCCTGATGGTCAAATGAACTGATCCACTGTCCGAATTCCTCACCCCGGCGCCATTCCCGGTGATTGGCGTTCACCTTCTCATGCCCGCTGCGGGCCACAGCCTCACAGCGTGCGGGATCGGCAAGGAGGTTTTCGACCAACGTAACCAACCCGTCCACATCGTCCTGATCGTAGGTGAAAAGATCCTCGCCATCTGTGAACAACTCTTCTTGCCCGTGGCCGATTTTTGGTGTGACGAGGCAGCCACCGCATGCCAGCACCTCGAACAGGCGATAGTTCATGTCGCCCCGTTCCGCGATGTTCAGGATAAGACGCGCCTTCGGATACAGGTCGCGGTAAGGACCAGTGGTCACGTGCAGGCCGGGAAGTTTCTCACTCAGCTCTTGAAGAAGCCGTGTCCGTTTCGGGAAAATGTCTTTGCCGACATTGCCCACGAATAGCAGATCCCATTCCTTTTTCTCGTCACGCGGTTTGTCTTGCGTCCGGCAAAAAGGAGGGAGCCAAAGGACTGTGTCCTCCGAAGAACGGCCTTCGGTGTAATTGGGGATATGGTCCTTGAGACTCACCGTGCACAGATCAAAGGCCTGAGCATAGAGCGGGTACCACGAATGGATGTGGCTATCCACGCTGAGAAAAATTGTGAGGCAGGGGTACGATTCAATACCGAGCAGCATAGGCGGCCGACTTTGGTCCGCAAAGACGAGGACGTCCGGAACAAAACCGCATTTTTCGACAATATAGTCCCAGTCCCGTGGCTTACCGGCTATGGGGAAGCGACGAAGCTCCTTCACATGTTCACGGAAGGTGTTGGCAAAATAGAGGCCGCCCCCCCAGGCTATCTTGAGTTCGCTCAATGGTTTCGTCGTGTTACTGCTCATGGTGAAAGGAGCATTGCAACTGATAGGTCAGGTTGTCAATCTCTCTGTCTATTAAGGGGGTGCCTGGACAGAGGAACGTTTCCTTACAGACGGCTATCCCGATATCGAAAAAATCAAGCCCCTCACGCAGTCCATGCCTGACAACCACTACTGGGCCGTGGGTCGCAAAGTGGGCCGCGCTTGGCACGACGGCAAAGAGCTCAAGGATCGGGTCAAGGCGGGGGAGTAAACATCGATTGGGGGTCTGTTTGGAACGGCCTGTTGCCAATGCGACGGGCCGTTTTCTTTTGGACGAGGAAGAAGTGGAACCAGCTGTAGTGGATATCGACACCCTTTGGACCGAACGGCAATCATTCCTGAGCGATTTTGCCGAAGTCAAAGGGCAGGAACACGCCAAACGCGCCATCGAAATTGCGGCAGTAGGCGAGCATAATCTGCTAATGTTGTCGTCGATGTAACCGAAGGTTGCCTTGAGTAGCTTGTGTCTCTATTTGGAATTGGATGGAAGTTCCGGAAACATTGCTTGATACTTGCCCAAGAGCCGTTTGAAAGTCCCGTCCCTTAGCATTTCCTTGAAGGCAACCGAGAGTGCGGGAACCAAAGCCTCATGCTTCTTGTTGACGTAGTGATAGCTGTAGTGCTCGTAGAGAGGTTTGGAGGTGTGCACCTTTTCTTTCACGAGGGCTTGGGCGCTCAGCATTCCGAGGGTGTGATCGACGACAAGTACGTCAAGTCTCCCCTCTTCAAGCATCTTAAATGCGGAGTTGTGGTGATTGACAAGATGCACTTCTATCCCTTTCTGTTCTGCAAGGGCTACCGATGAAATACTCCCTCGCAGTATGCCGACCTTGTATTGATTCAAGTCACCCCAGGAGTTGACTCGGATCCCCGGTTTCAACGACATGGCAACATAAGATAACTTCAGAAGGGGGACGGGTACTTGAACGAGATTGGCGTACTTTTTAACCACAAACGGAAATCGAAACATCGTGGCATCGATTTTCCCTGTGTTCACTTCCTCTAAATCACGTAGTTGGGGGAGGCACCTGAATTCTACGGTTTGGCCTATCCGCGAGTAAGCTTCTGTCAGTATGTTTTCCCCTTCCATTATTGTGCAGTTGTCCACATTTAGTCGAGGGGTGCTAATGACAAAGGATTGCTGTGCTGCAGCAAGTGAGGGGACTAGGAGAACCAAAGTGATGAAAAAAGCTACCATTTGATACATGCCCTATCGATACCCTAAGAATATAGCTTGGGCAATTGTATTTATACGGTAGATCAGCTTGTTATTCTTCGACATATTATTTACTAAGACATATCAATTAACCGCCAATCAAGCTGGTCCAATGATAGCCAAAGTAGCCTGCGCCGCCCTTATGGGCATCGATGCCTTCAAAGTCGAACTCGAAGTTGATTTTTCCCGTTCAGGGATGCCCTGTTTCACCATGGTTGGTCTGGCCGAAGGTGCGGTCAAGGAAGCCAAGGAGCGTGTTTTTTCTGCGCTCAAGAACTGTGGTTTCAAGATACCGCCCGCACGAATTACCGTGAATCTGGCTCCGGCCGATGTGCGCAAGGCAGGCAGTGCCTACGATCTGCCCATGGCTGTGGGCATCCTCTGTGGTATGGGCGTCGTCGAACAAGAGGCCGTGGATGGATGGTATATGGCGGGCGAACTCTCGCTGACTGGAAGCCTCAAGCCCGTTCCCGGCGTTCTGCCCTTGGCCCTGGCTGCCCGCGAAGGTGGTGGTAAGGGGATCATGGTCCCGGCTGACAATGGGCGCGAAGGTGCGGTGGTCAAAGATATCCCGGTGGTCGGAGCAACGGACCTTGGTCAAGTGGTGCGTATGCTGCTCGGCGAAGACGCTATCGTGCCTGCCGATCTGGATATAGAGACTCTCTGGGAAGAACGTCAATCTTTCATCAACGATTTTGCCGAAGTCAAAGGGCAGGAACACGCCAAACGCGCCATCGAAATTGCGGCAGCAGGCGGGCATAATCTGCTTTTCATAGGCCCTCCCGGATCGGGCAAGACGATGCTTGCCAAGCGTATTCCCACGGTGTTGCCGCCCCTTCGTTTTGAAGAAGCACTGGAAGTCACCAAAATTTATTCCGTGGCCGGATTGTTGCCCAAGGACCGCGCCCTCATGGTCACGCGTCCTTTCAGAACCCCGCATCATACTATTTCCGACGTGGGCCTCATTGGCGGCGGACGGTATCCGCAGCCCGGCGAAACGTCGCTGGCCCATCGTGGCGTTCTCTTTTTGGATGAGATGCCGGAGTTCAAGAAGCCGGTCCTCGAAGTCCTGCGCCAGCCGTTGGAAGATGGCGAAGTCTCCATCTCCCGCTCGCTCGTGACGCTGAAATACCCGGCAGACATCATGCTCGTGGCGGCCATGAATCCGTGCCCGTGCGGTTATCTTACTGATGGCACCCACCCCTGCGAATGTTCGCCGCTGGCCGTCGGCCGATATCGCTCCCGCATTTCCGGCCCGCTGCTGGATCGCATTGACTTGCAGGTGGACGTGCCCGCCGTACCCTATGACGATTTGAAAAAAGCCAAGAGCGACATAACGTCCGCTACCATGCGCGAACGTATCGCTCGCGCCCGAAAGGTGCAGGAAGAACGGTTTGCCGACCTGCCGATCCTGACCAATTCCGAACTGGAAGGTTCGGCTCAAGAAGAACATTGCAAGCTCAGCGAATCGGAACACGACTTCCTGAAACAGGCTGTGGAATCACTTGGTTTATCTGCGAGAGCGTATACCCGAGTGCTGCGCATATCCCGCACCATCGCCGACTTGGATGGCGCAGAAGATATCGGCGCAGGGCATCTTGCGGAAGCAATTAATTATCGGTCGATGGACCGACAGGGGTAGGAGATGTGGTTCATTAAACCTCAAGATTCCATTCTCGATGTCCTTAGTAAGCTGGCAAGCGTATTGTCGCTTTTAATCGCGATCGGAACAGTTTCGGTTGCCGTATATACCTATATTTACACAGTCAAACCTGTCTTTGATAAACACATAATGGATGTCAAACTCGTTGAGCTAGAAGAGGATATAATTAAGGCACAAGTTGAGAACAAAAAGCTGGTATCTGAAAAGGCGGGTCTGTTCACGGATCTAAAAAAGTTAAACAGACAGCTCCAGACTAAAGCAAATGAGCTGAAGCAGATTGAGGACAGATTAGATACAGCAGAATATTTGCTTGTACAAACTGATATTATTCATTTTTTGAATACGCTTGGTTATTCAAAGCTGGATAAAATGTCACCTGAACGACTGTACCTCCTAGTGAAAAGCGCTATTCGGAGTTTCAAAGTATCGGCAGCAGATCCCTATATGAAAGAAGCCAAGATATTTATAGAGGAATATCTTTTAACGATAGAACCGGATCAATACAAAAGGTATGGTGCTGTGAAGTATTATCTGGATGTTTACTATGGAAGAAGGAAAAGGGTTTCCAGCAACCCACAAACAAATTAAGTGTATATTATTTGTGTAGACCTACGAAAAGGGGTTTTGTAGTATTATCTCCCATGCGCACCCAAGCGGATAGACTCCGCCACACTATATTGTTTGAAGTCATCGCTCTTATCACCTGCACGCCGCTGGCGTCGTTGGTGCTTGGCAGGGATATGGCCACGATCGGTTCCATGGCGATCTTTCTTTCCCTGTCCGCCATGGTTTGTAACTACGGTTTTAACCTCGCCTTTGATCATATGTTGAAAAAGCTGGGCCGTCCGGTGCATCACCGTCCGCCTAGGTTGCGCATTCTTCATGCTGTGCTCTTCGAAGGCAGTTTTCTCGTGATCACGGTTCCGGTGGTGGCTTGGTGGCTCGATATGACCCTGTGGCAAGCGTTTGTTACTGATCTTGGGTTCGCCGCCTTTTTCCTTATCTATGCCTATGTGTTCAACTGGGCCTATGACCGCGTCTTTCCCATGCCCGTGGACGACAACGAATCCGCAAACGCGCCTCAGGAGTAACCCATGTTCGGCATCCACGATATTGCGCTCTTCATTCTTTCCGGCCTGCTCCTGAACATC
>JAFLJT010000311.1 GCA_022712855.1 Pseudodesulfovibrio sp. | reverse complement strand
TCCATTTTCTTGACCTCACTTTTTGCTGGGTGTATAGGCATTGGCAACTCAAATTAAAGATTTTTACCATTGGAGGCTATATATGATCGGCGGATTCGGAGTATGGGAACTCTTAATAATTCTCGTTATCGTACTGGTCATTTTCGGTGCCAAGAAACTGCCTGAAATCGGCGGCGGCATCGGCCAAGCCATCAGCAACTTCAAACGCGCATCAAGCGAGCCTGAAGAAATCGACGTCACCCCACCACCTGACGAAGAAAAAGAAGAGAAAAAAGAAGACTAGGTTCACCCTAGCCTGAAAAGAATGTTCGCTCGGCTGCTATGCAGCCGGGCTTTTTTTTATTATTTTTCGCCGGGTTCTTCTGGAAAAAGTTCAAACCCTTTGCGTACATAAGCAAGACCAGACAAGAACGTCGCCACGGCAGTAATCCAGACGAAAGCAGTGAGAATCGTGGGGTAATTAAAATCGAATGTGTGTTGAAGCATCACGAAGATGACCAGAAGAATCTGCGCGGCAGTGGTGAATTTGCTGATCCAGATGGGTTTGATGCGACTGCGGACATCCACACCCCAGAAGCTGAGGACTGCCAGCCCGCCGATGATGATAACATCGCGGCTGACGACCAGAATCATGAACCAGGGAGGAATCCAGCCTTTGACGGCCAGACAGATGAAAGATGTGACGAGAAGCGCCTTGTCGGCCAGCGGGTCGAGCATGGCACCCAATTGGGTACGCTGATTCCAGATACGGGCCAGAAAGCCGTCCAGAGCATCAGTTAAACCTGCGATAGCAAAGAGAATCCATGCGAGATTAAAGTTCTCGCTGACGTAGGCCATGACAAACACCGGAGTCAGAAGAATCCGGATAATCGTGAGAATATTGGGAACTGTCCAAATAGCGTCACGGGCCATATATGGCCTCCCCCTACTTTTCGGTTTCCTCTGCCAACTGATAGCTGAGTCCACGCTGCGGCAAATATGATTTGAGCAGCATATCAAGCCTGTCACCATTCAACAACCGCACTTCCCATGTTCCACCAACACCAGTGGGCTGCATGTCCAGCTCAACAAGTTGCACATCCTGCACTGCGGAATCCCAAGCGTGGAGTACGCGATCAAACTCAAGAGCTGCATCAGGCGAGAACCACCCGGAAACCGAAAGTTTCTGGACGCTAGCACCGTACCGAGGAACTTCTGAGCGAGTGAAATATTGACCCCAGAGGCTAAACCAGACCGCGGCCATATCTTTATTAATGGCTACCCATTCGCGTTTGTCGCTTTCAAGGCGGCCTTTAAATGTCTTTTCCGGTCCCGGTTCAATGGAGAACGACGGCAAAACGTCTTGCTCCAACTGAAGGCCAGTCAGGGTTATCAGTCCCTGCAATTGTGCCATGGACTCTTCATTCAGTGTATCCGGCCATGTCACGGCCGCGGACTGAGGCGCTTGTGTGGTGGCAAACAATCCCATCTTCTTAAGCCCCTCACGCAGGGTCGGTTTGTTGACCCGAACATCAAGGCTCAGGATCAGTCCACCTTCCATAGATTCAGATGAAAGCACCTTGTATCCTTGGATATATGGCTTAGCATGAGTCTGCATGTATTCCTTAAACAGTTCAGTACGAACCTCATCCATGGTGCCAGGCAGCATGAGCTTGGCGTCATCCAGCACGGCCAGAGCAAACCCTTCGTTCAGGGCTCTTCTGCGTAATTCCATGTCGGAAACGCCTTCTTCCATGGGCTTGAAAACCCGGACCGCGCCCGCTTGGGCAACGCTTGCCAACATCAGGCAGACAACAAAAAATACTATGATATACCGTGCGTTACGCATGGCTTATTGCTCCTCTGCGGGCGTCTGCCCTTGTTCCGACTGTTCATCGGCATCATTCACTGGCACATCGTCCAACGGGATTTCTTCAACAGGCTCAGGCCGATCCAACACGATAACAACCCGGCAATTTTGAACGGCCTCGGGAGAACGCATAATCGCCCGTACCAACCCAGCCATGGGGGATGTAATAATCAAATCTGTTCGCCAAGAACCAAAGGCATTTAAAGCCTTTATGGTCAGCGGTTTATTCCCGACACGCTCCCTGAGAGCCGCAGGATCAGCAGTATTGGCATAGGCAATGACGCCCTTATTGATGGCATTGGCCCGGCTGACAAGAAATGCACCGTACGCGCCAACGCCGTCCTGACCATAGATCACCGGGGTCAACGCAGGAGTGACCTGCAAGCCACGGGCATCGATGATAACGCCAGTATAGCTACTGTTATCGCCACCGACCTGCTCAGGATCCTCGCCATTGTAGGAGAGGCTCTGTTCCATGGAGGTGGACAGTTTCGGCGGGATACCGCTTTGAAATTGAATTGTGGTGGGCAGAATCAGTTCGGCCAGCTTGCCCCGGAATTGTTCGGAGACGCGGACTTCACCGCCATCTTCAAACAGGGCGGGCCGTTCCATGGGCGAATTCTGAACAACACCCCGTACCCGGGCGGCCAGATCGTCATCGTCAGACAAAAATGCGGACACCGTGCGTTTGGCATCGATACGAACCGCCAGGATCATGTCGAGCATTTGCTTACGCGCACTGCTGGCTGCCCTGCGAACCGACAATGGGGTTAGCTTGGCGTTCTCATCGCCTTCCGGTACTTCAAGAGAACGAACAACAGAAACCTCGCCGTTCCCCCAGGTGATGGTGCCGCCCTCGCCAACAGGCTGGACATAGCCCTGAAACGACAATGCCATTGCAGGAAAAGTCAATAATACCGATATGGTCAAAAGAAATATTCGAAGAGACATGTGCGTTATATATCCTTAATCAATTATTGTGTTCATCATTGATTTCAAAAAGCTGTTTGGCATGTATCGCGGTTGGCCTTTTTCTGCAACCCGCTTGCCGCAGCGTTCCGGCGGTGATATCGTTACAAATAATCGGGAATTCAAACGGAGCCAACTATGCTGATACACCTGATGCAACACGGCGTTTGCCTGTCCAAAGAACTTGATGCGACCCAACCTCTCAGCCCGGTGGGTGGCGAGCAGATCGAAAAATCCGCCACTGCCGCACGTGTTCTCGGCCTGCGCTTTGAACTCATTGTCGCCAGCCCCAAGGTGCGTTCTCTGCAAACCGCAGAAATAATGGCTGAATATACTGGCTACCCCACCTCGCGCATTGAAGTCACCGACGCTGTCAAAGCCATGGCTCCCGCCCAAACAACCATCGATTTTATCCGCGAATATGCCGGCCTTGATTCCATCCTCATCTGCGGCCATTTGCCGTCCCTTGGCAGCGTCGCCTCCACCCTGCTCACGGGCGGGAATGGACTGGAGATATACATAGAAAATGGCGGCCTGATGCAAATTGCATCACAGCCGCCAAAAGAAAAATCCATGCTGACTTGGTATCTCTCACCAATTCAACTGGCAATAATCGCTCACGATTCAGTCTGATTCTCAGCTAACCAACGCTCTACGAGATCGGCAACCGATTCGTTATCTCCGGGCGCGAACCAGTTGATATCACTTTCTTTCTTGAACCACGTAATCTGCCGTTTGGCATAAGCGCGGGTATTCTTAATCCACCGATACTCCGCCTCATCCAAAGTCATTTCTTCTCTCAGATAGGCCAGTAATTCAGCACATCCAATACCTGTCCAACCCGGTGCTTCCGGGTCTGCACATTTCGCCATGGCGGCCTTGGCCTCTTCAAGCGCTCCCAACTCGACCATCATTCCGATTCGTTTCGCCAAAAGCGGCTCCAATTCATCGAGCGCAATCTGCATCCCGATTTTCAAAGCAGTATAGGGCGCAGGCGTATGCTCACTGCTGGTATGCCACCACGTTAAATTCTTCCCGGTAGCGAGGAAAACTTCCGCCGCCCGTCCATTACGCTGGGTGTCGTTGGGATGAATCTTGGCAGCATAATCTGGGTCAGTTTCCACCAACTCCGCGTGGAGCTTCTGCGGCCCCTCGCGTTTGATCCGCTCTTGCACAGATTGCCGGATTTCATCAGGAATATCAGGAATAGGTGCAATACCACTCAACAATGATTTCAAGTACATGCCCGTACCACCGACCAGAATCGGCAGCCTTCCTTCACTGCGCACTTCCTCGATGGTTTCCATGGCAAGTTCAACAAACCGGGCGGCTGTCATCTTCTCTTCAGTGGGCACAAATCCGTAGAGTAAATGCGGACACGCGGCCTGCTCTTCACTGTCCGGCTGGGCCGTAATGAGTGGGAAATCTTCATAGACCTGACGGGAATCAAAATTGATAACACTAGTGGGCAATCGCTTCGAAATAGCGATGGCCGCAGCGGTTTTTCCGGTACCAGTAGGACCGAGCAAGCAAATAATAGGCGGTTTTTGACTCATGGAACGCTACTTATCTCCACCGCAACCAAATTTGGTGCCGTATTTAACCTGCAACGCCTTGACCACGGCACCGGGGACCAGCCCGCAGACGTCGCCGCCATACTGGGCCACTTCCTTGACGATGGTGGAACTCAGGTACATCCACTTAAAATCGGTCATCATAAATACGGTCTCGATATCGCGCTCCAGCTTACGATTCATGAGCGCCATCTGAAATTCATACTCAAAGTC
>JAFLJT010000156.1 GCA_022712855.1 Pseudodesulfovibrio sp. | reverse complement strand
GCAGAGTTTCTGCTCAGCCATCTCAAGTCCATGGGCATCTCCGACATTCAGGAATTCAGAGCGCCTGCCACAGACGTATCGTGTGGATACCGTCCCAGCGTAGCAGCGATCATCCCCGGCAAGGACACCAGCAAGACTCTGTGGGTTATCTCTCACATTGATATCGTCCCTCCCGGAGATCTCGAACTCTGGACATCTGATCCCTACACCCTCGTTCGCGACGGTGACACCCTCATTGGACGCGGTGTCGAAGACAACCAGCAGGGCATTGTTTCGTCCCTGTTGACCGCACAAGCCCTGCTTGACAATGAAGTGACCCCAGCCATCAACTACGGCATGCTTTTCGTTGCAGACGAAGAAACAGGCAGCAAGTATGGGCTGGACTATCTCGTTCAAGAGCATAGCGATATGTTCAAGAAGGACGACCTGCTTCTGATCCCCGATTTTGGTGAACCCAAATCGGAAATGGTCGAAGTTGCCGAAAAATCGATGTTCTGGCTCAAGGTTATCGTTGAAGGCAAGCAATGCCATGCCTCTACGCCTGAGCAAGGTTTGAACACTTTGGTTCCCGCAGCCTCTTTCATTCTCAAGATCAAGAAGCTTGAAGCAATTTTCGATGCGGAAAATCCCATTTACGACCCGCCCCGCTCCACGTTTGAGCCGACCATGAAGGAAGCCAACGTTGCGAATGTCAACACCATCCCTGGCCGCGATGTCTTCTATGTAGATTCTCGTGTCATGCCGGAATATGACCTTGATGTGATTTTGGACAAGATCAAAGAGTTCGGCGCTGAAGTTGAAGCGGAATATGGTGTCACCATTTCCTACGAAGTTCCCATGCGCGAACAGGCCGCACCAGCGACGCCTGTGGACACTGAGATCGTCCAGAAAGTCATTGCAAGCGTTAAGCGTGTCTACGGCAACAATCCCCGTCCAGTGGGCGTTGGTGGTGGTACCGTGGCTGCATTTCTGCGCCGCAATGGCTACCACGCAGTTGTTTGGGCCACTTTGAATCACAATGCCCATCAGCCCAACGAATGGGCTTCTATCAAGAACACCATCGGCGACGCCAAAGTCATCGCCGACATGCTCTTGTCCTAGAGCGACATTGGAAGGCATATGCAGATAAAAGCACCCTTCCCTGATCTTTTCGACCTCATTGTGGTCGGAGCAGGTCACGCCGGCTGTGAAGCCGCTATGGCAGCCTCACGCCTCGGCCTCAAAACCTTGCTGCTGACTATTAATGCCGATCGTATCGGCCACCTGTCCTGCAATCCCGCCATCGGTGGCCTTGCAAAGGGGCACATGGTCAAGGAAATCGACGCTCTCGGCGGCATGATGGGCCTGTGGGCCGATGCCGCAGGTATCCAATTCCGCCTTCTCAACACCCGCAAAGGTCCGGCCGTTCGCTCCAGCCGTGCGCAAATCGACCGCACCGAATACATGCGGGTCGTGCAGAAATCCATTTTCAGCCAACCCAACCTCTGGGTATTTCAGGATACCGCAGATTCCATTCTCACTGAGAATGGCCAAGCCTGCGGTGTCAAAACACAACTTGGCGAAACGATCCGCTCAAAAAACGTTTTGTTGACCACAGGAACTTTCCTGCGCGGTCTCATTCACGTCGGCCTAGATAATTTCAGCGGCGGACGCTTGGGTGATCCAGCCTCAAATTCTCTCTCAGACTCCCTGCGTGACATCGGCCTTGAACTCGGTCGCCTCAAGACTGGCACCACGCCGCGTCTTCTCAAGGAATCCATTGATTTCAGTAAAATGGAAATTCAGCCCGGCGATGATCCGCCCATTCCGTTCAGCTTTCGCAACAAGACCGTGCCCATGCCGCAGGTGCCCTGTTACCTGACATACACCAATCCAGAAGCACACGAAGTTATTCGATCCGGCTTTGATCGCTCTCCCATGTTTACGGGCAAGATTGAAGGCACTGGCGCACGCTACTGCCCGTCCATTGAAGACAAAGTAAATCGTTTCCCTGAAAAGGACCGCCATCAGGTGTTTGTGGAGCCAGAAGGCCTCGACCATCCTGAAATGTATCCCAGCGGAATCCCGACGAGCTTACCGTTTGATGTGCAGAAAAAGATGATCGCCGCCATTGTCGGTTTGGAAAACGCTCAAATAGTTCGCCCCGGGTATGCCATCGAGTATGACTACGCATTTCCCACCCAGCTCAAGCCGACACTTGAAACGAAGCTGCTCCCCGGCCTTTTTCTCGCTGGGCAGATCAATGGTACCTCCGGTTACGAAGAAGCCGCAGGTCAGGGACTCTGGGCCGCAATCAATGTCGTGAGCAAACTTCAGGGACGCGATCCGTTCCTTCTGTCTCGCGATCAAGCATACATTGCCGTATTGGTTGACGATCTCGTTACTAAGGGAACTCTTGAGCCGTATCGTATGTTCACGTCTCGCGCCGAACACCGCCTCCTTCTCCGCGAAGGCAACGCTGATGAACGATTGACCGAGATCGGTCGTGACTTAGGGCTTGTGGATGACGAGCAATGGAATCTTTACTGCGTAAAACGGGACCAAATGCAGATCGTTTTGCAGGCCATGAAATCCATTCGCATCAATCCCGACGCTGCCAATCGTGAGATAATGAAAGATATCGGCGCAGCCATTCCCGGAAAAGGCGTTGAATTGGCCGCATTACTCCGTCAGCCGCAGATGGAAATCGGGAAACTCGCAATTTTTTATCCCGGACTTACCGAGATGAATGACGATGTCCTGAAAGAGGCAGAGATTCAGATTCGGTATGAAGGATATCTGGTCAAACAGGAAGAACTGGTTGCCAAATTCAAGCTGATGGAAGACGTCCGACTCCCGTCTGACCTCGACTACACAACGGTTTACGGCCTGACGCAGGAAGTGCAGGAAAAGCTCACACAAGTGCTGCCCATGACACTTGGACAAGCAAGCCGCATCTCCGGTATCACCCCTGCGGCTATCAACTGTCTTGAAATTCATTTGAAAAAACTCGGCGTCATATAGCGTTCCTTTTGGCTCCACTGTTGACAGCAGGTTCTCCACTGTCTAATTATCTACATGTAATTACATATGTACAGTTGCGGATGCAGCTGGATAGCAATCATTTTTTTAAGGAGTCTGGTCTTGGACGAAGGTTCTGACAGTCGATTTACCACCATCTTCAAAAAACTTTTCGGCACCAACGGCCAGCAGTTGGAAGAGCATATCCTCGAAGCGAAAGCGGAAGGGGAAATCGAGAGCGACGAAGTCTCTATGCTCCTCAACGTGCTGGAATTTGACAAGAAACACGTCACTGAAATCATGGTCCCGCGCACGGACATGGCTTGTGCCGATGCTTCGAGCACAGTCAAAGACATCGCCGATATCATCATCTCTCAAGGCGCGCATTCGCGCATTCCCATCTTTCAAGACACCAAAGACCACATTATCGGTGTGGTCCATGCCAAGGATTTGCTCACGCCCCTTCTTGAAGGTGAGAATGACAAACCAATAATCGAACTTTTGCGTCTGGCGTTCTTCGTGCCCGAAGAAATGTGTCTGGACGACGTCTTATCCTCGTTCAAGCGCGAAAAGCTCCACATGGCTATCGTGCAGGACGAATACGGCGGTACATCCGGCATGGTGACAATGGAAGACGTGCTTGAAGAAATCGTTGGTGAAATAGCTGACGAATACGACCAAGAACGTCCTGAAGAGATTGAAGAATTTCCCGATGGCTCTTTTGTCGTCTCTGGACGCGTTCCTTTGGATGAAGTGAGTGAGAAATGCTTGCTGAATCTCGAAAGCCCGGATGTTGACTCCATTGGTGGATATCTCGCAGCCATGTCAGGCCGCATCCCCAATCAGGGTGAGTTTTTCACCTTACAGGGGCGGCGCATCACAATTCTTCAAGCTGACGAACGCCAGGTCTGGTCCTTAAAAATCGCCCCTCTGGACGAAATTTAGTGCTTGCTCTTGTTTGCATAGCCACTGTCGGCGCATGGATCGGGTTTGCTAATCCTCTCTTTCATTTTCCTTTAGCCGCCCTCGCCTTTCCCCTTGGCCTCGCCTGGATCGGATTGCGAGCAACATCCACTAAGAAAGCGTTCAAATTCGGCTGGTTTGCCGGACTTCTTGGCGGCATTGGTAGCTTTTATTGGGTTGTCATCCCTGTTCAATTCTATGGCGGCCTTCCTTGGTATATTGCACTCCCATGCCCAGCCCTGTTGGCTGGTATCATGGCCGTTTACTTCGGCCTGTTCTCAGTTGCCATATATCACGCTGGCCAACGCATAATCGGCGTACCGCTCTGCATTATCGCCGGACTCACTTGGGCTTCCATGGAAATGCTCATGGGGACGATGTTTTCAGGATTCCCTTGGATAAATCTCTCTTCGGCCTTCGTCCCATGGCCCTTTGCTCTTCAGGGAGCCTCGATTCTCGGCGCATTCGGATTGTCCGGCGTATTTGTTGCGTTGGCTGTCGCGCTACTCCTGTATTCCACATACAGAAGCGCCCTCTGGTTCGCCGTAGGACTCGCTGTAACCATCACAGCCTTTGGTTTCTACCGTATTGAAACATTTGAAGAACCTGAGCCGGATTTCATGATTTCCATCGCTCAGGGAAATGTGGATCAGGGGCTTAAATGGGACCCGGGATACCAAGCCGATACCGTCAAAAAATACGTCAAGATCAGCCTTGAAGCCATACAGAAAAACGCTCCCAAGCTTGTTGTCTGGCCTGAAACAGCCATGCCCTTCTACCTTCAGGACAAGACTCCTCTCCGAAGGGCTCTTGAAATCCTCGCTGTAGACAGCAAGACGCCGATTTTAACGGGTTCTCCAGCCTACCGTGTCATTGACATGAAAACGCGCAAATACGTACTTCTTAACCGCGCATGGCTCATCGCTGACACAGGAAGGACGACCCAGTCCTATGATAAGGAACACCTCGTTCCCTTTGGCGAATACATGCCCTTTGCTGAATGGGTTCCCTTTGAAAAACTCGTTCAGGCTGCTGGTGATTTTGTGCCCGGCAAAGATAATAAGCCTATTATGCTCGATGGCGTTGCTCTTGGCATGCTCATTTGTTATGAAGCAATCTTCCCGGAGCTTGCACAGCAACAAGTTGAACGCGGCGCCAACGCTTTGCTGAATATTAGTAATGACGCATGGTTCGGCAACACGTCTGCACCAAAACAGCATCTGAACCTGAGCATCATGCGCGCTGTAGAACAAGGCCGCTGGCTTGTACGCGGCACCAATACAGGCATTTCAGCGTTTGTTGATCCGCTTGGTAGAATCAGAGCTGTGAGCACACAGTTCCAGGCCGAGAGCCTGAGTGCCAAGATAGCACCGCGAAACGAGACGACAGTTTTTCATGACAATTACTCCATGATCAGACTGTACACCTACGGGCTAACTCTCCTCGCTTTCGGCTGGTTGATCTTTCGAGCCAAGAAAAAAGAACAATAGGAACAGATAAATATAATGATCGACTATCCTGCACTCAAATCCATATCAGCGGTTCTCGTTGAAAAATTCGGCACCCTTTGGGGGCGTCTTTGACTACGTCGAGACAACAACCCGATTAGATGAGATCGAAAAAGAACTCTCCAAACCCGGTGCGTGGGATAAGCCAGACGCTCTGACACCGGTTCTCAAAGAAAAAAGCCAACTTTCCACCAAACTCGCCATGTATGATGGCCTCTCCGAAGCCAAGAGTGACCTTGAGGAATGGCTGGAACTCGCTCAGGAAGATCCGAGTGAAGAAGCTCTTTCTGCTCTTGAAGCTCAGGTCGCGGTTTTTAAAGAACGCCTCGGAACCACCGAGTTGGCGACCATGTTCGCTTTTGAGCATGACAAGAACAACGCCATCCTCGAGATCCACCCCGGTGCTGGCGGTGTCGAGTCCCAAGACTGGGCCGAAATGCTTCTGCGCATGTATAATCGCTACTCAGAGCGCAAGGGATTCAAGGTAAGCCAGCTTGATTTTCAGCCCGGCGATGAAGCGGGCATCAAGTCCGTCACCTTGCAGATCGAAGGTTTGTACGCTTACGGCTTACTCAAGGGCGAAGCGGGTGTTCATCGACTTATCAGAATTTCTCCCTTTGACTCTTCCGGCAGGCGGCACACGTCGTTT
>JAFLJT010000030.1 GCA_022712855.1 Pseudodesulfovibrio sp. | reverse complement strand
GTTTCCCTCTTCCCTTCCCCCCAGCCGCCGGACGCATCCTCTCTCTACCTTTGATACGATTTTTTGGCGGGGAGGCAGCCTTTGATGGGGGTGGTGGGGCGGTTTTTTGCGCCTATGATCATAGAACATATGTCGCTGCCGTCGAGTGGCATGGAAGATGTGCCGCCGAATCGTCGTGCTGTGGCGGTGATGGGGCTGGTGATGAACCCGACGGCGGTGCCGAAGATGCCGCCTCGTGCGATGCCGAATTTGAAATCGGTGAAGGACCCGCGTATTTCGAGCGGCGTTGCGAGACTGAAATACTCCGCTTTTTTGGCTGAAGGGCGGACATCGAGATCGATGCTATCGTTTTTGAAATCGATCTGCCCGCGCCCGCAGATGCGCATGGCAGTGGTGTCGATGGCAAAGACGTCTGTAGTGAGGATGCCGTCCTTCATGGTCATGCGTGCTACGGCGCAATTAACTGTAGAGCCTTTGTCATCTTCGTTTCGGCTGAGGATTGATGCAACGAGATTCACGGCCCAGAGATCCACAATGCCCGCGTGCAGGTTTTCGGGGTGGGAATTGATGTCGATATACCCATTGGCATTGGCAAGGAGCTTGTCGAGGGTCTCGCTCTTGGAATCCAACGCGAAGTTGAGGCTGACGGTGCCGCCCATGTCAGTTTCGGGTTGGTACATGCGATAGATGATGCCGAAATCAAAATCTTCCACCACACCTCGGAGAGAGGCGGAGCCTTCTTTACCCGCCAATGCAAAGAAGAACGAGCCGCCGGGAATGTTGATGGTCAACGGGTCTAGAGTGAACAGGCCATCTTTGACCTGTGCTTGCAGCTGCCCGCTACCGAGGTTGTCTTTGCCGGACCGGACGTTTTCTACCTTGATGTCGAGGGCGGCTTGAAATGCGTTCAGCACTTCCGGGTTGAAAAAGTTCCGCACTTCTTCTGTCGTCTTTTTGGCGGCTTGCTGTGGAGTGGCTGTTCCTGCTGCCTTCGGGGCTTTCTGCGCAGTTGGGTCGTCTGGTTGTGCGAAATCCGGCGGTAGGAAGTCTTTAATGTCGATGGTTGGGGCTGTGAGCTTGATATCTGCCACAGGCAGGGGACCGCTATTGTCTATGTCCATGGTGCCAACGAGACTGCTTGAGCCGACGCGGATCAGGAAATCATCCATATCGATGCGGTCTTCTGTAAGCTTGAATTTGCTGGTGGCTTCGTAGTCCACAATTGTGGGCAGCTTGACCCTGATCAAATGACTGAGGCTGTCCAGTTGGTCGCCGCGCAGGGCGAGGTCCACGGTCACGGCCCGACTACTGGGAGCCAGATCAAACATGCCGTTCATGGACAGGGTTGTTTCGGCCACGTCTATGGTCACATCCAACCATGTTTTGGACGTTTCGAGAAACTCTTTGATGGAGCCGGCCTTGATGGCGGCGGTGAATGGATGGGTATCGAAACTGCCACGCATGTCCATGACAAAGGGTTGGCTGGGCAGTCCGTTGCCTGTCCATGATTCCATGACAAACACCATGGGTTCTTTCATCGCTTCATTGTGATAAGTGGCCGTGATGTTGCTGATATCGAGCTTGTCCAAAACGAGCGAATCGGACGCAAGGGTGAAAGAATGCCCTTTGGAATCTGCTTTTGGTTGTTCGGCTGGTGCTGATTTTTTGGTGTCGGTATGTGGTACAATCCATGTGGCGGTATCGTCCGATTTTTCCCGCAGATCGAGAAGTAAGCCCTCCACGGCCAGTTCGCGAACATGGGCCTTGAGGAGCAGCAGCGGCAGCAGGTCAACCCGGACATGGGCCTTGTTCATGGCTGCGAAGTCACCGTCGAATCCTTCGGGATTGCCGACGTGTAGGCCTTCAAGGGTGAAGGACGGCGACAGGGATGTTGTCATCGTGATCGCGCCATCAATGGTGACATTTCGGCCCAGAGCCGTGGACAAAACGGGTTCGGCTATTTTTTTGTAGTGCGTCAGATCGATGGGGATGGCGGTAAAAGCAATCAAAGAGACCGCAAGAATAAGTACGACCAGAAGTATGGTGACGATCCGAAGTATCCAGCGAACAGGTTTGGGCAGGGGCATGACGCGCTCCGGTGGTTATGTGCTCCAGGGAGCATGCATCATAATGGAAACCCGATGGAGTGCAATGCCGAAGAATTTGGTGGCAAACTGCTTTTCTTGCATTTATGGAACGGACAACATACGTATGTGTGGTTCAATCCTCATGAGATATTTATGAATAAACTAATCATCATACTGACTTTCCTTATCGCAGCCGCGGGCTTTTCTCCTGTCTGCTTTGCCGATGGCGATGTTAATTGGCTCGACCAGATGGACAGTTCGTCTGATGTGGCCGAGGAACAAGGGTCGACTTTTAGCGATCGTATCGTCGTGACACCCGTTCCCATGGTCAATCCGACCCTGCAGGCGGGTATTATCGGCGTGGGCATGTATATGCATCCCGAGGGTGATTTTGGGAACGACGAGGAACGGACGGATAACGCAACCCGCCAATCCATCACCGGAATGGCAGCCATGGCCACCACGAATAAGAGTTGGGCCACGGGCGTTTTCCATAAGGGGTTTTACGACGACGACAGATACCGGGGATCGGTCTATCTGGCATACGGCGATTTTAACCTGAAATATTATGGCGTTGGTGATGATTCGATTTTACGTGACCGACCTATTAAATATTCTGCCAAGGTCACGGCGTTCCAACCGAAGTTTTATTTTCGCGTAGCAGACAACTGGTACGTGGGTCCGAAGTATTCCATATTCAAATGGGATCTGGGGATTAATTTCTCAGACCTTCACGCCAGTCTGCCGGATATCAAGCACACTTTCACTACAGCCGGACTCGGTTTGGCGGGAGAATGGGACACCACGGACCATAGCATCTACGCCACCGATGGCGGCAAGTTAGAATTCAGTGTCATGAATTATGACGATAGATGGGGTGGTGACTTCGAGTATGGTAAGTTGGAGACCAACTACAACCATTACTGGACCATGACGAAAAGGCTGGTGCTGGCCGCTCGTTATGACCTCAATCTGTCTACGGGCAGCACACCCTTTTTCGATATGCCGTCCCTGCATTTACGCGGGTTTCCCTATGCCCAGTATATCGACAAACAGTCGTCGTCCATCCAGGGTGAGGCGCGTTACAAACTGACCAAACGCTGGTCCACCAACATCTTTGCCGGGTTGGGTTGGATTGGCACTACGCCGGACGAATTGTACAGTAGACCGGTTATCCCTACAGGTGGTGTAGGTCTCAGGTATCTCATTGCCGAAGAGGAGAAAATGAACCTCGGCATGGACATCGCCTTTGGCCCTGATTCTAAAGCGGTCTACTTCAGCGTCGGTGAGTGGTTCTAGGCAGAAAAGTGGGCGCGATTTGAAATTACTGGGGATTGACCAGTGAGTTCATCGTTTTCCCTTCATCGATGAGCTTTTTATAAACCCGCGTATCCTTCTTGATTTTGGCGATAATATTCGCAGTAAGCTTGTCGCGGGTGGTGCGCTTGGTCGTGGTGGTGATGGTGGTGCCATCAACCATGATCAGATAGACTTCGAACAGCATCTGGCTGGAGCCGGAAAGCTTTTTGTAATCGTCTTGCAATTGCGAATCGACCCTGGCGGTTTTGATCTGATCGTTACGTTTGACGAAGGCCCGAATTCTAGCCACTTCTTTTTTGGAGTAGGCCTTTTCCTTCAAGTCGCCGGTGAACGTGAGTTTATTCTTACTCGTCTGACTGAAGACGGACTCGCCTTTCTGCATGATGTCGAGATTGAAAAATGTGATCACGACACCAACAGCGACGACCACGAAGAATAAATTCCTCGCCCATTCATTGCCTTTATTCCGACGCCGTTTCTTGTGAAGATTCATATGGAGTACCGCCTGTCGTTGACCTTACTATGAAACGTCATGGTAGGCAAAGTGCGCGGCGAGCCCTCGGAATTGCTATCCGCGTATATACTCGACGATCCTCTTGGCTGAATCGCCATCATGGTGAAGGAACGCCTTGTCTTTGAGAGCGAGTCGCTGTTCTTCATACCCGTCATCACCATAGGCCGCCAGTTCGAGTGCGGCATGTAACTCTTCTTGATTCATGCACTTTGTACCGGGGGTCATGTCATCGTAGGGGAACTGGAATTCCCGGTTCTGGGTGATGTATTCCACATAATCCGGGCAGTAGAAGACCACCGGTCTGTCGAGCAGAAGGTAGTCCATGTAGATGGACGAATAGTCTGTCATCATGACATCGATCATGCGCATGAAAGGGTAAACATCGCACTCATTGCGATAAATGGTGATATTCGGCGTGGTCGACGTCAGGCTTATCCCTGACTGTGTATGTGTCTTGATGAAGAGCTGGAGCTTCTTTTCTTCCAAAAATTCCTGGAGCTTCTGAAAATCCAGCCCGCCGGAAAAGGGCGAGCCGACATTATCCCGAAAAGTGGGGGCATAGAGGACGGTCTTGTGCGTTTTTTTCAACGAGCCAACCAGACGGAAGGCGTCCGTGTCGCAATTGAGCATGGACTCCTTGGTCGGCAGACGAAAGAGTGCGTCGTTACGCGGATAGCCAAAGTCCACAAAATGTTTGGCATTGAAAGATTTTTTGAACACTTCCTCAGAATAGAACGGCGAGGTGGAAACCACCGTATCGTAGCCGGAATAAAGCCTGCCAAGATTCATGTCATTATATTGTTTCGTGACAATGGACTGTTCTTCAACAAGGCCGATTTTCTTGAACCCAACGCCGTGCCAGAGCTGAATGATACGCGCATAGTTGGTCAGCGGAGCGAACGTGCTCTGCTTAAAATTAAACGTATCCACCACGATGGTGTGCGCCTTGGCTAAAACAGTGACGGAGTTGTCTTCGGGAAAGAAAACAACAGGCAGTTTTGCCTCGCGCAGCATTCTGGAGATATGCTTATGGGTGGTGAGGAACGTGGCATTGATCTCCGGATGATTCCGGACAACATGGAGGAACAGGTGTTTCACATTGCCTGTGAAAAACCCGTTGGCCTCACCTATGAAGACAATGTTTGAAGAATCCTTTGGGGTGATTCGCGCCAGTTCATCGAACTGCTTTAATATCTGTTCCAGCTCCGCTGTCATTCGTTTACGCCTCGCGCCTTACATCGACGACCATACCGGAGAAGTCCGCCATCAGTGTCTCCAGCGTCGCCTTGGCAACCGCCTCGGCTGACAGGAGTGTACCCTCGGGTTCCACGCCGAAGTTCTCTCGACGCATGGGTGTATTCGTCCGCTCCGGGTTGATGGCGTTGATACGCACACCGTCGCCGTGCAGTTCTTCGGCCAGCCCCTGCACCAGATTGACCACAGCGGCCTTGGTCGAGGAATAAATAGTGTAACGGGAACGGCCTCGGGTATACGAACTGGACGTAAACAGAGCAATGGAGCCGCGTGATTCATTCAGATATGGCAGTCCCGCCTTCACCGCATTCACCGAGCCAGTGTAGTTGATGGCGATTTCCTGCTCAATATCATCAATATCACGAGCCAGCAGTGTACCAGACCGCAGCACAGCCGCCGTATTAACAACAGCATCGATACGCCCGGTCTTATCATACACGCCCTTCAGCGCCTTTTCCAAAGAGGCATAATCACGCACATCAACATCATCCTTACGGGAAAAGCCAAACATCTTGGCCCCGCCTGTCCGGCCCTGTTGCATGACGCACTCTCCGATGCCTCTACTGGCACCAAACACAACGATAACCTTACCTCTCAGCGAGTCCTTTTCCAGCGCGGGGTGCAAAGTCACCGTCTTCAACTGGAAAATCTTATCCGCCAAAAACAAATCTTCAGGATACGTCAGTTTAATATTCTGTTCTTCGCCCGGAACCACATGCACGTCACCCAATCCATATCTCAGGATCAGCCCACAATCATCCGTCACCTCAACGCCCGTATCCTTCATTGCGCGTTCATGCGCCTCTCGAAGAACACTCGCCTGGAAGCCCTGCGGCGTCTGGCCACGGCGTAACATCGAGCGGTCAGGAATATATGAAATACACTCTGTATCATCCACTTCAATGATCGTATCCACGGCCGGGATAGCAACATCCACAGCAACATGTTCTTCCAGCTTCTTGAAGCAGTCACTGACAATCTTATGGCTCACGAAAGGCCGAACCGCGTCATGCAGCAGCACCAGCGCGTCTTCCTCTTCCACCGCAAATATACCCGATGCAGAGCTTTCCCTCCGCGTCGCGCCGCCATTCAGAATCTTGGTGACCTTCGTATAATTATTCCGCAGCAGCACTTCTTCCAGATACGACCGATATGCCGAATCAATAACAATGAAAATCTCATCCACTTCAGGATGGGTTTCCACAGCATCCAACGTATGCTCGATCACAGTGCGGCCAGCCAGTTTCAAGAACTGCTTGGGTGTAGGAAAATTCATGCGGTTGCCGGAACCAGCTGCCAACAAAATGCAGTAACGCTTACTTTGAGCCATGAGAATCACCTATCATTTTAAGGTCATACATATAGTTTGCCGGGGATGTGGAATGCCGTTTCGCACAGTGCCCAGTGTCAAAATACCTACATCTTTCGTTCAGTTGAGTAAACGATGCAAATTTGTTGCCAACGGCGTGAGTGTGCTGGGGTTTTTCTTTAGGGAGCCTCTGGCGGCGCTTTCAGCGGGACCCTACGGGGTGTCTGCCGACGGCCGCCTTCAGCGGGACCAGAGAACCCTTTGAGAAAAGGGTTCTCTGGACTCTCCTAAACTTTTTGGCCGCCCGTTGGGCGAGGGCGCAGGGACGCAGAGGCTTTGTTCCTGCCGTGCCGATTGGCGATTTGAGGCGGTAAAAGCGGGTGCGATGGCGTTCTTCTTATTGGGAAGGTGCACGCCGCTTTTCCCGCCTCAAATCGCGGGTAAATTTTTAGGAAGGGGGAAGGGGAGGAGCTGTTTTACAGTTCTCGTTTGCAAGCTAATGGCATGCGCCAACCAGTACCAAAAGAACGAGGTGTCAGCTTGATGCCCGGTGCTGCTTGGCGGCGTTTGAATTCGGCGTATCGTACGAGGGTCAGGACCTGTTCGACTGTTTCTTTTTCGTATCCGGCTTCGATGATCTGCTGCATGGATTGGTGTTTTTCTACGTGCAGGGCGAGGATGCCGTCGAGGATATCGTAAGGGGGTAGGGAATCTTCGTCTTTTTGGTCAGGTCGGAGTTCTGCGGACGGCGGTTTGGTGATGATCGGTTCGGGGATGTTCGGGCCGATATTTTCGTTGTACCAGCGGGCAACGCCGAAGACGCCTGTTTTGTCCACGTCGGAGATGACGGCGTAACCGCCGGACATGTCGCCGTAGATGGTGCAGTAGCCGACGGCCAGTTCGCTTTTGTTGCCTGTGGTCAAGAGCATGGCGCCAGATTTGTTCGAGAGCGCCATGAGCAGGTTGCCCCGGATGCGCGATTGGATGTTCTCTTCAGTGGTATCCACACCGCGTCCGGCAAACGGCTCGGCCAGAGCGGTGTCGAAGGCTCCCATGATCGGCTCAATGGGCAGGGTGAGTGTCTTTATATTGAGATTCTCGGCCAAGGTGATGGAGTCGTCGAGACTGCCTTGGCTGGAGTATGGCGAGGGCATGAGTACGCAAGTGACATTTTCTGCGCCCAGCGCCTCGGCGGCCACCACGGCAGTGACGGCGGAATCGATGCCGCCGGACAAGCCGACAAGGGCGGTGGAAAAACCGCTTTTGCGCACATAGTCTCGGGTGCCGAGGACCAGCGCGTGCCATGTCTCAGCCTCGCGGGAAAAATCGTCGTCAGCAATGATGTTGTTTTGACTCTCGGTGTCGACAACAAGCACGGCTTCATCAAAGCCGGGGGCGCGGGCTATCAGCGAACCGTCGTCTGCAAAAGCACAGGAACGGCCGTCAAAAACGAGATCGTCATTGCCGCCAGTCTGATTGGCATAGATGACCGGGACACCATATTTGCGGGCCACCGCGCCGAGCATATCTTCACGGAGCAGTTGTTTGCCAAGGAAAAGAGGCGATGCCGACAGGTTGACGATGCAGTCGAAGTCATGGGCCTTCGCTTCCTCAAGCGGATCGCGCACATAGGAGCGGGTATCCCAATAATCCTTGTCGTTCCACGCATCTTCGCAAATAGTCACGGCGATGGTCTGGCCGTTAAATTCAAGGATATTTTGTGTAGAGCTGCCAGTGGGCGCAGGCTCGAAATAGCGGGCTTCGTCAAAAACATCATAGGTGGGCAGCAACGTTTTGCGGATGGTTTGACTAATTTCGCCGTCTTTGCACCAGTGGGCGCAATTGAAAACAGGCTTGCCTTGTTCCGAGCGATTCTTGCAAATCGTGCCCAAGAGCAGCGGCGGCATGTCTTTGAGTTCGCGGGCGAGCTTTTCCGCTTCAGCTTCGGCCCTGTCCACGAATCCTTCGTACAACAAGAGGTCACGAGGTGGGTAGCCAGTCAGAGCCAGCTCGGAAGTCAGGCAGAAATCAACACCCAGCCGGGCCGCTTGAGCCACAGCCTCACGGATTTTCATCGCATTGCCGTCGAGATCGCCGACAACGGGATTGAGTTGCATAATTCCGATTTTCATGGACTCTTGATACGCCAAAGGCATGGGACGGGCAACAAGAGATGGACAGCTTTATCCAAACCGGTACCGCGTAGCAGGCAACTGCGTGAAGGGAAGGTTACTCTTCATACGGTGTACTGGAACCGCGCGTGTCCACTTCCATCTCTTTCGACCAGAGTGAATCCGTGATGATCTTGGACGTGTCACATCGGCCGATGTACTTTTGTGCGACATCGATGACTTCCTGCATCAGCCCGTTGCCAAGAGTGGTCGGCTTGAGCCCGAGTTCAAGGAATTTGGTGTTGTCTACCTGCAACTGATTAACGGCGTCTTCGCGGCGTGGGTTTTTGTAGTAGCGGACTTCAGCATTGGTCTGCTCGGCAACAATCTCGGCCAGATCGCGAACGGTCCGCGTTTCAGTTGCCTGATTGAAAATCTGGACCCGATCACCGCGTTTGGGCGCGTTTTCAACGGCCATCTTGATGCATGTGACAGTATCATTGATATGGATGAAGGCGCGGGTCTGGCCACCGCAGCCGTACACTGTCAGGGGGTGGCCTATGACCGACTGCATTAAAAATCGGTTGAGGACAGTGCCGTAGTCGCCATCGTAGTCGTAACGATTTATGAGAGCTTCATCTCTCATGGTTTCCTGGGTGTTGGTTCCCCATACAATGCCTTGGTGCAGGTCGGTTATCCGTAGTCCGTCATTTTTGTTGTAATAGTAGAACATCAGGGCGTCCTGCGTCTTGGTCATGTGATAGACGCTGCCCGGATTGGCGGGATACAGGATTTCGATTTCCTTGGGGCCCTCGGCACCTTCGACCACCGCCTTGAGATATCCCTCGGGAATGGGCATGCCAGCAGTGCCGTACCCATACACACCCATGGTTCCCAAATGGACCAGATGGGTGTCCACGCCGGATTCGACAATGGCGGCCAGGACGTTGTGGGTGGCATTGATGTTGTTGTTGACCGTATACCGTTTGCAGAAGCTGTTCTTCATGGAATACGGCGCGGCACGTTGTTCGGCGAAATGGATGATGGCTGTGGGCCGGGTATCCTCGATGAGGGTCAGAAGCTTGTGGTACTGCACGGCCACGTCGAGGTTGACGTAATCGACGGTCTTGCCTGTGAGCTTGTTCCACGCCTTGATGCGTCGGAGGATGGGCTGGATCGGCGTTAGCGACTCGCATTCGAGCTCTATGTCAATTTTTCGCCGTGAAAGATTGTCGACGATAGTGACGTCGTATCCGGCCTGAGAAAACCCCAGAGCCGTCGGCCAGCCACAAAATCCGTCGCCGCCGAGAATGATGACATGTCCGCTCATTTGGTCAGGTCCTCCGTGAAAGAAATAATTTTGTCATCACTAAGCAAAAGTTGAGCCAAGGAGCTACAGCACATGCGCCCGGAACCAATCCCAAGTCTTGGGCAAACCTTGCTCAAGACTGATGGTCGGGTTAAAATCGATGGTTTCCTTGGCCAGATCATAGACGGCAAAATTCCGCTGTACCTCGCCGGGGCGGGCGTCTTTCAAGATGATTGGGTGGTCCGATTTGCCCCCGGTCTGTGCGATGAGCCGGGCAAGCTCCAGCACGGAAGTTTCGCGGGCCGATGCCAAATGCAGCACAGTGGCTGGCTCAAGGTCCGCCAGAGAGACATCAACAATGCCCTTGCACAGATCGTCGACATAGAGAAAATCGCGACTGGCTGAACCGTCGCCGAAAATGACGATGGGTTCATCCGCCTCTACCGCCTTGATGAATGCGGTCACCGCACCAAGTTTGTGTCCGCTGTATGGGCCGTAAACATTGGCAAAACGCATGATCTTTGTGGTCAGTCCGTAGGAACCAGCAAAGGCGTTCAAATATCCTTCACAAGCCAGTTTTCCTGCGCCATAAGGGGAGATCGGCTTGGG
This sequence comes from Pseudodesulfovibrio sp., assembly GCA_022712855.1. Taxonomy (GTDB): domain Bacteria; phylum Desulfobacterota; class Desulfovibrionia; order Desulfovibrionales; family Desulfovibrionaceae; genus Pseudodesulfovibrio. Next base: position 27,550 of record JAFLJT010000030.1, on the reverse strand, counting down.
GAGCGATTGCTCGTTTACAGGTGGTGTGGCATTGCCGATGAGCGCTCCGCCTGTGGATGAAAACACGAATTGCTCGACTCCGGCGTCCACGGCTGCCTGCAACATGCAGAGTGTGCCCCCCGCATTCATGTCGAAATTTGTCTTGGGGTCGTCCACTGAGGCTACCACCGAGCCGAAGGCGGCCAGGTGAATGATAGTATCCATGCCCGTGGCAGCCCGCGCTGTGTCGTCAGCGTTGCGGATGTCACCTTCCATGAACTCCACATCCAGACCTGTTATGTACGCGGTGCTGCCCAGAATAAGGCTGTCCAACACGCGCACTTCGCACCCCTGCTTAAGGAGTATGGGCAGGAGATTTGCGCCGATAAAGCCGCATCCGCCAGTGACCAATACTTTTTTCATATCCGGTTATCCTTCGAGAATTTCTTTGTAAATATTGATGTACGTGTCTGCCTGAACTTCTACGGCATACTCACGCACGGCCTTGTCTCTGCCTTGTGTCGACCATTCATTGCGTAGGCTTTCATCTCCGAGCACGCGCTTGACGCCGTCGGCCAGATCGCTGGTATCAAAGGGGGCGGCCAGCCAGCCATTTGTGTCGTGTTCGATCATGTCTGGCAGTCCGCCTACGGCAAAGGCCACGCACGGCGTGCCGCAGGCCTGGGCTTCCATGACGGAGAATGGCAGGTTGTCCATGGTCGAGGGAGCCACCAACACATCGGCGGCAGAATAGACCAAGGCCAGACTCACGTCATCCGAAAGCTTGGGAATGTAGTGGACTGGCATGTCGAAGTCTGGCGCTTTAACTGGTTTGGAAGCGCCGAGAACCAATGCCTCTACCTGCCCGGAAAAAGCTACGGCCACGTTTTGCAAGGCCGGTGTGAGATGGTGGAAACCCTTGCGAGGATCGCTGGTGGCGGAGAGTGCGCCGAACAGTACCAGCTTTTTGTCCTGTGGCAGGTTCAGAATTTCTCGTGCCTGTTGGCGGCCTAGAGGTTTGTAGATCGAGGTATCGATGCCACTCTTGACCGCTTCCACACGTTTGTCTTTGAACAGCATACTGCGCTTGGCGCACTCGGCTAGCCATTTGGAGCCAGTGATGATGGTCATAGGCTTGTCCAGCCAGTGTTTCATCTTCCGGTCCCAGGTCCAGCGGTCAAGGTCCAGTCCACTGTATCCGGCTGGTCGGTTGTCTGTGTGGTAGCCCTCGGCGTACCGTTCGGCTTGTCCGGCCAGAGCGTAGTGCTCGGCTCCGCTGAAGGCCCACTGATCGGCCAGTCGCCAGACAATTGGACGCTCGATGTCTGCCACTTCCTTGATGGAAATCATTTCCGAGCCGATCCAGTGCATCTGCACGATGTCTGCGTCAAAGCTATTGATGCGCCGGGCCATGCCCGTGGGCAGGCAATTGACGGAATGGATGATCGGATTGGCGGAGCGTTGCTGTCGGATCAGTCCCTTGGTGGCCCAGTGCCGGAAATCCCAGTAGCGCGTTTCCCAGATATTTCTCGGTCCCATGACCGTGGGATCGTCGCTGAACTTGCGACAACAGAGCATGGTCGAGTCAACACCCTTGGCGAGCAGGCCGCGATGCAGCCGATACGCACCGCGTGCCGCGCCGCCCATGATATCGAGTGTGCTGAGGTAGAGTATCTTCATGAATTATGCTTTCCAGGCGTAGAAAATGGCAAGGTACTTCCCGTCGCGCAAGCACGGGAACGGAGTGGCCTCGGTCCGGCAGAACAAGGCGGGTGCGGGGCGCGCATAGGACAAGGTCGTCTTGAACCCGTGGTCATGCAGAGTGGACAGAAGCTCACCGACATTGCCGGTGTCATCCGACCCGGCGTGCAGTTCTCCGGCAATGGCCCGGATGTGGTTGAGCTTCCCTGTCTGTGCCAGATCGCGCATGACGTCATATTCAGCACCCTCGATATCGAGTTTGAGCAGATCCACCGGCCCATTGATGCGCTCAGCCAGCCTGATCGCTTTGATAGCACGGCTTCCCTGTCGTTCACCTTCGGAGACAAATCCGCCGTCCGCCGCATCGTTGCCAAGGTACAGGGTCGTGTCTTCGTTCCAGACAGCCGTCTGTTCTGCGTGGATATCGTCAAACCCGAAGCGGTCGAGGTTGGTCTTGAGTATGGAAAACAGGTCTGGCCCTGGCTCGAATACGGTGATGTTTGCTGCCGGATACCTTTGTTTGAACCAGAGTGAAGAAAGGCCGATGTTGCCGCCACAATCGAGAATGACGGGAGTGGCCGAGTCTGTCTCGAATGCATATTCTTCCTTGGTGAAGATGGAAAAGTACTGCGCTTCGAAGGATGCTGAGTCCGCATAGTCCACGCGGCCAAAGGGAAAGTCATATGATCCGGGTGTGAAGCGTGGTGTGGTCTCGCGCATAATGGCCAGACGTACGTACTGCGTGTCGTGGCTGCGCTTCCAGTAACGGGGAATGCCACAGATGGCGCGGGCCCAGCCCGTCAGTCCGCTCACACGCTCCTCCAGTTCGAAGCTCGGTCCAATTCTTTGAGTACGATCTTGTGCAACTGGCCGACCCTCTCTTCCAGCCGATGGTCGGTCAGGGTCCGTTTTTGTCCGGCAACGGCGATGGCCCGGCGCTCATCCGGGTGGTCGAGGAGCCAGCGCACTTTTTCGGCGCATTCTTCGGGTGAGGAATAGGCCACGATTTCGCGGTCTTCCTCAAACAACAGGTCAAGGCCAGGCTGACGGTCGGTCAGCAAACACGCGCCCACGCCCGTGGCCTCGAACATGCGAATATTGGCCGCGCTGCTGGTCATGTCGATATGCATGTTGAAGGCGATGCGCGCGTTGGCCAGTGCCTTGAACATGGCAATACCGTAGACGGGCGGCTGCATGCGTTCTCGCAGGGAGTCCGCCACAGTGCTTTTTACTTCCACGGGTTTGGAATGGAGGTCGAAATTCACGTTCATATCAATCAGAGACGCGAGGAGTTTTGCTCGTTTCAAATGGTATTCGTCGGACATGACCAGGGAGCCTGCGAAAAATACGTCCTGCCTGGGTTGCCCGGTTTTCGTTAAGCGGGTGAGTAATGAGTGCTCGAATCCGTGCATAATGTGGAAGGCCCTGGCCCCGGCATCAAGCAGGTGCTGATGAATACCGGTCTCGCAGGTGGTCACAAAATCCATGGATCGGAACAGGGGGTAATGTTTCGCGCCAAAACCGACACAGACCCAGCCCTGGATCAGCTTTACGCCGGGCACCTGATCGCGCACCATAGGCACCAGTTCCTCGTAGAGGGGATAGCTGGTATGCAGGAAAACGACATCCGGCTTGAGGGTCTTGAGTTGCTCCACAAGCAGTGCCTTGCCCTCAGCATTGACGCCATGTTCTCGCGCCCATGCCCGTTGGAGCGGTTCGGCACTGTAGATGATTTCATGGGCACTTGCGCCACAATCGTTCAGGTGGCGGGAGATATGGTCCGCCCAGACGTGGGAATCCTCCATGAGCGCGTCGTACTGCGCAGCGTACCCCTGCTCATCCAGGCCGGGATGGCGGTCGTAGAAGTCGTCCAGATAGAGTGGCGACAGAGTGCTGACTTTGACGTAGGTGTAGCTCATTGGAGTTTAACCGATATTGATGTTTGTGCAATACTGACAGAGGCCATTAATAACAGTATCGGTCTCCCGTGGAAAATTGTTTATGGAGTGAATGAATTTTTTTTGGCCCATGTATGAAAAATGAGTACGCGGGGCGTATGTTCATGTCAATTCCTCGCGTGTTCCCGCGTGGTTGCGGTCGGAAATGTTTTCCAAATGCCCATATTTTGCAGTAGGGTGGTTTATGTGTGGGATTTTTGGCGTAGTCGGTAATATTGACCGGGCAGAAGCGGAAGCCTGCCGTGATCTCCTGGCCCATCGAGGCCCGGATGGTGCGGGCTTGTGGTCAGGCGTGGGCGTCACTCTGGCTCACCGTCGACTCTCCATTCTCGATCTGTCCGAGCAGGGCGATCAGCCCATGGCTTACGCGGACGGCCGTTACCGCATCGTGTACAACGGCGAGATATATAATTTCGTAGAGATCCGGGCTGAGCTTGAATCTCTTGGTGCAACCTTTGTCAGCGACTCGGACACCGAGGTTCTGCTGGCCGCCTATGCCCAGTGGGGAGCGGATTGCCTCAACCGTTTTAATGGCATGTGGGCTCTGGCCATATGGGATGAAACTGAGCGCAACCTGTTTCTGGCCCGTGATAGGTTCGGCAAAAAGCCGTTGTTCTATGCCCGTACCCGGCACGGCTTCGCCTTTGCCTCGGAGATGAAATCGCTTATGCCGCTTCTGGACACGGTTATGCCGCATCCAGAATTGACTCGGTCCAGCAAGCGCATCATGCATTACGAATCCACTGACGAATGTCTGATTCAGGGCATATCGCGCTTTCCGGCAGGTCACTTGGGCATATTCCGTGACAACGACCTGAAGCTTAAGCGCTGGTGGCACACGCTGGATAATCTGGTGGAGGTGCCGGATACCCATGAGGAGCGAGCCGAACTTTTTCGCGAGACGTTTCTTGATGCCTGCCGAATCCGCATGCGTAGCGATGTGCCCATTGGCAGTGCGCTCAGCGGTGGATTGGATTCCAGCGCAGTCATCTGCTCGGTGGCGCAGATTGCCGAGCATTCACCGGCCAGTCGTGCCAGCCATGATTTTCAGCATGCGTTCAACGCCGGGTTTCCAGGCACGCCCTTGGACGAGACCCGCTATGCGCGCCGTGTGGCCGAGCATCTCGATATCCCGCTGACCACCATGGTCGTTGACCCGACTGCTGGCCTCTCAAATTTCTATGAGCATTTGCATCTGTTCGAGGAGATGCACCTCACATCTCCCATCCCACTCATGCTCACCTACGGAGCCATCCGGGAGGGCGGCATCAAGGTCAGTCTGGACGGACACGGTGCGGACGAATGTTTTGGGGGGTATCTGTTCAATGCCAAGGAAGCTCTGGCTGATGCGGGATTGAATTACCGGGCCGCAAGGGGCGTGGTTGACGCCTTCTACAATGGCAGGCCCAAATCAACGCAGTTTCCCATGCCGCCGCGCTGGAAATTCGTAGCCGACTTTCATCGTGACCGCTTGGTCAATACCCTGACCGGACGTGGTGGTGTGGTGTGTCGGGACAGCGATCATCCGCGTTGGCAGGAACTGGATCACCTGACCAAGGTGCTCTATGTGTCCACGCACGAGACGATTTTGCCCACGTTGCTCAGGAATTTTGATAGGTATTCCATGGCTAATGGCGTGGAGATACGGATGCCGTTCATGGACCATCGTATCGTGAGTTTGGCCTTTTCCATGGCCTGGGACGATAAAGTGCGCGGCGGGTATACCAAGGCCGTGGTTCGTGAGGGGCTTTCCGGCATCGTACCGGCTGACATCATCTGGAGACGTGCTAAGATCGGTTTTAATTCTCCCATCGTGGATTGGATGCAGGGACCGCTTAAGGAATTTTTCCTCGACGAGATGCACTCCACCGCATTCGCACAGAGTGATCTGGTCAATCAGGAACTGGCGCGCACCCGCTTGATGGGTGTCATCGAGAACGCGGATGCCACCTATGCGCAGGGCGAGGCTGCATGGACGGCCATGCTCCCCTATTTCTGGGAGCAGGCCATGCTCAAAGGGCGGCGTTAGGGCGTGTCGACAATCGTCCACACACCCTAGGCCGCGAAATTGTGCAGTAGTCGCTACTTCTCTCGCACTCGCAGGAAGGGATTCGCGCCGGGATTGTCGCCGGTCATGATGAAGGTGATGAAGCGGTAAAACGACACACCAACAATGTTTTTGTCCAGCCAGCATGCGTGCTCGGGGAAGCGGCCCATCTCCAGCCAACCTTCGCTTTCGATGTCATAGTCCCAGTAATTGATGTGATCCACCAATCCTTTCATGGAATCGTTGAGCCACCTTCTGTCATGGCCGCGTCCCACGCCGATATCCTCGACAACATAGATGCCGCCCGGTGCCAGCTGCTTGATGAAGAAGCGGAAATCGATGAGCTGGTGTTCGGGGAAATGGCTGCCGTCATCAACGATGATGTCAAATGGCCCGCCCGCCTTCTGCACTGCTTCAAGGACGGATTTGTCGCCCTGGTCACCGATGTGGATATGGATGCGTTCGCCTTCATATTGTTTGCAGTCGGGGTTGAGATCCAGTCCGTGGATTTCGGCATTGGGGAAAAAGTCGCGCCACATAGTCAGGGATGTTCCCTTGTCCACGCCGATCTCCAGCACGCTCTTCACCTCTTCACGGATGTCCCTGAAGTGCATCCAGTACCATTTAAGGTAATCATGGAATCGTTTTGTGGGGCCGTGTTTTTCGCCGAGTTCTTGTAAGGGGTTCATGGTCATTGATTTCTCCTGCGATTGGTGTTGCTACGATCAGTGGCTTGGGTACTACTTTGTATTCTTGAATATATCCACATAGGCATCAAACGAATCGAGCATCTCCTGCTCGATTTCCCGTTTCATACGCCGTGTGGGTTCATGTATTTCAAGGTGGTCATATGTGTTGACCGGGGTTTCCAGATGGCGTTCGAATTCGAGCAACGTGTTGTTTTCGTTTTCGTAATGTCGCCGGGCAAGGGTTTCGATGGTGTCGCCCTTGTATACCGGGGTGGGAACCACGGAATAAATCTTGCCGAAGTCGACGGTTTTGTCGATGCGGTGCAGCGTGACGCCGAGCGTGCGTTTGTAGAGGATCGCCCATTTGAAAGCATCAAGGCCACGACAGTGCGGGATGATGCCGGAATGGGAATTGAGAATGAATTTGCCTGAGACGACCTCGTCAGAAAGGATGGACGCACCCATGATCAGGTAGACGTCACAATCGTTGTCGATGTCAGTTGCTTCGCAGGCCATGTATTTGAGGCCGTGCTTTTGGGCCAGAACTTTCGTGTGGACCGAGTCGTTGTGGTCTGGACGGTGGTGAAAGAGAGGCTCTCTGGGCTTCCTTTGGAGGAAGGGGAGGGCATAAATTGTCGGCCTGTAGCCCCGCTGCATAAGGGGGAGCAATATCTGCTCCGTCTTCAGGTGGGGGGCCTGATATGTGATGAGGCCTATGGATTTCACTGACATTGTTTCCTCCACTACGAGCGGTTTGCCGTTTTGAGGGCGTGTCGAATTGTATCGGCTTCACTGGGGCGTTTGCAGGCATTGAGCATCTGCGCCGCCGCATCGAGAAAAGCGGGAAGTGTCTTGTAAACTGACGCATGGATGCAGGGAATCTGATCATTGACCACAGGCTCGTCCGGCACAGGTTCCCCGGCCAGAACGCGGACCAGAATGCGCGCATAGGCGTAATCTTTGTGCTTGAGTTCCGTTGCCTTGCCCGGTCCGAATTGATCGGCCATGTGGGCAGCCTTTACCCTTTTTCCATGGCAGAGCATCGTCACGATGTACCATCCCCATTCCACGGGGTTGGGGGCGTGACATTTGTACTGTTTCATGCACCATTTGAGCGTGATGCGCAGTCGGTCCTGAGCCAGATCCGGCCTGCCTGCCAGCAGGTCGCATTGGGCCATGCCGAGGTTGCCTTCGGCCATGTGCCACGCCATGTCCAGCATCTTGGTGAACATGATGGCTGCCGAGTGATGTTCTCCAGCCCGCAGAGCCTCCCGTCCCCGGCCAAGGTAGAGTCGATCCTCGCAGAAATTTTTAAGGTGGGGCGTGGCTTTTTTGTTCCCCTCCGCGAGCGTCACGTCGCCAAATGGGCCGTCTTGCACGAGGTCTGCGCCCATGCCGTGCTCGGTCACCAGATCGAGCCATTGGCGAAGCTGGGGACGATGTTCGGCCAGGTGACGGCGATGCACCAGATCATATCCGGCAGTGGTGATCTGCTCCAGACGCTCAGGGTCGGTCAGCAGTTCGTTCATCTTGTCCGGGACATCACGGTCGTCGCCCAGAACACAGTTTTCCATATCCCGGAAACCGGCTGCGGCCAGAATGGGCGTGTCCTCTGCCACAAGGCAGCAGCGGCTGGCCGTGATTTCAAGATGCTTCTTGACCAGCAGTCGCCAGCCCGTGCCGTCGGTGGCCGAAAAATTTGAGGCATTGAGTTGCCTGGAATAGCCTTCGCCCCATTGCATGGTCGTGGCCTGCGAGCGCAGGTAGCCGCCGTGCACGGAACGCAGTGCGGGGAACGATTCCGAGAGAACCGGGAACATTTTCATACGCCACGGATATGGCGGACTGCATGCCCCAGTCAGGTTCAGCACGATGTTTTTTCCCAATCCCCAATCTTTGCAGACACTGACATCGGCGTGCCAGGGGAAAAGGAAAAGCCTGTCGGCGATTTCCGGGAAATATTCACCCATGGGGTTCATTCGCGAAAAGAACATGTCGATGCCCAGACGGTCCATATCGGCCATGAACACGGACCGTGAACCACTGTGCGGGTCTGATTCGAGAAATCCGATGCGAGGGATTTCGGGATGCGCCCGGGTGTTAGTGATTTTGGGACGCCAGAACGGGAGCGTGCCGCTGCCGCTTTCGAACATGACCAGATCGGGTTCGTGCAGATCCACCATCTCGGAGTAGTCACAATCCTCGGACGTGGAAACCACATCGAAAAAAGGCTCAAGGCACTGCTCGGTGAGCAGCTTGTTCTTGAGAACGAAGTCGGCGCACAGGTCCGAGTATCGCCAACGGAAAAACAGGAGTTTCTTCTTATGCATTGCCACTCCTTGAAGCATAGAAATCCGTGACAGCTCGGGCGACGAGGAGTGTTCGCTCTTCGCCGAGTTCTGGGAAAATTGGCAGTGACAGGGCGTGATTCTGAACGGTGAACGCGTTGGGAAAGTCTTCGTGTCCGTGTCCCATTCGAGTGTAGGCTTCCAGGAACGGCAGTGCGATGGGATAATGTACACCGGTGGCGATGCCGCGATCCGCCAGATATTCTCGCAGTGCGTCGCGGTCTTCGGCCAGAATGACATACAGATGGTAGGCGTGGCCGATGCCATTGCTCATTGTCGGAGTGGCTACGCCGTCGAGGTCCTTGAGCGCATTATCGTACATTCCGGCCCAGGTGCGGCGCAGGTCGGTCCACGTATCAAGGTACTTGAGCTTGACCGAAAGCACGCCGCCCTGCAGTCCATCCATGCGGGAATTGACGCCCTCGAATTCATGGTCATACTTTGATTTGCGACCGTGGTTGGCGAGCATCCTGATCTGTTGGGCCAGAGTCTCGTCATTGGTGACAACACCGCCAGCGTCGCCGTAGGCTCCGAGGTTCTTTCCGGGATAAAAACTGAAACATGTACAGTCACCGAATGTTGCAATGGGCGTGTCGCCGATGGTCGCGCCATGGGCCTGAGCCCCGTCCTGGATGATTTTGAGATTGTAGTGGTCGGCCAGTTTCCGGATGCTTTTCATGTCTGCCGGATGCCCGTACAGGTGGACTGGGATGACAGCTTTGGTCCGTGGTGAAATTTTCTTTGCCATTGCGTCCGGGTCAAGAGTGAAGGTAACGGGATCGATATCCACGAACACAGGTGTGGCTCCGGCCATGGTGACGGCCTCGGACGTTGCCACAAAGGTCATGGCCGGGACCAGAACCTCATGGTCTGGCCCGATGCCCATAGCCTTGAGAGCTAGAAACAGTGCGTCCGTGCCGTTGGCCACTCCAATGCAGTGATTCGTGTGGCTGTACGCGGCAAAGTCTTCTTCGAATTGCTCGACAAACGGTCCTCGGATATAGGCATTGGCTGCGATGACTTCGGCCATGACAGAGGTTATTTCCGGCTCGATGGCCGCATATTGGGCCGAAAGATCCATGAACGGAATCTTCACGTTACTCATAAGGAAGATCGTCCTTGCTGCGAAGGTATTTGGCTGGATTGCCCGCAACAACGGCGTCATCCGCGACATCTTTGGTGACAACGCTACCTGCACCGACAAGGCTGTTCGCCCCTATGGTTACGCCGGGAAGAATCGTTGCATTGGCCCCGACAATGGCTCCCTTGCCTAGCCGGACAGGCATGGGGGTGGTCTTGGCCTCGGGCGACAGAGGGTACCTTGAATTGGTGAGCACGGCATTGGGGCCGACCCACGCGCCGTCTTCCAGCACGCAATACTCGGGGACAAAGGCCAGGCTGTGCAGTCGGACGCCGTTGCCCATGGTCACATGGTGTTCAACAACAGCGTGGGTACCGATGCTGACATCATCGCCGATGATATTGTATTCCCGGATATTGGCCTTGTTGCCCGAATGAAAGTTTTTGCCAATGCTCGTTCCCGCATAGATGATGGTATGGGAACGGATGACAGCCCCGTCGCCGATGACGGTCTCGGGGCGCGGTTCATCCGTCTCGGCAGGCAGTGCGCCGATGACGCACCAGTCTTCGATCGCGACATCACCTTCGAAGCGGACACCCGGATGGATGACGGCGGTCGAGGCAATATTACGAGCCATTGTCTTCTCCAAGCCTGCACAGTCTCGGTGCAAATTTCAGCCGGACTTCCTGGCCGGTTTCGATGGATTCGTAGATGGCGCTGATCAATTCCAGTGATTTGCGGCCTTCCAGACCATCCACGAGGGCCGGACTGTTGTTTTCGATGCAGTCCACCACATGTTCCAGATAGGAGAGATGGCCGAATCCGTAAACGTCCGGTGGGTTGGTCCTGTAGGTACTCAGGACTTCTTCGTCGCCTGGTTCCTCGGTCTCGAAATTCCAGGTCTTCATCTCATTGACTGCGAATCCGCCAATCTCAACGGTACCATGCTCTCCGAGGATGGAGATTGAGCCTTCGAGGTCCTTGGGTCGCGTGGCATTGGTCGCTTCAACGATGCCGATGGCACCGCTGGCAAAAGTGATAATAGCCACGCCGGTATCTTCGGTTTCGATGTCCACCAGGGCCGTGCGGCTTTTGGCAAAGACTGAGACCGGCTCGCCCAGCATCCATTCCAGCAGATCCACATGGTGGCTTGCCTGGTTGGAGAAGACGCCGCCGTCACCAGCCCAGGTGCCGCGCCAGTCGGCTTGATCGTAATAGGCCTGGTTCCTGCTCCAGCGAACCCGGACCGTGCCCATGACGATCTTGCCGAATCGTCCAGACTCCATGGCTTCGCGCAGCTTGAGCACCGGGTAGTTGTATCGGTTCTGCTTGATGACAAAGAGCTTGATCCCGGCCGCGTCGCACACCCGAATCATTTCGTCGGCATCAGCCAGACGCAGGGCCATGGGCTTTTCCACGACGATATGCTTGCGGTAGCGGGCCATTTGGATGGTGTGGCGGGCATGGAGTCCGCTTTCGGTCAGGATGGTTAATACGTCCACCTTGTCTCCCATGGACTCCATCATTTCGTGGGCGTCGGTGAACCAGGGGACGTCATACTTCTCCCCCAATAGGACGGCCTTTTCTCCGATTACGTCGCAGACAGCGGCCAGTCCGGCCCCGGCGACCTTTCCAGAGCCGATGAGGTCGGCGTGTCTTTGGGCTATGCGCCCGCAACCCATCAATGCGAATTGTAGCACTGTGTTACCCTCGTTCTTTGGAAACCAAATTGTTTACCAACTCAAATTTTGTTCATAGCCAAGCTCGACCAGTAGGTCGCCGCAAATGGCCTTTGCCGTAGCAATATTTTCCTGGATGAAGTGATTCTTCCAGTCCCCGGAAATACCTTTTCTGTAGTGATGGCTCGATTCTTCATGCCCGGTCCTTAAGAACGTTCTACGCTGTTGGCGTGTATCTCTTTGATGATGTCTTCAATGCCATGCGTGTATGCCCAGTCGGGGTAGTGGCTCTGAAATTTCGAGACATCGGAAATCCACCAGATATGGTCGCCCACACGATTGTCCTCGCCCAAGGTCCAGTTGAATGCACGGCCCGTGGTTTTTTCGCACAGGGCAATGGCTTCGAGCATGGAGCAGTTGGAATGGCGCCCGCCGCCTGCGTTGTATACTTCGCCGGGGCGCGGGGCCTGGATATAGTGCCAGAACATGTTCACCAGATCAGAGCTGTGGATATTGTCCCGGACCTGTTTTCCGTCATAGCCGAAGATTGTGTAAGGCGCGCCAGTCACGCCGCACTTGACCAGATAGGCCAGGAAACCGTGCAGCTCCGCGCCGCTGTGCCCCGAGCCCGTCAGGCAGCCGCCACGGAAACAGACCGTGTTCATGTCGAAATAACGTCCGTACTCCTGGACCATGATGTCCGCAGCCACCTTGGAGGCCCCGAATACACTGTGCGTGCACATGTCCAGACTCATGGTCTCGTCAATACCGCGTGCATGCCAGGGGTGGGACGTGTCCAGCTCCCAGCGTGTTTCAAGCTCCACAAGAGGCAGAGAATTGGGCGTGTCGCCATAGACCTTGTTGGTGGATGTGAAGATGAAGGCGGCTTCGGGACAGTGCTTGCGGGTAGCCTCAAGCAGCACCAGAGTGGCACGCGCATTGACATCGAAATCCGTGAGTGGTTCGCGCGCGGCCCAGTCGTGGGACGGCTGCGCCGCCGTGTGAACGACCACCGCAATATCCTTGCCGTAGCGGGCGAATAATGCATCCATGGCTTTTTCGTCCCGGATGTCATCGCTGTGATGGGTGTAGGAGGCCAGGCCCTTTTTCAAGCTATCCACATGCCACCGGGTGGACGCTTGCTCGCCGAAAAAATAGCTGCGCATGTCGTTGTCGATGCCCACGACGTCAAACCCTTTGTTCGCAAAGAAGCGCGAGGTCTCGCCGCCGATGAGTCCACCGGAACCGGTGATGAGGCAGATGGCCATTATGAGATATCTCCGTTCGCCTGCGCGGCGCGAGCCTTTTTGACCAGCGATTTCGATTCTTCGAGGAGCTTGGCCCAGTTGGACGAACTGTGGACATTTTCCTCGCGCCCGTCGTGGGTGCGAACCGAATATAGGGTCTTGGCTATGTGCTTGAAGCGCACACCGTCCAGGGCAAAACGGAGATACATCTCGTGATCATTGCCCAGAAAATCGTTGTTGTACCAGCCAAGGATCTCGTGGAGTTTCCGGCGATAGAGCTTGGAGACACCGCACAGATACCATTGTGTAAAACACGCCTCAAAGCTGTAGTCCGGCACCTTGAATTCACGCAGGATTCTGCCCTGATCATCGAAAACGAACATGTCGGAATAGGTGAAGTCCGCTTCGTCGGCATCCAGCGGAGCCACGAGTTCGGAGATCATCTGCGGATGGCAAACATCGTCAGAGGCGATATATGTGCAGTATTCGCCGGTCGCGGCGTGGAATCCTCGGTTGTAGGTTCGGGTGGAGCCCATGTTCTGCTCGTTGTGCAGGACGGTCAGTGTGCGGCCTTCCTTGGCATAGCGGGGATGGCGGGTGCGCACAATCTCGTCGGCTTCTTCATTATAAGAAGAGGCAAAGGAGACCTCGTCGGTTTCCACACGGGCTACAAAGTCCTCGATGACATCGTGGGTGTTGTCAGTGGAGCAATCGTTGACGACGATGATCTCAAGGTTTGGGTAGTCCTGAAACCAGATGGAATCCAGACAGGGGCCGAGATAGTGGCCCTGATTGTATGTCGGGACGATCATGGATACGAGTTTGTGCATTGCTTCGTTCAGTCCTTACATCATGTGGTTGTCTGGTCAGTTTCGCGGCAAATTTATCCGCGAGGAACTGTATGCAATAATTGGGCAAGGGCGATGGTACAAAAATATTTTCATCTGGCGCGCCCTCCGAAAAGCTGTTTCACTAACTGAGTAATCGGTTTGATCGGGGAAAAACTTTACCCACAGCGAATTTGGTTAAAACCCCTAATGTAAACAGTGCTATTAGCCGATTACCTGTATAAGCGTCAAAAAAATATTAACGGGCCAATTGCAGGAGCGGCGCAAAAAATGTTAATGCACCGAGTGGTCTTATAATAACTGGGAATAGGAGGAGTCGCAAGGGGTTTGGTAGATAAAGGGGTGTCTTTGGAACGTAAATTGCTCTTTCAATAAACGGGTACAAACCATTGACAGTGACACAGGGCAAGTTGGGTAAATTATGAGGCAAGAAGTCATATTGGCGGAAACCCGGGCACGGGCCTCGATGCCGCCACCATCACGACGTCCGGTCGTGATAGAAATCATTGCACGGTCCGGGTCCAAACGACTCAAGGACAAGAATATCCGTCCTCTCAACGGCCTCCCTCTTATGGCCTACTCCATTCTCGTTGCCAAAAGTATTCCTGGCGTTGACATGGTCATGGTGAACACCGATTCCCCGGACTATGCGGCCATAGCAAAGGAATTCGGCGCGGAGGTGCCTTTCCTGCGACCTGCTCATCTTGCCGAAGACGCGACTCCGATGTCTGCCCTGCTTTCGTATACACAGCAATTCCTCATGGACCAATTCGGATACTGGCCCAGGTCCGTCAATCCATTCGTCAAGCTCATTCAGTTGCTGCCGACCACGCCGTTCAGGAATGTGGAGAAAATGACAGAGTACATCGAGCGCATGCATTTTTCGCCGCTGGTCAAGACCTACGTCAGGACAGACACCACGCCAGACAAGCTTTTTTTTCAGGAAGAGACTGCGGTTCCCATGACCGATGTGTTCAACAAGCGGATGTTGCATCAATCATTCTTCAAGCCTTTGTCGAATTTCATGGGCTACACCTACCCGTATCCAAGCTTTCAGCAATGCTACATCCAGTTGGATAATATCTATGAAATGATAGATATAGACAGCGATAACGATTTTAGGGTTGCAGAAATGGTCGTACAGAACGATTTGTATGATTTTGGGGTGAGCATATGAATTTCATGGAAGATTCTCGTGCAGCCAAGGCGCGTCAGGACAGCCCGGCCTCCAGCCAGGCGATGACTGCTGTTGTTAATGCCCTGGCCGTGACCGACAGGGAACGTTTCCTGGACACAGGCTCATTCCCCGGTCTCGGAATACTTGAAAACAGCATCGCCCTCCTGCGCGAGGACAAGCGTTTTGATCGCATCATCGGCGTGGCCAATGATGCGGCAACTATCAAAATATTGGAAGCCAATGGCGTTGAAAGTCTGCATGTCAATATTCATAACCCTGGTATGTGGCGATGGGGCGATGTTGTGAAGGTAATGCAGAATATTCCCGATGATCTGCCGCTGGCCGTGATCAGTCCGTATGCCGGGCCTATCTCCGAGAGTCGGCTCATATCCGTATGCGATACATATTTCCAAAACGGCGGCGGCATTGTGGCGTCGGCGTACAACGTGCCTGACAACGCCAATCCCAGCTGGTTGCATGTGGTCCCCCAGCAGCTCGGCAAAAGGGCGTATTTCAAGAATTACACCAAGGGACTGACCTACGTCCCCACCATGAAGAAGCGCATCAGGAAAATGAAGGCTCGTCTTGAGCACATTGCTGGTGCGCAGTGGTTGCCATTGGTTTACAAGATCGATGCGGCCATCGTTATTGCGGATCAATCTTCCCTGAATGGTTCGGTGGAGAATCACGAGAATTGGGATATCTGTATTGCAGATATTGCTGACGGAAGCCCGGTCTTCGCCTATGGTCTTCCCATATGGATGGTAGCGGAAGACGTGTCCTTGTCAGTCTGAGCATCGAACCGGGTGGCATGAAGAACGTTTTTGAGGAGAATGACAGTGAACTATAGATTTGAAGCCCCCATTGTGGCACCGGGATACCGGGCCCATCATACGGCCTGGATCGATGATCGCGCCGAGATAGGTGAAGGCTCGACCCTGTGGATGAATGTGCAGGTTCGCGAGCACGCCAAAATCGGCAAAAACTGCGTCATCGCCAAAGACGTCTATGTCGACCAGCACGTCGAGATCGGCCATGGTTGCAAAATTCAAAATGGCACATCGATTTATTATGGTGTCAAAATCGAGGAGCTCGTCTTTATAGGTCCGCATGTGGCCTTTACCAACGACAGAATTCCGCGGGCTTTCAGTAAGGGCTGGATTGCATCGCCAACTCTGGTCAAGCGCGGCGCAAGCATCGGTGCCAACGCCACCATCCGTTGTGGTCTTGAGATCGGGGAATATGCCATGATCGGCGCAGGAGCCGTTGTCACCAAAGATGTTGAGGCCTACTCCATGGTCATCGGCAATCCGGCACGACATATCGGCTATGTGAATCAGGACGGAATTCGCTTGGATAGTGATGGAAATCCCGTTGAGGATGATCCTGAATTCAACGGATCAACGTGGTTGCCGGGGGCGGGAAAGATTTAATGAGCGTGCGAAAATCAATTGTTGGCAGAGGTGTTTTGGTGACTGGCGGCGCTGGATTTATCGGCAGCCATCTGGTGGATAGACTGATCTTGGAGGGAGCGCGGGAATTGGTTGTCGTGGACAATCTGTTCCTGGGTAGCCTCGACAACATCGCAGCAGCCCGTGCCAAGGGTGCCGTCCTCTACAGGGAAGATGTGGAGTTCCCTTCCTCTCTGGAATATATTTTTGAACGGCATGATATCGATGTGGTTTTCAATTGTGCCACCAAGGCGCTCAACTACTCGTTCATGAATCCTTCAAATGCCTTTGCCACCAATGTGACCGGCGTACTCAATCTACTGGAGCTACAACGCAAAGGATTGTTTTCGACCCTCTGTCATTTTTCCACGTCCGAAGTCTACGGCACGGCTGTCTATGAACCCATGGACGAGGCCCATCCGATACATCCTACGACCACCTACGCGGCAGGTAAGGCCGCAGCGGATCTGGCCGTGGAAAGCTATGTCCGCATGTTCGGCCTGGACGCCTTTATCGTCCGCCCGTTCAACAACTACGGTCCTCGGCAAAACGATTCCGGCCCTCTGGCCGGTGTTATCCCGATCACAGCCAGACGAATCATGGAAGGCGGCGAGCCTGAGATCCATGGTGATGGTTTGCAGAGCCGCGATTTCATCCATGTGCACGATACCGTGGATGCAGTCATGCAATGTTACGATGCGCTCCCTGCTGGCGAATCGGTGAATATTTCCGCTGAAAATTGCATCACCATCGGGCAGCTTGTAGAGCAAGTGGCGCAGCTGATGGGCTACACTGGTCCCATTGTCAGGAAGGAAGGCCGAGGCTCAGATGTGGCGTGTCACAATGCCACCAGTGCCCGGCTCAAGGAATTGGTCGGGTTTACGCCCATGTCCTTTGACAAAGGGCTTGCCGCGACGCTTGAATGGTATCGTGACACCAAAGGTGCCAAGGCATGAATATCCCGCTAATCCGTCCGTACCTGCCCGAAGGGACTGTCGAGGGCGTGACCGAAGTCCTTCAGTCAGGTTTTCTGGTGGAGGGGCCGAAGACCGCCGAACTCGAAGCTGGGGCCGCCCGTTTTCTTCGTGTCGCGTATTGCGTGGCTGTGGATTCCTGCACTACTGGGCTGGAAATGGCCTTGCGCTGCCTTGAGATCGGTCCCGGTGATGAAGTTATCATTCCGGACTATACTTTTCCTGCAACCGGACTGGCTGTCCTGGCCGTGGGCGCAACGCCCGTGATTGTGGACGTCACACCCAAATCAATGAACATCGACATGGCCGCCATTGGCGCAGCCATAACGCCGGCCACCAAGGCGGTGATGCCTGTCTCCACCTTTGGCAATCCACTGGACCACGACGCTTTTGCTGCTCTTAAAAAGGAGCATGGTCTGCTTGTTATCGAAGATGCGGCCTGCGCATTCGGGGCCGAGTTCAATGGAGAACGGATAGGTAGTCAGGCTGACATCACCGTGTTCAGCTTGCATCCGAGGAAGTTCCTCACCGCTGCCCGTGGCGGTTTGATCACAACACAGAACGATGTGTGGGCGCAGTGGCTGCGTTCGTACAAGTGTTTTGGGAAAGGCAGTCAGGCCACGCGTGCTGACACTCTTTTTGACCAGATGGGGGCCAATGCAATGCTCCCGGATGTGCTCTCGGTCATCGCCCTTTCCCAGTTGCAGGTTGCGGACGAGATGCTTGCCCGGCGCATAGAATTGGCCCGACGCTATGAAGCGCTGCTCGCCGATGTTCCCGGTGTGGAATTCCCGGACGTTGTGTCGGGCGGTGTCCATTCTCGACAATCGTTCTGCATCTTCATCGATAACCGTGATCGCGTGATGGAATCCATG
Organism: Pseudodesulfovibrio sp.; assembly: GCA_022712855.1. Taxonomy (GTDB): domain Bacteria; phylum Desulfobacterota; class Desulfovibrionia; order Desulfovibrionales; family Desulfovibrionaceae; genus Pseudodesulfovibrio. The sequence continues at coordinate 9,496 of JAFLJT010000030.1, read as the reverse complement.
CGCGGGGCGGGAGTGGAAGTGCAGATAGGCACCTATGCACTGCACCTGCATTCAATTTTTTCCAACAATGGCTCGGTGCGGATTGAGGGTTCTATGATAGGAAGCCGATGGGCTTTTGATCATTGCCTGACGTTGCCGCTTTATCATGAAATGACTGGGTCCGAGCAGGATATAGTGGTGGGCATGCTCAAATCCTGCCTGAAAGGGGGGAGGCCTGAATGATGACGAACCCACGCATACTCGTTGGCACCGGAGAGCTGGCAAAGTATACTTCCAGCATTACTTTGGGACTCAAAGAATTGGGTTATGAAGCAGACAGCCTGGTCCTGCCAAACCGCATTCATCCGTTTTATAAGAAAACAGACTACACTTTCATGGATGCCGAATTTCTCGATGGCACCACCTGCATGAAGGATGACAATGGTGGTGTTACAGTTCAGTATGGTCCCAAGTTTTTCGATTTTGTCGATAAATATGATATATTTATATTCGTGGGAGGAACCTCGTTCTTGCCCCGTATGGTTGATGTCCCCATGCTCAAGGAGAGGGGCAAGACGATTATTTGCAGGCAGTGTGGTACCGAGGTGCGGGATGCGGAGATGGCTAAGATCTTCTGGAGTGCTCATGGCCGTAGATATCCGTATTACAAGCGTGATATTGAAACGCCGAAGGTGCGCTGCTCCAACCACCGCGATATTCTTTCCCTTGGTCGCTACCATCCTGCCCTTGCCAACAAACTACACAATACTCGCATGGCCGAGCGATATGCCGACGCGATAGTCTGTGCTCCGCCGAGTCAAACAGTGGGGATTCGGCCATATTTCCAGTCTGGCCCGATTATTAATAATCGTGAATTTGTCTGCAATATACCTAAACGTCGTACGCCGATAATTTTGCATTCGCCGTCCAGCACTCTCTACAAGCAAACGGACCGTATCATAGATGCCCTTGCCCAATTGAAGGCCGAGGGTTTGAATTTTCATCTGGAATTGCTGCAGGATGTCCCCCACGAAGTGGTGCGGGCCAAGTTGACAGAGGCGGACATCCTCATCGACCAGATATCTTGCGGAAGCGGGGTGTTGGGCTATGAAGGCATGGCCAGCGGTTGCGCGGTTTTATCCAGTTACAACGGCGTGGAATCTCCCATGCCGCGCAATCGGCCCGTACTCAATATTTCATTTGAAACGCTCAAGGACCGGATCCGGCAGGTCGTGGAAGACATGGACCTACGTTGTGGCCTTGCAGAGAGAGGCCGTGATTACATCGATATGGGGATCGGCAGCCCGGCGAGTGTGGGCGAATATATGATGGAATCGCTCAATAGAACCGGCCGGTATGATGCGGACATCTACCCGACGCTGTATTCCATGCGAGCATTCATCCCCGAGGGCGAGACGGTCCCCGACTATCTCAACGAGCAAACTCTGGAGATCATGCAGGTTCATGGGGTCAGTCCCCAGGCCGACCTGCAACGCCTTGTCCGCGAAGGGCTTCTGCCGGATGATCCGACTCGGCTGGCCACAGTACCGCGTTGGGATATGGGCAGATTGCGAGAGGAAGGATCCTGGGTCATCACAGGACAGAAGGCCACGTATGGCATGCCGGATCAGACGCCGGACCAGATTTCCCGGCATGAATTCACAAAGGCAAAAAGCTCGTCAGTCAGCGAATCGTTTTAGAATATCATGAGCCGAGGTGGTCTGAACTGATACGGGTGGCAGGTGTTAGTCATCCGTTTTGCAGCGTCCAGGATAGGCATGGACTTCGTCTGCAATGGCATTATCCGGATATTTCTCATGGTGTCTGGTTACGATGATTTCCATCTGTTTGCTGACATCTGCGGACGTGAAAGCATTTCCAGGTGAAAGGGTGGTGCCATATTCTTCGATGTCGTATTCTTCGATGAGCAGAAAACCGTCACCCGTTCCAACCAGCAGTTCCCCGTTTTCGTACATGGCAACGATCTCCCCCGGAGTGGCCGGTGAGTCGGAGTTCAGGCTGAATAATTGCGACTTCCACATCTTAACGGGGACGCCGTCAATTTCGCTCGATGCCCCGGGATACGGTTTGGTTAGCGCCCGTATCAGGTTGTAGATGGAGCGGCTTGAGCAGGTCCAGTCGATCATGCCGTCTTCCGGTCGTCTTTGCGGAAGATAGGAAGCGTCCCCATCTTGAGGTACTGCCTCCACATTGCCGTCAAGTACACGAGTGACATGCTCCTCGAGCATCTCAGCGGCCAGGAATACGACCTTTCGGTGGGACGTGCGTATATCGTCTGTCAGGTCATATGGGAACTGTCGGGTCAGGAAAACGGGTCCGTCGTCAATGCCGGGTGAAACCTTGAAAAGCGAGAGAGAGAACGACTTTTCGCCAAGCAGCAAGGCCCAGTTCTGGGGTGAGCGTCCGCGCCCTCTGGTGATCCCCCAGGGGCTTCCGTGCAGTCCGATCGAATGCATGGAGACATGATCGAGGAGCCAGTCCGGCACCAATCGCTGCCAGCCGGATATGATGAGAATGTCGATGTCCAGGCCTGTTAAGATGTCTTTGTCGGCAGGGGCGGAAAGATCGTAGCTTTCGACGCCAATAAACTCGATATCAAGTGTTGAACATGCTTTTTTGCAGGAGACGAATCCGGAGATGGCGTCGCCCGGATCGCGGTCGGTCAGACTGATCATGCCCGCTATCTCGATGTCCTTTGACAGCAGGTTGGCGAGGTTGACCCCATCCTGGAGCGTGTTGAGCATGTATATTTTGAGTTTCGGCATACGCTAGCCTTCCTTTTCCTGGCAGTAGACCTTGTTGACCGAAAAGTAGTGATGGATTCTTTCCTGGATATCTTTGGTGTATTCGTCAAAAATTTCGTGGTACGTCAGCCGCTCATGATTCCAGTGCATGGGGTGAATCAGTATTTGCAGGTTCTTGTCTGCCGCCTTCTCCACGAACTCAAGGAGATTCTTTCCCTTCATGTCATAGCACGAGTCTGAGAGGTACTGATTGTTATTGAAGGTGCTTGCGCTGTAAGCGTTGTTCATGGTGTCGAATTCGAGAAAGTTCCCATGTATCGATGGATTATGCAGACTGACCGATACGACTTCCTGCCCGATGATTTCTTCAAGAATGCCTTTTTCAAAATCGAGCTTTGCAGTTAATTCGGCGTCAGGGGTATCAGGGTAGAGTGTTGGGTCGAAATGGAGACCGACTTCGAACCCTTTCCGCGCCATGTCTTGCAGTATCATCCTGTTTTTCCGGTCTCGCACATTGTAGGACAGTGCGGACGTCAGGAAGAAAAAGGTCGCTTTCGCGTTGTGCTTTTGCTCCAACGAAAAAAGTCGTGCCGCATGTTGCATGGAAAAATCCACGTCATGCCGCAGGAATATGCATCTGTCCAATTCCTTGGAGTCCTTGAGTGATGTCACAGGAGCAATGGAGGTTCCTTTTGTCAGGAAGCGCTCGAAGTAGTCATATGTATAGGGCTGTGGGGTCATGCATTCTCCAGAGTGTTATGGACTCAGGGGGTTGGAACGTGCACGGTCACGTCGTAATCATTCATACTGGATTCGACAGCTTTCCAGTACATCGGGCTGATGGCAATAGCTAGGTCGGTGATACCAAGTTCTTGCATGCGCTGTGGTCCGACGACTTTGATGCCGTCTATATCCCATCCCCAGACATGGTGATTCTCGTCCACGAAGCAGGCGATGTCCTGTCTGCAATCGAGAATGAAATGCGCCATGAAGCTGATGGGTGTACACCCGAATACGGCAGCCTTTCCATTGGTCTCAGCGGCGTTTTTTACGGCTCGGGCCACGGCATCGACAGTCGCCTTCGCCACATGCTCCGCAGCTTTGGCGATTTTCAGGTTCTGTTCGCCGCAGTCGGGCAGTCGGTTTGTAGGTGCATCGGATTTAATGAGGGAAAAATAGAAGGTAAGGGTTTCCACGTCTTCAGCCACTACTTCAAATCCGGCACATTCGCATAACGCCCGTGTATGCGGCACGGTGAGCTTGTTGATATGATCGGCGCAGAACAGGTCACCCGGCAGGTGTTCGAAGTTCGGGTGCTGCATGATCAGCATGCCGCCCGGTTTCAGCCGATCGTATATCCAGCGCAGCGCCCCAAGGGGATCGGCCACATGCTCCAGTACCGACGTTACTACGACGGCATCGAAAGTATCCTTGATCTCAAGGGTGTAATAGGGCGCGTTGTAGGCGTCCTTGAGCCCTGGAATCTCAGCGAGTTGTTTGTGCCCGTCACCCGGTTCGATGGCTGAAACTTGCCAGCCCGGATACTCGGTAACAAACTCTTTGAGAAAAGCCCCGGTCCCTGCGCCGAAGTCGAGCAGCGAACCGGTCTGGGCAATATCGGCCATTCCCATGAACGTTTCCAGAGCACGACGGTGCGTGGTCTTGCGATCTTTTCCAAAGGAGATGATCTGCGGTTTAGGTTTCCACGTTGTGGTGTTGTAGATTGTCTCTTCCTTGCCCCGGATTCCCTTGGCATTGAAGATAAACCCGCATGACTCGCAGCATCGGTTGTCCAACTGGATGTCCTCACAAAAGAACATTTGGGACGTGATGCATTTCCCCCTGTATTTTGGGTACAGGCTCGTGCTGTCGAGGGCCTCGCAGACCGGGCAGGCAAAAGACGTTTCGGTCATTGGCTAGCTACTCCGCGTCACTTTTTTTATCGTTTGTCGTGTCCGACCAACTGTCCTGAAGATCTTCGATGTTGCTGTAAATGGACCAGCAACGCATGCAGCCGTAGTAAGCCCCGTGCTCTTGCAGCTTCATCCGGTGTTCCCGCATGGTGTCGCTGTTCCAGACATCCATGAAGCTATCTTCATTGATGTTGCCCACGTGATCCAGAATACATTGCGGCAGTGGTTTGACCAGCCCGTCGGGGTTGATGAAGAGCGTATGCCAATGGGTTTCGCAACGGCTGTCGGGGTATGCTCCGGCCTCGCTGGCAAGACAGAAGTCGATATTCTTTTGGGTGAAGTCTGGTCTAAAATGAATGCGTGCGCCCTTGGGGACGAAACGCCTTTCTATCTCTTCCCGCTGCTCCAGAATGGTTTTAACGTCGATCTTCGAGATGTCGATGAACTGAGCGCTGGTCTGTTCCACGGTTGCGCCACAGATGGAAGCATGTTCACGGTTGTGTGCCTCAACCATGTCGTCGGAGATGTAGTTGAACATGTAGAAGCCGATGAACATTTCGTCCAACAGGCCGTGTTCTTCCATCTCTTCGAGGAATTCGACCATGGTGTCGTGGTTGGTGTCACTGACGGTGTAGTAGCAGCCGATCTGCATGTCGGAGCCGCGTTTTTTGCGCTCTTCGACGAGCATTTGCAGGCCCTTGATGATCTGCTTGTTGGCTCCCTTGACCCCGCACAGGGTGTCGTGAATACGGGCGGGACCGTCCAGAGAGACGCGCAGGGCATCAACGCCCGCTTCGGCCAGCCGCTCTGCAAATTTTGGCAACAACAGGCCGTTGGTGAGCATGGAGAACGGCAGTCCTTTAGATTTGGTGTATTCGATGAACGGCATCAGATTGCTGTAGAGCAGGGCTTCCATCCAGGGGATGCGGATGGTCGGCTTGAACCAGGCCACCTGATCCACGATGCTTTTGCACGTTTCAAGCGGCAACTCATGCTTGACCTGCGGGTCGATGATGTTGTGCTTCATCTTCGTGTTCAGGTTCTCCCATTCTTCACGACCATGGTTGAGGTCACAGTATGAGCAATGAAGATTGCAGCGGTTGTTCACGCAGAAATTGATGGTGTGGGGCGGGGTGGCATAGCCATCCAGCGACGTGTCGTATCTATTGGATTGCATGAGGTGCAATGCGCGACTCACCTTGTAGGTGGGCATGGGCAGATCGTTCATGTAATTGACGAACTTGGAATATGACTGGCGCGCCTTTTCTCCGGCCTGGGTCAATCCGCTGTCAGTCAGCCATTCAGCGGGGGATGCGATATTTTTCTTCATGGGACTCTCCTGATTATTGAGTATCTACAAATGATTGTATTCTTTACACGGCCTTGAGCTACAGCCCGGTAGTGGTGTTGACGAAGTTCTCTTTAAGGCTGCGCATGATGACGCCTTCCTTATAAGGGAAACGGGGTGCGGTCTCTTCGCCCAGCACATGGCGGCGAATGAGGATGTCCGGCTCGTTGAAACCGGCCAGTGCCCGCAGGGAAGAGGTGCCGGAAAAGCGCGGGTTGATTTCAAAGACATAGACCTTTCCGTTCACGAACCGGCACTGGATGTTGAACGGACCACGTGATCCGAGCAGCTCTGCTATTGCCTCACAGGGACCGGTTACATCCGGGAATCTGCCTATTTCGCCCTGAGAGATGCCGCTGCTGATGACCAGTTGTTTACCTAGTTCATCGCGTCCTGTCCGGTTGGGGAGCTTGATACGGCTGCCCAGTGCGGAAAGTACAAAGCGGCGTACGGCAATGGAGTTGATGAAATTCCCATCCATATCGGACAGCACGCCCACGGTGTATTCGTCTTCTGGTGTGCCGACGTATTCCTGGGCGATGAACTCCGGGTACAGGGACAGTAGATGACGAGCGAACCAGCGCGCTTCGTCCTTGTTCTGGACGATAAATGTGTTGGCAGAGCCACCGGAGCCAGTCGAGGGTTTATAGACAACGGGGAATTGTGGAAAATCGGCGATATCATTTTCAGACTGCACACGACGGAACCATGGCACTTCGACTTTCTCTCCTGCCAGGGTTGCAAACATCTGCAGTTTGTCCATGCACATGGATATGACGTCCGGCGGATTGAGCGGTAGAAAGATTCCTGCGTCAATGATGGTATGGCGATTTTTGCTGATAACGCTGAGTTCCGGCTCTGATCCTGGGAGCAGGGCGCAGGCATCGTGCTTGCGGCACAGAGAGAGGAGCTCATCCATATACGATGGGTCCGACGCCGGGGGGAGGATGCACGGGATGTCCGCCATGGCCAGCCCGGTGCTGAGGGGCGTCATGTCCGTGCCTACGATGCGATAGGCGGTCTCGGCGAGTCGTAGCGACTTGAGGAGTTGTTCTCCGTTGCCGCCACCGCCGACGCCTGTGACGCAAACCGTTAATGATTTCATATGGCTTTGCTCCATACTGTACCCAGTGGGGTATCACACCGCTGGGCCAGGCATTGCTGAACGTTTACATGTGTCTGTTTCACGAGGGTCATGTCATGAACAAATGGGATTCGAAAAATCTGAGCATGCATGGATTCCACCTCCAGCACGGCCAAGGAGAGCAGTTCGCCATGGTCTCTGGGCAAACCGCATGAGCCGGGGTTGAGAAGTAGGCATCCGTCTTTATGATGCAAAAACGGCCTGTGGGTGTGTCCCATGAAAATGCCGTCCAACCCGCTATCTACCGGGCAGTTTTCAGGGTCATGCATTCTCTTGGTCAAAGGATTGTCCGGGGAGCCATGCACCAGGAGAAAACGGCGACCACCGATTTCTAAAAGATGTTTACTGCCATTGGCCTCCACCTCCTGTCGCCAGTCCTTGGGGAGGTTCTGCGCCGTCGTTGCCAGCTGAACAACTGCCTCCGCTTCCGGAGAAATAGGCAATTCACCAAACAGCATGGCTTCGTGGTTGCCTTTCAGGCAAAGCGCTTCTGCTCGCATGAGCTGTTCACAGACATCGGTACTCAGAGGGAAGTAGCCGACCGCATCTCCCAGAAAAAGGACTCGGTCAACCGCCTGTTTCCGGAAAAAAGTAAGGCACGCCTCAAGAGCCGGTCCGTTTCCGTGCGCGTCACTTATGATTCCAAGGCGAATACCCATGTTTAATTCCTGCTCATCAAAGGGCTGAGAAACAACGCTGACACTCCCATGAGGCGAATGGTGTTGCAAGTATCGCACCGAACAAAGAACTCCAGTCTGGAGTTCTTTGGGAGGATAAAATGGAGTATTTTAGCGTAGATAGCTTTGAATGAGTGGCAAAGGAAGCGGGCACATCTTGCCCGTATTTTGACAGAGGTCGGTACAGACGTTGCCAACCGACACCTCGTGGAGCAGTTTAGATCTCTGCTACGGTGCGATTTCAGGGTTGTAAGGTGTGAGTATATGTCGTTTAACATGCTGCCAATGGTTTGTTTTTGAATATAATGGCAACAGTGGAGTGTCAACCATTCACATAGTAACTAATCGGTTGGTTGGCCGATTTCTTTAGCTCTTATTGAGGGGGGAATGTGGCGTGGCAACTCTTCACACCATGAGTGTTTTCTAGTAGGATACGTCGCATGAGTAAAAATATCCTCGTTACCGGCGGTGCCGGATACATAGGTGGTCATACCTGCAAGGCGTTGGCCGAGCGTGGGTACACGCCCATTTCCTATGACAATCTCTCCAACGGTCACGAATGGGCCGTCAAATGGGGACCGCTTATCAAGGGTGACATCGGCGATCGTGCTCTGCTCGACGAAGTGTTCGATAAGTACAAGCCGTCCGGCGTTATCCATTTCGCCGCCTTCATTGAGGTCGGTGTCTCGGTCAAAGACCCGGGGAGTTTTTATCGCAACAATTCCTGCGGCACCCTCACGGTCATGGAAGCCATGCGCGACCACGGTTGTGAACGTATCGTATTCTCATCCACCGCCGCCGTTTACGGCATGCCCGATTCCGTACCCATCGTTGAATCGCATCCCCAATGGCCCATCAGCCCTTATGGCTGGTCCAAGTTCATGGTCGAGCGGATGCTCGAAGATTTCGGCCGGGCCCATGGCACTCGCCACTGCGCCTTGCGTTACTTCAATGCAGCCGGAGCTGACCCGGACAGTGAAGTTGGCGAGGCCCATAACCCGGAATCCCATCTCATCCCGTTGGTCCTTCAGGCCGCCCATGATCCGGAAAAAGAGATCACCGTTTTTGGTACTGATTACGACACCCCGGATGGCACCTGCATCCGTGATTATATCCATGTATGTGACTTAGCCGATGCGCATATCCGAGCCTTGGATTACCTTGCGGATAATGAATCCGTTGCTGTGAATCTCGGCTCCGGCACTGGTAATTCCGTACAGGAAATCATCGAAGCTGCCCGTACCGTGACCGGTGTTGATATTCAGCCCAAACTCGGCGAGCGCCGCGCTGGCGATCCTTCCCGATTGGTGGCTGATCGTACCATGGCAAAAAAAACGCTCGGCTGGGAACCGCAGTACTCGGATATAGTCGAAACCATCCAGCACGCTTGGAACTGGATGACCCGCGACTAGGGACGGCCTACTATGCCCGACCAGATTACCTTTATTCACCCGGAACCAGCGCCAGCACCGACGCGTGTATGGCCCGTCTTTTTGCCCTTTGCCGGGTGTCCCTACCGCTGTGTATTTTGCGCACAGGACAAACAAACCGGGCGCGACGAAGCGGAACTCGAATCCATCCTGCACGGCCTGAATAACGACCTTGATGAAGCTTTGGCCGCTGGCCGAGGTCCCTACGAACTCGCCTTTTACGGCGGCACGTTCACGGCC
>JAFLJT010000178.1 GCA_022712855.1 Pseudodesulfovibrio sp. | reverse complement strand
GTTCACATCGACGACGCGGTTTGGCACCTCGATGTCGGCTCATCACATCCTGGGGCTGAAGCAGGTCCCAAGGGTACGGCTGTTCGCCGTTTAAAGTGGTACGCGAGCTGGGTTTAAAACGTCGTGAGACAGTTTGGTCCCTATCCTCCGTGGGCGTTGGAGAATTGAAGAAGGTCTGCCCCTAGTACGAGAGGACCGGGGTGGACGAACCTATGGTGTTTCTGTTGTCGCGCCAGCGGCATTGCAGGGTAGCTAAGTTCGGATCGGATAACCGCTGAAAGCATCTAAGCGGGAAGCCAGCCTCAAGATAAGTTCTCCCTGGACATTAAATGTCCCTAAAGATCCCTTGAAGACTACAAGGTTGATAGGCTGGAGGTGTAAGCAACGCGAGTTGTTCAGCTGACCAGTACTAATAGATCGTGCGGCTTATTTAACAATTAATGGAATTCTCTCTTCCCCTATTTACTTATATATTTGAGTAAATATACAGATTTACTCTACTCTTTTTCTTGGTGGCCAAGGAGGAGGGGGTACACCCGGTCCCATTCCGAACCCGGTAGTTAAGCCCTCCATCGCCGATGATACTGCATGGTAGCGTGTGGGAAAGTAGGTCGATGCCAAGGATCTTTTCAAAAAAGCCCTTCAGCTTATAGCTGAAGGGCTTTTTTGCGTTCGATTCCTTGGGCTATCGAGTGGCCGGCTTGCGATCGCGGCGCACCTGCTGCGTTGAGAGGTATGAAATAATCCTCGACGTATAAGAATACGCCTCCGGTTATTTCACACCTCTCGCCTTGCAGGCTGCACCACTCTCACAAGCCTCAAGTTGGTGGACGGCTGGACATTGCTTCGCTCTGTCTTCGCATGATGGCTGGACTCGTGGTGCTCCTCGGCGCGGAGATGGATGAAATCTGCTTTGTGCGCTTGAGCTACTTAACCTTGGCTGGGATCAATGTGGCTTGTGTTAACTGTGTTAAATTTGGCAGTGTCGAAAAGTGAAAGCGCCCCTGGTTCGTATGAACCGGGGGCGCTTTTGCGTTGGAGAGGAGGCGAATCAATACGTGGAGTTTAGGGGGAAAACTAAATACATGGTCATTCCTGATCAAGATATGTATGATCTCGGCAACATTACTTTGAATGAAACAGGACGAAAGGGTTATGTCGATTCGGTTACCTGAAGACGAAAAAGAATTTCCTTGGCTGCCCATGCTCTTGGATGCTTATGCCATTTCCGATCAAGCTGTTCAAGAAAAGCAGGAGAGGGACTATCGTGAACATGGTTTTCAGGCTGCGTGTAGCAAGGGATGCATTACCTGTTGTTATCAGCAGTTTATTCCGGCGACCAGTTTGGAACTTGCTGGAATTGTATGGTTTATATGCCATAAGATGGACCCGAAGGCGCAGAAATCCATTATTGATGTGCTTGAAAATTTTTCAGGGGAACGGACATGCCCCATGTTACAGAATACAACGTGTGCCGTGTATTCTGTTCGACCTTTGGCCTGCCGCCAGTTTGTTGTTTATGAACAAGCGTGTCAGGCTAGAGAGGATGTTCTGGGGACACGTCCTGAGCATGTGTTAAAATTGGACAATTCAAGCATTCGTCAGGCTTTTCGCTCCATGCTTCCATTTTACGAGATTCATACGCCGGAAGAGCAGGAAGTGGCACTTAATGACAACTTTTTGTTCAAACAGAGCTCGTACATGCACCAGGTGGATTGGCCCTCCTTTTTTATCAAATGAGTCATTATTGACAACGTATAAAGCCCCGATTCTGGAGAGTCGGGGCTTTATGCCGTGAATGCTGTTGGGAAGGGGGGGGGCTAACCTCTGGCCAGATTTCTTTCTGCGGCCCAGAGGGCTTCCTCTATTTGCTTGGCATCGGCGAGGTTGAATGGTCGTTCCATTGCGTTGACGCTTGTTTTTTCAGGGTCTCGTTGGTGAAGATTTTCGAGTATTCGTACATATCGTTCAAGTCCGAACTGTTCAATCTTTCTGCGAATTTCGCCAATGAGTTCGAGAGCTATTCTTTGGAAACGTTCATCATCATAAATGGCAGTCCAGGTTTGACTATGGTCTGAACAACTATTGGTTCTGAATTCGGCCACTAGGGCGTCGACGAACTCTTTACGTTGTTCGTGGGCTTCGTTTTCTTTGCCGAAAAGTACAGAGCTTGCTTTATATTTATTGAGTTGGGGGATGGTTCCTCTGACGCTGACAAGAAAATAACGCATGAGCGGGCGAGGGATGACACCTTCTACAAAAACCTCTCTGGCTTTAATGTCTTGATCAGAATTTTCTGGCCAGATCATTTTTGTTTCCGGCGTGCGAGAAAAGCAATATTCGACAAGGACACGACCTATTGAATCAATACCTCTATTATCTTTGTGAGAGGCATTTGTTTTCAATTTCTCAAGCAAAACCTCACAATCAGATTCTAAAGAGCTTGATTCTTGAACTGTTTTGATAGCTTTCTTGAGGGATGTATCCACGAGCTTTTGGTCGATGCCGGCACTCAGCAGGGAATCTCTTATTTCTTTGGTGAATTGTTTGAGTTGTTCATTGCTCAACTTTTTAGTCAGTTTGCATAATGTTTTAGTATCAAGGGGCATAGATAAGTCCTGTCTCGGGCTAAATGTGGTCAAAGTAAATGTAATATACATAAAGATGATGTTTGTAACAATTATAAGGATATGAGAAACTAGGGGCATGTCAAACCTTCATAGAGAAGGAGGGGAGATGGCTGAATTGACCGTTGTTTCTAAGGTTATTCCTATTAGAAACAAGGAACTGACTAAGGATAAGCTGATCAAGGCTGTAGGAAAAGTCATGGCGGATGTCGGCTTTCAACAAGTCGGCGTTAACCTTGTTGCTCGGGAAGCCGGCGTAGATAAGAAGCTGATATATAGATACTTTAACGGACTGACAGACCTGGTGGCTGCCTATGGCCAAACCATTGATTTTTGGCCGAGCGCAGAAGAGTTGCTAGGTCCTGATAGGGAGGCCATACGTAATATGGCCCCCCATGAATTGATGTCATTATTCTTCAAGCGCTATTTGCGAGCTATTTTAAGTCGGCCGCATACGTTGGAAATATTGGCATGGGAAGCCATTGAAAGAAATGACCTGACTCGAGGGCTGGAAGAAGTTCGGGCGAGGACCGCTTTGGAATTCTTCGAACTGATGGAACATGATCCTCCGGAAGACGTTGATCTGACTGCACTCGTGATAATTATGGCCGGGGCAGTTAATTTCCTCGCGGTACGTTCACGAATCCATCGGAATCTCGGCGGGATTGATCTACAGTCAGAGGCTGGTTGGGAGAGGATAGAAAAGACAGTTGATCAGTTAATGGAAGGTATACTTAAATAAAAAAGGCCCGGTATAAGACCGGGCCTCAGGCTGCTGACAAAGGCCCAATTGCTGCGTTGCTGCAAAAAATCCAAATCCTCACGTATAGGAAATACGCATCGGCCTTGGATTTTTTTTGCGCCTTGCACTTGAACCTTTGTCAACAGCCTGCCAGATTGGGGTTTGTCATCAATCTGGCCTTTTGCATGTATTCTCTTGGATTACTCTTTGTTCTTTCCGCGTTTTGTCCAAAGCTTCATTTCTTTCATCTTCTTGCGACGTTCACGTTGCAAGGATTTGCAGACCAGCGGGAGTTTCTTTTTGTAGCCAAATTTCTCTCGGTATTCATCGACTGTCAGCTCATGTGTGGACAGGTGCTTCTTGGTCAGTATCTTGAAGGATTTTCCACACACGCAGCAGAGGATCGATTTTTCGCGAATAGCTTTTTTCGGATCAACAGCATATTCCACTTCTGTTTCTACCGTGCCGCCTTCTGCGATGGATTTGATGCCTGCAGAGAGTTTTTGCACCATAGAAGTAATCTCTTCCTCTGTCATGGTGCGTACACTTGCTTGCGCTTTGACGATTTCCAAAGCTGCTTTTAAATAGTCTTCCATATGAGTAGCTCCTTATGAGAATAGTATACTTGGTTATATTTCTATTTATTTCCAAAAGCCATTCCCTGTGATGTGTGTAGGGGAGTGGTGTGTAGAGTTTAAACATAGAATCACTATGTCAGCACTAGATATCGCGAAAAATCTGTATAGCATTAACTGCACCGACATTGTCAATATGTGCAAACAGTCCTTGCTGCTGCACATTTTATGGATCTTGCAATGGCGTTGAAGAAGCCTTGGATTAGGTAATGACTTGCTTAAGCGCGAGGGGTGACGTATATAATTGGGCTGTGACATTGCACTGTTGAAAGTTGAAATATCTACGGAGATGCTATGAGTTCAGAAAATGGAAAAGTTCATAAGCTAGAGTCGGTTAAAGGTGAAGCAACCCAAGGGGAGGGCGTTCAGGAAGCTGTTCCTGCTCAGGGTGTTGCTGACGCACAAAGGGACATGAGCAAGGTTGCTATGATTGTGTCGTTGCTGGCAGTGATCCTGCTTGTGATCTTCTTTTTCGGCATGAACCGGAATATAGCTGGCCTCACTGACGAAGTGAAATCGCTGGGAGAATTGCGCCAGGATATGTCCAGTCTTGACCAACGAATGGTCCAGTTGAAGGACGAAGTTCCGACACAGATGAAGCGTTTGCTCGCCCATGATATGGTTAATGAGATGACCATGCAGGCCGTCTACTTGTCTGATTCCCTCGATGATGAGGCATTGCGAGGCAAGATGATGGAAGTCTTGCAGAGCCTTAAAGAGGTTCGCGACGGGCTGGAAAAATAGTCTCTTCACGATAGTTCTCTTATAAATGATTAAGCGCGACGGTTTTGCCGTCGCGCTTTTTTTGTTTGTAGAATATGTGATCTTTGTTCATCATTGTTCAAAAAAGTGTTGACACAAAAGAGAAATAGGGATTATGAACAGTATGAAGATCAGTGAACAACAACACATTGGTTGCTATGAGTAAAAAGTACATCAGTTTAAGAGAAGTCGGACGGCAGTTGGAGATACCTCCATCTACAGTCGTGTACTACAAAGACAAGTTTGATAAATATATCCCGTCAGAAGGTGGCGGGGGGCGTCGTCGCAGGTATCCTGTAGAGGTTTTAGAGATATTTAGGAGGATTCGCAAAATGTTCAATGACAACTGGTCGACTGAACAAATTGAAAGAGAATTAGCTTTGAAATTCAGTATCTTAATGAGTGATCAACAGCCTGATCAATCATTTGAACAGTCTGCTGAGTCAGAGGGGCTCGCTCGTGAGATTGGTGGCGTGCTGTCCAAGATGTCCGACGTTCTTGATAACCAGTCATTGTTCAGGAGTGAGATTCGTTCGCTTCGGGACGAAGTGGCTGATTTGCGCAAGGAGCGGAGTGAGTCCGAGAAGAAACATTTTGATAGCGTTGATGTGCTTAAGCGTGAGATTGGCGATCTTCGTCGTCAGGTTTCGGCCAAGTCGAAAAGTGGCGAAATAGATTTTCCTCCTGCTGAGTTCTTGACAAGTCCACTCGTCATTAGTTCGGATGGTGAGTATCTCGGCGTGCAGGGTAAAGGGCGTAGTCATTTTTCTCTGAAAGACTTTGTTCAGTTGATTGAGCGAAAAATGTCCGACTCCATGGCTGTTGAAACTTCCTGGAAACGTCAAAATGGGCACTGGGTGCTTGTTATTGGTACTGAGGATTCAAACGGCCGTGAGCAGAATATTGTATTGGTTGCCAAGAAGACGGTTACTCCGAGTAAAAATACGGTAACAGAGATCATCCGCCTCAATATTGATGGCAATGATGCTCCTGATGCGCTTCTGCTGACCTTGTTCAGACAGCTGCGTTCCGTGTTTAATGGGTAGTCTTTTTTTTATTTAAGTTAACTCTAGAAAAAATCTTGATTTAGTTGTCAGTTTCACTTATATAGTCACAGCTTAGTAAGCTCTTGATAGTTAGTTTCGCCGGTTCGATGGAGGATACGGTATGCCCCAGGTTGCTGCTAGAATTACGAATGATCAGGAAAAATGGCTCAAGGACTATTTTAAGACCAAGAGCGCCGGTGCGGAGTTTATTCTGCCATGGGCTGTTGATGTCTTTTTCAAGTCCATCCGCAATGTTTCCAGTGACTTTTCCGTTGCAGAACTCAAGACCATTCTTGAATCCCACAAGGATGTGAAGTTACTGCCTAACCAGTCCAAGCAAGCGTATCTGCTGCTTCGTGTTGAAGAAGCGTGTGAAGAACACAGCGTTCATATTCAGCATGGTGCAAGCAAGAGCAATCTTGAAGTGAAGCTGCGTCGTTTGACCGATCTGCAAGCTACGGCACTGATGATATGGGCCACAGCGTATTGGGTCAGCAAAGCGTGGAATGGCGTTTCTGTTGAAGATTACGTGAAGTTGTCCTGCGGTTAAGCTCCGGCTATTTTGATCTGACTCGAAAGAGTCTTCCATAAATATTTCTTTCGCTTTGTTGCGATTATCGAGTGCAGGTGGTAACGCCTGTCGATAGTCGTTTTTTTTGTTTTATCGGAGGCTCGATTCGTGGAAAAACTCCCGTGTATTCTCACTATTGCTGGTTCTGATTCCGGCGGCGGCGCTGGTATTCAGGCCGACCTCAAAGCTATTACTATGCTTGGTGGTTATGGCGCGAGCGTCGTCACGGCGCTGACTGCTCAGAATACCAAAGCTGTGACTGGTATTCATGCGCCATCTCCCAGTTTTGTGGCCCAGCAGTTGCGGACAGTGCTTGACGATATCACGGTGGACGCGGCGAAAACCGGCATGTTGTTTTCCGAGCCGATTATCAAGGCCGTGGCGCCAATCCTGAGCAAAAAAACGTATCCGTTGGTTGTCGATCCGGTGTCTGTAGCCACCTCTGGGGCCAAGCTGCTTAAAGATGATGCTGTCGATGCAATGGTCCGTATGATATTTCCTTATGCCGATTTGTTGACGCCGAATTTGCCCGAAGCTGAACTGTTCACCGGGATCAAGATCACTGACCGTGATGATGTGTTGAAAGCGGCCCGGCTATTACTTGATATGGGCCCCAAAGCCGTGCTGATCAAGGGTGGGCATTCGGACACGCTGGCGATTACTGACTGGTTTGTCGTGAAGGGGCAGGACCCCATCCCGTTCATGCAGCAGCGAGTGGATACGAACTGTACCCATGGTACGGGATGCACCTTGTCCGCAGCCATTGCCACTGGTCTGGGGCTGGGCCTTGATACCGGGACGGCCATTATGCGGGCGCAGGCGTATCTCAATTTAGGCCTTCGCGCTGGGTATCGCCTTGGAGAAGGTGGTGGCCCGCCCAATCATTCTGCTCCTTGGATTAAGGAGAAGGCACGGGCCGGAATTCTTCGTGATTTGGATGAGTTCGGGCGCTGGTTGAGTGCTTCGAGAGACATTTATTCACTGCTACCGCGAGTTCGGACGAATGTCGTCGTTGCATTACCATATGCTGACGGGCTGGCAGAAGTCGCAGGGTTCTCCGGTGGTGTGGTTGCCATGCGCCGGGGGGATATTGGGGTGGTTGGTTATCCTGAATTTGATGCTTCGACATATACCGCAACAACGCTGTTGTCCGCTCGTCGGTTAAGCCCGACCATGAACTGCGCTATGACTATTGGTCTTAAACCCAACGTCAAGAAGGCGCTTGAAATGGCGGATATGGATATTGTCTGGATCGATAGGGATCGCAAACCTGGGTATGTTATTGATGAAGGTGGTCGGCTCGAAGAGTGGGGCACTTTTGAAGGTTTGAAGAGTCATGCGGCTCCGGAACGAGTTCGGGCGGTGGCTGATTTGGGCGCTTTTGGATGTGAACCGTTGGTCCGAATTTTAGCGGAAGATATTTCATCTCTCCAGGAATCTTTGACGCGAATCGTCGAAAATCTGCGGAAAATTGCTGACACAATTTGATCTTTCCTCTTTTTTTCTGCGTTTATCATGGTGTGAAAGGTTGACTTATTCACAGGAGATTGCTTAATAGGCACGGTCATTCTGCGGGCGTGGCGGAATTGGTAAACGCGCTAGATTTAGGATCTAGTACCTCACAGTTTGGGGGTTCGAGTCCCTCCGCCCGCACCAAAAATAGCCATATTACGCGTCCTTAGGGCGTTTTTAGGAGGATATTTAGCAATGGAATACAAAGTAGAAGAAGTCTCTCCGGTCAAACGGAAGATTGCTGTTGAGGTCCCGTCTGAAGAGGTCAATGGTGCAATCATGGCTGGAATCGCCATGTGTCGCATGCAGGCTGACGTAAAAGGCTTTCGTAAGGGCAAGGTGCCGTCTAATGTGGTCGAGTCCAAGTACCGCAAGCAGATTTATACCGAAGCCACAACTGACCTGATCAACTATCAGATCAACGAAATCATGAGTGGCTTGTCCATTCAGCCCATGTCCCGCATCGATGTTGATGCCAAGGAACTGGTTCGCGACGAAGACTTTAATTACACCATCATATTTGAAGTAGCTCCGAAGCTCGACCTGCCCAAGTACAAGGGACTGAAAGTTGACGAGGTCAAGGCCATTGTCAGCGATGAAGAAGTCGCCGAAGTCGAAGGCCGCATCCTTGAGAACAACGCCGAAGTCAAAGTCATCGAAGAGGTTCGTCCTCCGAAAGACGGCGAAATTGCTGTTGTCACTTTTGGTGCTTACCAGAACGAAAAAGTCGTCGAAGGTATCCAGGCTGAGAATTTTGACCTCGTAGTCGGTCAGGGCCAGGCTCTTCCCGAATTCGAGGCAATGATCAAAACTATGACGACTGGTGATTCCGATTCCTGTGACATCACCTTCGCCGAAGATTTCATCAACGAGAACCTGGCTGGTCAGACCGTGACCATGAAAGCCAAGCTGCACTCCGTCAAGGAGCGCATCACTCCCAAGATGAGCGATTCAGTTGCCAAGAAAGCTGGTTTCAACGATATTGAGACCATGCGCAAAGGCATTCAGGAGTCTTACGGTTCCCAGCGCAAGCAGATGAACCAGTCTGCTGCCCAGAGCGAACTGATCTCCGGCATCATCAGCCAGATCACAGACTTCCCGCTTCCGCCTGCCATGGTGGAAGATCGCATCGACCGCCTGATTCAGGATCTGGAATACAAACTGGATCGTCAGGGCAAGGGCCTTCAGTCCCTGGGCAAGACCCCGCAGCAGATTCGTGACGAGTTCAAGGCTGAAGCCGAGACCGCCGTCAAGTCCGAAATCCTCCTGTTGGCTGTTGCTGCCGAAGAAAGCCTGGAAATCTCCCCTGAGGAGATCGAATCCACAATGAGTCAGCTCGCCGTGCAGACTCGTCAGCCGCTGCACGAACTCAAGAAGTACTACGAGGACAACAACCTCATCGTGCCTCTGAAAGATCGTCTGCTCTGCGACAAAGCTTCCGAGCTGATCTACGACGCCGCAACCGTCAATGAAATCGAGCCTCCGTCCGAAGGCAAGAAAGCCCCGGCTAAAAAGGCTGCCGCTAAGAAGCCTGCAGCAAAGAAAGCTGCTGCTAAAAAGCCCGCAGCAAAGAAAGCTCCCGCCAAGAAAGCTGCTGACAAAAAGTAGTTCGGCGTACAACCGATCGTATTGCGGCGACCCGGAGTTTTCCGGGTCGCCGTTTTTTTGTACTTTGCCCCTTGACCTGAGGGCGTTGATACCTATCTATCCACGAGTGTAAACGGTAAGTTTCTCCTTGTCCTTCAAGGGGAAATCTTTCATACTGCGTACTACCTGACATAAAGCGGAATCAGGCTTGCATAGACATGGCGTAAGGCCGATGTAAGCGTAATGTTTTTGACGCCGCTGACCGATAAACAACAAAAGCACTTTCTAAGGAGATATTCATGGTCGCCATTCCGATGGTCATTGAAACCACTGGTCGTAGCGAACGCGCTTACGACATTTATTCTCGACTTCTCAAAGACCGTATCATCCTGCTGAGCAGTGGTATTGACGACCATGTCGCCAGCGTCATTTGTGCTCAGCTACTTTTTCTGGAGTCTGAAGATCCCGAAAAAGAGATTTACATGTACATCAACTCGCCCGGTGGTGTGATCACTTCCGGTATGGCGATTTATGACACCATGCAGTATATTTCCGCGCCAGTGGCGACTCTGTGCCTCGGACAGGCTGCCAGCATGGGATCGCTCCTGCTTGCAGCGGGCGAGCCGGGCATGCGTTACGCGCTGCCGCACAGCCGGATCATGATTCACCAGCCCATGGGTGGTGCTCAGGGTCAGGCAACGGATATTTCCATTCATGCAAAGGAAATCCTGCGCATGCGTGAGGAACTCAATGGAATCCTCGCTGGTCATACCGGTCAGAAGATTTCCAAGATTGAAGAAGACACGGACCGAGACAACTTCATGACCGCACCGGAAGCCGTGGAATACGGCCTCATCGATAAGGTTATGCATTCTCGTGCAGATGCTCTTAATGACGAGAAAAAAGACAAAAAAGGTAAGTAGTTATGGCAGACACCAATAACTCAACTGATCTCACTTGTTCATTCTGCGGCAAGACGCAGGTAGATGTTCAGCGCCTCATTGCAGGCCCGGACGTCTACATTTGTGATGAGTGCGTCAGTTTGTGCAACGATATCATGGCTCAGGAGACCATCAGCGAAGAATTCGAAGATGGCCGTCTGTTGCCTCCCCAGGAAATTAAAGCATTGCTTGATGAGTATGTCATCGGTCAGGAACAGCCCAAGAAGATCCTGGCTGTTGCCGTGCACAATCATTACAAGCGCGTTTTTTACGCTGCTGCCAATGCCGGTCCCGACGAAATCGAGATCGACAAGTCCAATATCCTGCTTATCGGCCCCACCGGCTCGGGTAAGACGCTTTTGGCCCAGACTCTGGCTCGTGTACTGAAAGTACCCTTTGCCATTGCTGACGCCACCACGCTGACCGAGGCTGGTTACGTGGGCGAGGATGTTGAGAACATTCTGGTTCAGTTGCTGCAAAATGCCGACTACGACATCGATGCTGCCAGCCGTGGCATCATCTACATTGATGAGATCGACAAAGTGGCGCGCAAGGGCGACAGCCCGTCCATCACCCGTGACGTATCGGGCGAAGGTGTGCAGCAGGCACTGCTCAAGATCATTGAAGGCACCGAGGCCAACATTCCGCCCAAGGGTGGCCGCAAGCACCCGCAGCAGGAATTCATCCGCATGGATACCTCGAACATCCTGTTCATCCTGGGTGGCGCGTTCATCGGTCTGGACAAGATTGTCCAGCAGCGCAAGACTGGTTCCGGCATGGGATTCGGCGCGAAAGTCGAGCCCAAGAAGGACATGGATCTCGGCGAGCTGTTCGCGCTGTCCGAGCCCATGGATCTGATCAAGTTCGGTCTTATCCCCGAATTCATCGGCCGTATTCCCGTGCAGACCGCATTGGAAGAACTGACCGAGGACGATCTGGTTCGCATCCTTCAGGAGCCCAAGAACGCTCTGCTCAAGCAGTACCAAAAGCTTTTCGAGCTGGACAAAGTCGAGCTGCGTTTTACTGAAAACGCCAAGACGGCCGTTGCTCGGGAGGCCATTAAACGTAAGACTGGCGCCCGCGGTCTGCGTAACGTGCTTGAAAAGACCATGCTTGAGATTATGTACAAGCTGCCGTCTCTGGAAGGCGTGCGCGAGTGTGTGATCAATCAGGCTGTTGTCGAGAACGGCATGGAGCCTCTGCTCATGTTCCATCAGGAAGTAAAGTCCGCGTAGACTGTTGAAATATGCCCGCTGCGTCGTTGCTGCAAGGAATCCAAACACTCGCGTAGTGAAGACTGCGTAGCGCCTTTGAATTCTTTTTGCGCCGAGCACTCGAACATAGTTGAACAGCCAGGAAAGAGGGAAGGATTGACAATCCTCCCCACAGCCTTACTTCATTTGACCGACGGTAATCATTCGCTCAAGCGGGTGTCGCCATATATTACAACCACTCGGAGGAATAGATGCCGACCTTTGGTTTTGACGGCAAGAAATCCCCTGAAGCCTTGACGCTTCCCATGATGTCTTTGCGGGAAGTTGTTATGTTTCCGCGTTCCATTGTCCCCTTGTTTGTAGGCCGCGAGGCTTCCATCAAGGCTATTGAGACCGCTGTTGCCGATTACGGCAAGCAGATTTTTCTGGTCACACAGAAGTCCCCGGAAAAAGAGCATCCCGAAGCGGATGACCTTTACGAACTGGGTACTGTCAGCAAAATACTTCAGATGCTCCGTCTGCCCGACGGCACTATCAAGGTGCTGTTCGAGGGCGTTTCTCGTGCCACATGGGATGCTAGCAAAAGCAAGCTGACCTACGAGGGCGAGGAAGAGGGCGATTATCCCCAGGCTCTGGTCAACATCATCCCTGAGATCGAAGAGGCCACCACTGAGGCCAAAGCGCTCGTGCGTGCTGTCCATGACGCTCTGGATGAGTTTGGCAAGGTCAATAAGAAGGTTGCTCCCGAAGCGATCCTCGCCATGTCCACACTCAAGGACCCCGGCCAGTTGGCTGATCAGATAATGCCGCATCTCAAGATCGATTTTGCGCGCAAGCAGGATATTCTCGAAGAGATGGACCCGTCCGCGCGCCTTGAGCGTGTGTACGAAATGCTGCTTGGCGAGATCGAGATCGTCTCCATCGAAAAGCGCGTCAAGGGACGTGTGAAAGATCAGATGGAGAAGAACCAGCGCGAGTATTATCTCAACGAGCAGGTCAAGGCCATCAACAAAGAGATGGGTCGTGAAGACGACCCGCAGGCCGAGGCTATTGAGTTGGAAGAACAGCTCAAAGCCAAGCCCATGAACGATGAGAACCGCGAGCGTGTGCTCAAGGAAATCAAGAAGCTCAAGACCATGCAGCCGAGCAGCGCGGAATACTCCGTTGTTCGCAACTACGTGGACTGGGTGCTCGATCTGCCATGGGACGATATCAAGGACGACAAAGATGTTGATATCAAGGAAGCCCGTACCATCCTCGACGAAGATCATTTCGGGTTAGAGAAGCCCAAGGAACGCATCCTTGAGTATCTGGCCGTGCAGACCTTGGTCGAGACCATGAAAGGGCCGATCCTTTGTTTCGTTGGCCCTCCCGGTGTTGGTAAGACCTCCATCGCCCGTTCCATCGCCCGCTCCATGGACCGCGAATTCATTCGCCTGTCCCTCGGTGGTGTCCGTGATGAAGCGGAGATTCGTGGTCACCGTCGTACCTACGTCGGCGCCATGCCCGGTCGTATCATCCAGGGGATGCGGACGGCCAAGTCAAAGAATCCGGTGTTCCTGCTGGACGAGGTGGACAAGCTGGGTGTGTCGTTCCAGGGAGATCCGAGTGCGGCGCTACTCGAAGTCCTCGATCCGGCTCAAAATTCGAGCTTCACAGATCACTACTTGGGTATCCCGTTCGATCTCTCCGAGGT
>JAFLJT010000155.1 GCA_022712855.1 Pseudodesulfovibrio sp. | reverse complement strand
GATTCGCCCTTGTGCCTTAACTCCTTAGTGATGATGGAGGAGTACAGTATAACAGGTAGCTTATGCAAGATCGGATCGTTTTTAATATTTTTGGTCAGGCTGAATCCATCCATGAGCGGCATTTCGATATCCGAAAGCACGAGATGGACGTATTCATTGATGTCCTTGCCTTCAGCTTCGGCCTGGGCCTTGTAGGACATGATCTTTCTGAGTGCCTCATCACCGTTGTTGGTGATGATCGGCTCGAAATTGGCCGCGAGCAGATTCTGTTCGACCATCATGCGGATGGTGGCGGAATCGTCAGCCACGAGAATCTTGTATGCAATGTCGGACTTGACCATATCCTTACCATGGCCGGGTTCGAACTGCGTCAGGATGGTTTCCAGATCAAGGAGCTGGACAAAGTAGTCGCCCTTGTCCACGAGGCCAATGATGGAATCGGTGGATTGTGCGATCATGCTGGTGGGCGGGATGACCTCTCCCCAACCGACACGGTGGATTTCCGTGACGCCGGATACAAGGAATCCGGTAATGGCCTGGGAAAATTCCGTGACAATGACAATGTCTCGTTCTGTCTTTGGCATGGCGAGTTCAAGCCATACTGACAGATCGAGGACTGGCAGAATAAGGTCACGCAAAGGTATGGTTCCCATGAACGATGGATGCGGCGCGGATTCCGGCGGCACTAGATTCGGGGATTCGATGACTTGCATGACTTTGGCGACGTTTATGCCAAAGTAGTTTTTTATTTTCGTACCGTCTTCAAGTGTCTCATTTATGTAGAACTCTAGGATTTCGAGTTCATTTGTACCAGTCTCTAGAAGAATCCCGGTATCTACTGCAGTTTTGTTCATTTCGCTACCTCGTTACCTCTTTGTGTTGAGCCACCACGGCCTTACTCTTAATATCTATAACCCGCTGAAAGCTTTATGTCCACGATATAGCCTTGTTACCCATCACATTTATAACGCGTCTAAAAGGATTGACTGTTTTCCCACTTCTGCTTGACTCATTGTGATGCCCCATGCACAACTGCACCATAAGTGAAGATTCTTTATAAACCGAGCGGAGTTAATAATGAGCGCTGAAATGAAGGTTGACCCGTCAGATATTCGTAAAAAAGTTGAAATCAAGTTGCAAGAGTCGGCAGAGAAGCTGATTCCGTGGTTCTTGAGCGATATGCCGGAATATTACTTCCGCACCCATGGGGAAGAAGAGCAGGTCAAGCACGCTATGGCCCTTGTTTCCGGTATGGTGCGTGATGAAAAACAGTCCATGGCCTTGCACAGCCCGTGCGGCTCAATGGTCACGCATCTTACCCCCGGTGGCGACATGAAGGCATTGGCCGGGGTGCTACGCGAGTATTTGGACAAAGATATCCAGATTGCGCGCATTTATTCCAGTCGTGATGACTCTATCCGTCTGGATACATTTATATTTGGCCCTCAGGCAAAGTGTGCTGGCGGCGGTACTCTTGAGGATGCACTGGCCCTTGCCCGCGAGGGTGTGGTGTCCGTCAATAGTGAGGAAGCCGAGGCTTTTGAACATTTCCTGAGTTCGGCCAGTGAAGATTATGTCGAAAAATTTGAGCCGGGCAGAGCAGTTCGTCATTTCAAGACCTGCGGTTGTGTGGAGAATCGGGAACGCGTTCAGGTGCTCCTTGAAAAAGAGGTGCACCCCGGATTTGACCGTATTTCCATTGCTATGGAAAATCCGCCGCGCAGAGGATTGTTGCTTCGGGTTGTCAATATCATCGCGCGCGAGGATATCCCGGTTGACCGCGCCTATTCTGATCAGTTTGAACGCGGTGAAAAGTCACCTATCGTGACCATGAGTTTCTACCTTGACCGTTCGCGTATCGACATCACCGAGGGTTCCGACCAATGGGTGCGGCTCAAGCGTCAGTTCGAACTGACCAAGTGGTTCGCGTTTCATGGTCTTGTCGCGCTGGCCGACGAAGAAGGCTGGGAATTGGGTCAGGTCATGCTTATGCAGGCCGCCTGTGAATTTGCCCACCAGTTCCTCGTCAGCGAGGATATGCACGCATACACTTCAAGCCGGATCACTTACGTAGCGCTCAAGCATCGTGAGATTCTCGATCTGATGATGGAGTATTTCGATGCGCGCTTTAATCCTGATTTCGAGGGTGACCGAGAAGAAATACAGAAGATTCGGCGCAGGGCTGTTCGTGCAGCCATCAGGCAGGTCGGTAGCTCTGTGCATCGCAAAATTTTAACCTACATGTATAGGTTTATCCATTTCACCCTGCGGACCAACTATTATTTGCCACATAAGCTTGGCCTCAGCTTCAGAATTGATCCCGTCATCCTGTCCCCCATGCCCAAGGAGGAGCGGCCATTCGGTATCTATTGTTTTCACGGTCCGTACAGCTTTGCCTTCCATGTCCGTTATCGTGACACGGCCCGCGGGGGTGTGCGCGTGGTACGTACCTGGAGCCAGGATCATTTTGAGGTTGAGTCCAACCGCCTCTTTGACGAGGTCACCAAACTTGCCAGTGCTCAGCAGTTCAAGAATAAGGATATACCCGAAGGCGGTTCCAAGGCGGTCATTCTCCTTGGGCCGGAAGCGGATATAGATCTGGCCGTCCGAAGTATGGTCGATTCCTTCCTTGATCTGCTCGTCATTCCCGAAGGGACCGACGGCTTTGTGCAGCCTGGTATCGTTGATTATCTGAATCGCGAGGAATTGATTTACCTCGGTCCTGATGAGAACATCACACCGGATCATATTAATTGGATCGCGGCCCGTGCCGAACAGCGTGGCTATAAATGGCCCAGTGCATTCATGAGTTCCAAGCCCGGTGCTGGTATTGCGCACAAGGAATACGGCGTGACCTCTGAGGGCGTTATCGTCTTTGCCGATGAGCTGCTCAAGACCCTTGGTATCGATCCCACGACTGAGCCATTTACTGTGAAGATCACGGGTGGCCCCGCAGGCGATGTGGCCTCGAATGTCATGAAGATTCTTATGCGCGAATACGGTGATAACGCCCATATCGTTGCCATGACTGATGGGCACGGCGCGGCCTATGACCCGGATGGTATGGACCATGCGGAACTGGTGCGGCTCATGGATGGTGATTTCAAAGCATCGCATTTTGACAAGGCCAAGCTCACGGGCGAAGGGGCTTTTGCCATATCCACAGAGGAACCTGATGGCACACGTATTCGTAATGAATTGCACAACACCGCCGTGGCCGACATCTTCATTCCTTCGGGCGGCCGACCGGACACCATCAATATATCCAACTGGAGAAAATTCCTGCTCGAAGATGGTACACCGTCAGCCAAGGGGCTGGTGGAAGGTGCCAATATCTTCATTTCTGCTGATGCTCGCGCCGCGATGGAAAAGGCAGGGGTGCTCGCTGTGCCCGGTCCTTCGGCCAACAAGACCGGCGTTATCTGTTCGTCCTATGAAATTCTTGCCGGGTTGATCCTGAATGGAGAAGAATTCTTAGAGATTAAGGACACGTATGTGTCACAGCTGATGGATATCCTGCGTTCGCGAGCCAGAAGCGAAGCCCGCGTTCTTATGCGCGAATTCAAACTGGCCGGGGGCGAACGGACAATCACGGAACTTTCCTACGAGTTGTCTGAATCCATCAACTCTCTGGCCGATCGTGTGGCTCTGGTGCTGGAAGAGGAAGTTGGGAAAGTGGCAGATGATGCCCGTTTGAGAGACGTTCTGCTGGCCTATTGCCCGGCGATTCTGGTGGATAAGTATCGGGACCGGATCATTAACGATATCCCGCGCAGACATCAGCTCGCGCTGATCGCTTCGTTTGTTTCGGCCAAGATGCTGTATCAAGAAGGCATGGGCTGGACCGATAAGCTCGTTTCAATTCGTAATGTCAAAGACGTTGTGCTTGGCTATCTGGACGAAGAAAAAGAAGTGGCTGCCCTTATTACCGAGGTTCGCGGATGCGGCATGGAACACGCCGACAAGATTGCTGAAATTCTTGATTATGCAGGCCGTAAGCATCTCACATTGGCCAAGCTTGGTCTGGGCTAGCTGAATAGATTGTAATATATCTTTGCGTGCAGCAGAGAAGATGATATGAGAACTATTATCAATAAATAGTGAGCAAGGAGAGTATTATGAGTGAAAGAAATGGAGCCGCAACCTTTCAGGGTAACCCCCTGACACTGGTTGGGTCTGAAATAAAGGTCGGAGATGTTGCCCCTAATT
>JAFLJT010000123.1 GCA_022712855.1 Pseudodesulfovibrio sp. | reverse complement strand
GACAAGGAAATCCTTGGCGGTATCGTTCTCAAGATCGGGGACAAGGTGATGGACGCAAGCCTCAAGGCTCAGCTGCAGATTTTGAAGGAAAATATTAAAAGGGGTGAGTAGGGCAATGCAGATCAAAGCAGAAGAAATCAGCAAAATCATTCAGGACCAGATTCAAAGCTATGAGTCTCGTGTTGAAATGAGCGAGACCGGTACCGTCCTCTACGTAGGTGATGGTATTGCTCGTGTTCACGGCGTTGAGAACGTCATGGCCATGGAGCTGCTGGAATTCCCCGGCGGCCTGATGGGCATGGTGCTCAACCTGGAAGAAGATAACGTTGGTGTCGCCCTCCTGGGTCCTGACACTGGTGTTAAAGAAGGCGACCCGGTCAAACGTACCGGCAAGATTTACTCCGTACCTGTTGGCCCTGAGCTCGCAGGTCGTGTTGTTGACCCGCTGGGTCAGCCCCTCGACGGTCTCGGACCGATCGATGCCAAGGAGACTCGTCCTGTCGAAATGAAGGCCCCCGGTATCATCGCTCGTAAATCCGTTCACGAGCCCTGTTACACTGGCCTCAAAGCCATTGACGCAATGATTCCTGTTGGCCGTGGCCAGCGCGAACTCGTCATCGGTGACCGTCAGGTTGGAAAGACCGCTGTTGGCGTTGACGCCATCATCGCTCAGAAAAATACTGACATTCATTGTTTCTACGTTGCCATCGGTCAGAAGAAAGCATCTGTTGCCCTGGTTGCAGACATTCTTCGTCAGCATGGTGCAATGGAATACACCACCATCGTATCCGCCACCGCTTCCGAGCCAGCACCTTTGCAGTTCATCTCTGCATACACAGGTGCTACCATGGCAGAATACTACCGCGACAAGGGCGAGCATGCTCTGATCGTCTATGATGATCTCTCCAAGCAGGCTACTGCCTACCGCCAGATGTCCCTCTTGCTTCGTCGTCCTCCGGGCCGTGAAGCTTACCCCGGTGACGTTTTCTACCTTCACTCCAGACTTCTGGAGCGTTCCTGTAAAGTCAATGACGAGCTCGGTAACGGTTCTTTGACCGCACTGCCCATCATTGAAACTCAGGCCGGTGACGTTTCCGCATACATCCCGACCAACGTTATCTCCATTACTGATGGTCAGATCTACCTTGAGCCCAACCTGTTCCTGTCCGGTGTTCGCCCCGCAGTTAACGTTGGTCTCTCTGTATCCCGAGTTGGTGGTTCCGCGCAGATCAAGGCTATGAAGCAGGTCGCTGGTACTCTCCGTCTCGATCTTGCTCAGTACCGTGAGCTCGCTGCATTCGCTAGCTTCGGTTCCGACCTTGACAAAGCCACCCAGCAGAAGCTGAACCGTGGTGCACGCATGGTTGAAGTCCTGAAGCAGGGCCAGTACAAGCCGTTGACTGTTCAGCAGCAGGTTTCTATCCTGTTCTGCGCTACCAAGGGTTTCCTGGATGACGTTGCAGTTGAGTCTGTCCAGAAGTTCGAGGCTGAGTTCCACGAATTTATGGCCAACACCAAGTCCGCAGTTCTCGACTCCATCGTTGAGAAGCAGCAGATTGATGATGCCGTCGAAGCTGACCTCAAGGCCGCTATCGAAGAATTCAAGAAAGGCTTTAGCGCGTAACTAAGGGGATCGAATGGCTTCACTAAAAGACGTCCAAAATCAGATTGTTGGCGTCAAGAAAACTAAGCAGATCACCAAGGCCATGAATATGGTGGCCTCGGCAAAACTGCGCAACGCACAGGAGCGTATTGAACGCTTCCGTCCGTATGCGGACAAGTTTTATTCGATGCTTGGCGACTTGGCAGCTGGCGCTGACGAATCGGTACATCCGCTGCTGGAAGTCCGGGACGAAGTGAAAACCGTGGGTATCATGGTGACCACTTCTGATCGCGGCCTCTGTGGCGCATTCAATATCAATATAATTAATAAGGCTCGGAAACTTGCCGAAGCAAAGAAAGAAGACGGCGCGACAGTAAAACTTTACTGTATAGGCAAAAAAGCCCGCGACTTTTTCAAGAAAACTGACTTCGAAATGGTTCGAGCTGAAGCCGAGGCCATGGGCAAATTCGACTTCACCCTGGCTGCAAGCGTTGGTAACGAGCTTATCGCTGGTTACATCGCAGGCGATCTGGATGAAGTACATGTTGTCTATGGAGAATTCCAAGGCATGGGTAGACAAGTTCCCACCGACCTCACCCTGCTGCCCATGGCAGCACCGGAAGAGGGCGGAGCCGCCGAAAGCGGTGCCGGGGATTACGTATACGAACCGTCTGTTGAGGGCCTGCTGGCCGAGCTTCTGCCTCGGTTCATTAAAGTACAGGTTTACCGCGGACTTCTGGACACTTCGTGTTCAGAGCACGCAGCTCGTATGACCGCGATGGATAACGCCACTCGCGCATGCGACGACATGACTGACGCACTTACCTTG
This sequence comes from Pseudodesulfovibrio sp., assembly GCA_022712855.1. Taxonomy (GTDB): domain Bacteria; phylum Desulfobacterota; class Desulfovibrionia; order Desulfovibrionales; family Desulfovibrionaceae; genus Pseudodesulfovibrio. The sequence goes on along the minus strand of JAFLJT010000123.1, from coordinate 1,772 downwards.
TTATACAACAAGACCAGACAGACAGCCATTACTGGCGATCTTATGGACATTGTCGGCGGCGCTGAAGCGCTGAAAGGATAAAGGGGGCTATTTAAAATGGCTAATACTGGTAAAATCGTTCAGGTAATTGGCGCCGTTGTCGACGTCGAATTTGCCGAAGGGAATCTCCCCAACATTCTGTCTGCGTTGGAGATCAAAAACCCCAACAATACAGATGCACCCGTGCTGATTTGCGAAGTCGCTCAGCACCTTGGCAATAACGCAGTTCGTACCATCGCAATGGACGCTACCGAAGGTCTCGTTCGCGGGATGGAAGTAGTTGACCTCGGTGCACCTATCTCCGTTCCTGTTGGTTCCGGCACATTGGGCCGTATCATGAACGTTGTTGGTGAAGCTTCGGATGAGCAGGGACCTATCCCTCACGAGAAGAAGAACTCCATTCACCGTGATGCTCCTTCTTTCACCGAACAGTCCACCAAGGTTGAACTGCTCGAAACCGGCATCAAGGTCGTTGACCTGCTCATTCCTTTCCCCAAGGGCGGAAAGATGGGCCTGTTCGGCGGCGCGGGTGTTGGCAAGACCGTTATCCTCATGGAAATGATCAACAACATCGCTAAGCAGCACGGTGGTCTCTCCGTATTTGCTGGTGTTGGTGAGCGTACTCGTGAAGGAAACGATCTCTATTACGAAATGAAGGACGCTGGCGTTCTCGAGAAAGCCGCTCTGGTCTACGGCCAGATGAACGAGCCTCCGGGAGCCCGCGCACGTGTTGCTCTGACAGCTTTGACGCTGGCTGAGTACTTCCGTGATGAAGAAGGCCAGGACGTACTCCTGTTCGTTGATAACATCTTCCGCTTCACTCAGGCTGGCGCAGAGGTCTCCGCACTTCTCGGTCGTATGCCTTCCGCGGTTGGTTATCAGCCTACTCTGGGTACTGACCTTGGTGGTTTGCAGGAGCGTATTACCTCCACAAACAAGGGTTCTATCACATCTGTCCAGGCCGTTTACGTCCCTGCTGATGACTTGACTGACCCCGCACCAGCTACCACCTTCTCTCACCTTGATGGTACACTGGTTCTGTCTCGTGCGATCTCCGAGCTCGGTATCTACCCTGCTGTTGACCCGCTTGACTCCACCTCCCGTATTCTGGATCCTCTCGTCATTGGTGACGTTCACTACGCCACCGCTCGTGAAGTCCAGTCTGTGCTGCAGAAGTACAAAGAACTTCAGGACATCATCGCTATTCTCGGTATGGACGAATTGTCCGACGAAGATAAAGCGACTGTTGGACGCGCTCGTCGCATCCAGAAGTTCTTGTCCCAGCCCTTCCACGTTGCTGAAGTATTCACCGGTACCCCCGGTAAGTACGTCAAACTGGAAGACACCGTTCAGGCATTCCGCGACATTCTCGACGGCAAGTACGATGATCTGCCTGAGCAGGCATTCTACATGTGCGGCGGAATCGAGGAAACCATCGAAAAAGCCAAGCAGTAAGCGAGGTAATTCATGGCAACATTGACGCTTGAAATTGTCACTCCCGACCGTAAGGTTCTGTCGGAAGAAGTGGAATATGTGGGTGCCCCCGGTATCCTCGGTGAGTTCGGCGTACTGCCGAGTCACGTTCCCTTCCTGTCCGCTCTGGGTGTAGGCAATCTGCATTATAAACAAGACGGAAAGGCGCATTATGTCTTCGTCTCCGGTGGATTCGCCGAGGTCAGCAACAACCAGGTTACAATCCTGGCTGAAGTTGCCGAGATGGCTACCGAGATCGA
>JAFLJT010000355.1 GCA_022712855.1 Pseudodesulfovibrio sp. | reverse complement strand
AATTTATCATTATCCCTCACGGCGAGGAGCATATGCCCGTGTGCGAGGAAGAAACGCAGATCATGCTGATCGAGCCAGCCGGAACAGTGAATACAGGGGGCGAGGAGTCTGAGCGGACCAAGGCGCCGGAAGCGCTCTAGGGTAGTGCGGGGATATGCGAATACTAGCAGGGGATTTATCCCACTCAGTTTCTTGCTTCCATATCAATTGCCCGACATTCATACTGTCTCTCCTCAAAGGATACTATAGCAGCTACGATTTCTCCGATGTCTTACACTTTCCCACATTTTACGTGTGGGGAACACCCCATTAAAATAATCCAGACAGAGACCACGCCGTTTAACCTGGTTCTCGGCCAGAAAGAGGGGCATGAACAGAACGGCAACGATGTGCACCTATTGACAGAGAGGGCCGTCTCCGGGAGCCAGTCCAGACAGATAGTCGGCAGCAGCATCGATTTGATCGGCCGGGATCTGCGCGCCTTTGGAAACCATCTTTGTCACGGTCGATTTCCAGCCTTCCGTACTTTTTACACCCACATTGAGGCAAATCCGCTTGGTAGAATGGCACCGGGAACACGCCTGCTTTACAGTCTCTCCCATGTCTGAGGCTCCGCCGACTCCGGCCAGAGCAAAAAGCATCACCAATATACAGGCAACCAGTCCACCCAACAATTTCCCGGATCTCATCATACTCTCCTTAAGATATCTACGACACACATTTCGCGGCAACGCAGCCTCAGTATTCCCTCAAATTCAATTCCACTCTCAAGACGATTAAGTCATCCTGTATCATAAAATTCCCTTTCCACACAATTAGTAAGGTCAAAACCGCACCCAAAAGATTCCTGCTTGTCCCCATCAACCAAACTTGATACTTCTTACATCCCCTTCAGACAGTATCACCCACGGTTGATGCTCTCAAAAGGGCACACGTTCCCCCTCCTCATATTGCGAGGGTGGGCAGAATTTGCAAAAATGCGCCAGCCGCAAGGCGCAAACGAATCTCAAGACCGCCGCGTATTCCTATACGCAAGGGTTTGAGATTCGAGCAGCAACGCAGCGGATGGTGTATTTTTGCAAATTCTGCTGGAAGCGTTTCGGCACCGGTGTGTCGCTTGGTCTTCAAAACCAATGTTGGGCAGTGATGTCCTGGGCAGGTTCGACTCCTGTACGCTTCCGCCAATCGAAATCAAAGGCCTGTTATGCAGGCCTTTTTTCATGCGCAATGCATAACGCCCTGTTCTCGCAACAGAAACTTGGACGGTTTTTGGACGATATGACCAAAAAATCCCCAAGTAATGCGAGAGACCATGCCCACTTACTTGACTCTCCACGGGGCCACTTATCACTTCCGCTACTTCGTACCTGAATCACTGCAACCCGCCATCGGCAGAAAGGTAATCAAAATCAGTCTGAAAATAGGCCGTAAACGACTTGCCACACGCAAGGCAAGGGAGTTGGCCTTTGCCGTAAAAAAAACCCTTGAGAGAGTAAAGGAGAGCGAATCAATGGGGCAACATAAAGTGAGAGAAAGTCTACGCAGCTACCTGAAATATATAGTTGAGATAGGTGATATGCTAAGAGCCGCACCTGTTAAAATCGAAAATGACGCAGAGTTGGCCCAGTTCTTTCTCAACGAAATGTGAGACTCTCTAAAAGCCTCTGACAACGCAAGCATCAAGTTCTTCGTCGACGAGTACCTTTCTATGGCGGGTATTGAGCCTCTCCCTGTGGATTCTGTGGAGTACAATCTCCTCGCCCGACAGATGCACAAAGTCCTCGTCCAGTTCGCACACGTTGGCAAACTCCGAGTTGAAGGCAAGTCCATGAGTCATGGTTCCAGTGGTGTAACCGGAAACAGAGCGATCCAACTCCGACAGGATGCCGGTCCAATTTCAGCTACCAGCATTTTTCAGGGAATACTGCATGGGCCGTGGCTTCCTGAATGATATCAAGAGGCGATTTGGTGGTTGGTATTCATACCATTGTGACCACCCTACAATTTTCAAACAAAAATCAAGGCCTTGGTGGACAACGTGTCAACTAAGGCCTTCTCTTATCCCAGACTGACACTCTGGACGCTACGGGACATTGTCCATTTGGCCTATACTCCAGATAGACTCCAATTATTCTATCAATTGTTTGGCAATGTCATTGAGGCGACTGGAAAGAGATTCGCGCTCTTCCGTGGTCAACATATCTATATCCACAAAGAGCTCAGCACCCTTTTGAGAATGCGTGATTGTACGAGCGATGTCTGCGTCTGATCCTAGTTCTTCGCGCAATCCCAATACTGCATAGGGCTGAATGGTTCTCCGTATGCCCTTGACGGAAATGGAATCGCGCTTTTCTCCATTCACTATGTCTTGAACCAAAGAATACGTTTCCGAAGAAATGAGCAGACCCCCCGGGTCCGCTTGACTTTCGAGGCGCGCAGCCAAATTAACTTCACCGCCAATAATTGTGTAATCCATGCGTGATTCAGACCCAAAATTTCCTACATTGCAATACCCTGTATTAACCCCAACCCGCATCTTGAACGGTTTATCATAGCCCATCCTGTGCCACTTTATTTCCAATTCCTTCATCCGTTTTTGCATTGCTACTGCCATGCGCACGCAGAGAATCGCATCTTCTTTTACCCCTTTGGTCTCGGGATCGCCGAAGAACATCAGCATGGCGTCCCCAATGAATTTGTCGATTGTGGCTCCGTATTCCAAAGCGATGGCAGACATTTCGGTGAAATAGAGGTTAAGTAACTCGGTTAGGTCTTCCGGTTGCATGTCGTCGGTGGTTTGTGTGAAATCCTTGATGTCGGAGAAGAACACGGTGAGTTTCTTGCGCTCCGTTGACAGGGCCACATCTCGATCCCCCGAAAAAATGGAGTCGTACACTTGGGGGGACAAGTATTTGGACAACTTGGAAGAGAGCCCTTCAAGCATATGGTTCTTTTCATCCAATGAATCCAAAGTGTCCGCCAGTTCGGATTGTGCCTTTTTTCTCTCTGTTATTTCACTTCCCAGCTTCCTGTTCCAAAGGATTATGCCCCCGATGATGAGGAGTATGCCTCCCGTGATGGGCAGAACCCAAGTGAGAACCGTGCGCATATCCAGCCCATGTTCGAATTTAAGCGCAAGCCATTTCCCTTTGAACTCGGCAGCCTGTTCTTCGGAAACAACACTCAAAGCCTTGTTCAGGATTTCAACCAGTTCAGGATAGTCCTTGCGGACGGCCATGGACAGAGGCATGGAATACTTGGTTGATGCTGCGACCTTAAGATTGGTCACTCCCTGTTGCTCGATGCAGTAACTGCCTGTAGCCAAGTCATTAACAAACCAATCGACCTCGCCCAGTCCAAGCGCATTGATTGCGGCCTGAACCGTCGGATAGAGAATCAACTCCATTTCCGGGCGATCAGTTAAAAGGAACTCTTGTGTCGCATACCCTTTGACAGCGGCAACTCTGCCACCGAGGATATCCTCGATCCCGCTGATAAGAGGGGTCTCTTTGGCTGAATAGATGACGACTGGGAATGTGATATACGGATCTGTGAAAAGCAAAAACTCTTCACGGGCCGGGGTGCGGACTACTGAGGTGAGGACATCAATTCGCCCTTCCTTTGTGAACTGAAGGATCTCATTCCAATTTAAGCCTTCGGCCCGAACCATCTGCGTCTTGATTTTATCCTCAATAAAATCAATATATTCTGAAGAAATCCCCTTATACTCGCCCTGTTCATCGACAAATTCGAAAGGAGCACTCTGGGAATCCACCCCGAGCACAATTCGAGGATGAGCCTTCAGCCATTCCCACTGGTCTTTAGTTAATGAAAATATCTTTTGCTTGAAACCAGAAAGGTCCAAATAGGTGGACAAGATAGCTTTCCGTTCTTGCTTCGTGATGGCTCCAAGCCCTTTTTGTAAAATTTCACTCAAGACTGGATTGTCTTTGTCAACAGCAAATCGGAGTTTGCCGGGAAGATCGGTTCGCCAGAGACTGACAAGCTTCAAGTTAGGCAGAGTGAATTTCTTGATCAGGTAAGCTACGACGACTTGGTTGCCAATGTATGCATCCACCTTGCCGGTTGAAACGGCTTCGAGAGCTTCTTGGGTCGTTTTTACGATTTGGATGTTGATTTCAGGATGATCTTTAGGGAGACTTCTTGTTATGGCGTATCCATCCTCCAAGGCAACAGTTTTCCCGGCGAGATCTTCCGGACTGGTGATGTCCTCCCCACCTGTTTTAGTAAAAATTGCGGAGTAGTACTCTATGTATGGTTTCGTAAAAATAAAATGTTCAAGACGCTTCGGTGTTTCGTTGAGCCCGGGAGCAACATCAAGCTCTCCATTCTTAAGTTTATCCATGTGTGCGCTCCAATCGGTGTCGAACACAGGGGTAATGGTAAGCCCGACCTTTTGGGCGGCAAGACGAAGAAAATCAGCAGCTATGCCAGCATACGACCCATCTGGCATCTTCATTTCAAAGGGAGGCCAACTAGGAGTGGAGGTCAGGGATAGTGACGGATTGTCAACGATATATTGTTTTTCTTCCTCGGTCAGGATGGACTTGGCACTAGCTTTTGCCTCGCGGTAGAATCGATCTTTTGGATTGGTTGTCCAACGCTCGTCAAGAGTGGACAAAAGCATCGGGTCCAGATTGCGGAACCCGTCATCGACACGTCGCATAAGATCTGTCCGCCCTTTCAGCGACGCGGCATGAACCGTATTGGAAATTCCCGAAGTGGTGATCCGAGACACCAGCCCTTGCCAACCAAACCGAGCCAAGGTGCGTGAAATCGTAGGGACTTCATCAAAAACGATGTCAACTTCGGATGAGATGAGGCCAGCGACTAGCGCATCGTGGTCTTTGTAGGTCGTTATAGGGAGGTCTGGATATAATGAATGTAAGTAGTCGTATTGATACGTACCGGCAACAACTCCCAACTTTTCCCTTTGCAGTTGATTCAAAGAGGGGGCATCGGAGTGCGCTCGATAGTAGTATGCACTTTTAATCGAGTAGAGTGGGTCGGAAAACGCAAGCCAGCTTGCTCGCTCGTCATTCTTGAATAATCCTGAATGAATATCTGCCTGACCAGCCCTGACCATCTCCACAGTTTGCTCCCAAGTTCCGTGAACAAACGCCACTTCAACACCGGTTTGCTGAGACCACAGTTTCCACAATTCAACCAATATCCCTTCTGGCTCACCATGAGGGGTAAGAAAAGACATTGGCGCGTAAGTATTATCGATGGCTACAACAAGTCTGTCTTCAGCAACGGATACGGTCGCCAGCAGTACAGTTATAAAAATCGAGCAAAGTATCGAACAGAAATGGCGATAGGTGGTCACGAAATCTCCTGAGTTCAATTAGATCATGATGAGAGAGTGGTTGCTTAACCTGATCTCTTATTAGATTTTAATCCATAAAACCAGCAGGAGAATGAACATTTTTGTAGAAATTCTGATTTGGTCCATGCGAGGCCATTATGACCATCGCGTCTTACCTAATACGTTGTATTCATGATTTTTCGATTCTCCCCTCAACTTAATGGCTCCTTCTAGGTTTACACCATGACCACTGCTCCAGATTGGAGCTTCAAATACAAACAGGTTGTCGAAGAGAGCAACCTCGACACCCCATTCAATTGTTTTTTAAAAACTTATGCGAAACGACTTCTGAGACCTCGGAGAAATGCTCTCCTCTTCTCGCTACTAGATTACAGCAATGGCAGATCGTCCAATTTTCCAATAGGCACTTGAAAAGCGGACGATTTTTGGTCAAAGTGACGTTGACGACACAACCAGAGACAGAGTCATTCGTCAACGATTCTCACAGGTTAACAAGCGCTGTGAATCGCGCCAGCTACAGCTTCCTGTACGCTTCCGCTAATCGAAATCAAAAGGCCTGTTATGCAGGCCTTTTTTACTTCCATATCACTCTGCCCTTTTGCTGCGATTTCTCATAAGTACATAAACTTTTCCATATGATAGCTATAGTTATTCATTTTTGATATCAAATGTCAGGTGCTGCTGAATGCTCCATTATAGGAGCGAGCAACTGAAGACCTGACACCTCTCAAATCTGGAAGTTGACGACATGATGGGAATGACATGGTATTTTATTGGCCTTGTTCTCGGTCTCTCACTCTACGTCTTGTTCAAACTGCGCATACGATATGGATTGGAATGGCTTCCACTCACTCTCTGCGGTTCAGGCATTGGGCTCATTCTCTTTGCTGCGGCATGGGGTGTCGCGGCCATGCTTGAAGGAGTTCCGAGAGCGGCAAGTATGGGGTTACTCCTCTTCGGACTCCCCGGCATTGTCCTGACAACTTATGGCGCACGACTCATCGCCAACGCAGCCAATCTTTCGAGTGAAGGGAGTGACGCATGATGGACTTAATCTGGCTCATCACCGGAATGCTCACTGCCGTGGCCATCATTACCGTTCATTTTTCCATGCAGCGCTATGCGCTTCGCTGGCTTGAACTGGCAGGACTCATCGGAGGCATCGGCCTTATCATCTTCTCAGTCCCATGGGCTGCTGGGGCCATATTGGAAGGAGTTCCGAGGGCGGCAAGCATGGGCATACTCCTCTTCGGACTTCCCGGCCTCATCACTCTCGCCATGACGTGGAAAATGATTTCCAAACTGCCGAAAAAAGAAACCGCACCGCAGGCAGCACAAACCACGCACGATGCGGCTACGCCCAAACCGCTCGAACCAATACGCGTCAGGAGTAAAGGGAAATGGAGCCGTCCTGTCGCCTACATCGCGTATGCCATTCTTGCCATCGCTTTTGTCACGGGCTTTTTCACAACACAAACCGACTTCAGTTCACAGTTGGCTGCGACCTTCCCAGACGCAACAATATCGTCCATGGAGAGCAAGCCTCCTGTTTTCAAATTGGAATACCCTGACGGTAAGATTAAGTACGCAACTATCGGCACAGGCCAAGGGTATGGTGGTCCCTTGGTCGTTGGACTTCTCATCAGCCAAGACGGGACTGTTGAGAAGCTCAAGCTCTTGTCCAATCAGGAAACACCGGCATACAAGAAGAAAGTTGAAGACGCCGAATTTTCAGCGCAGTTTCTTGGGAAGAAGGTCTCTGATGATTTCGTTATTGGTCAGGATGTCGATGCCATTGCAGGAGCGACCGTCAGCTGTGTTGCTGGGGCAGAAGCCATACGGGAAGGTTCCCACCGGATTGCTACTGGTCAACTCGGAATGACACCAACCTGGACAGATCAACCTTGGATATTTGATTTTAAAGACAGCTTGGTTTTACTACTTTTCTGCCTCGCATTCTGGGGGGCTTTGTTCAAAAACAAATGGGGCCGATACGTCTACCTCGGGGCCTCATTGGCAATCATCGGTTTTTACGCCAACGCATGCCTTTCCATAGCCAGCCTTGGAGCCATCCCACTAGGATATATGCCCTCTATCAAGGCCAACCCATCGTGGTGGATTTTGACATTCGGCACTCTGGTCACCATCGTTGCCCTCACAAAAAACATCTGGTGCAATAAGCTCTGCCCTTTCTTCGCCATGCAGTTCTTCCTCAACAAGATCAGCGGGACGAAGATCAAGCTTCCTGACCACATTGCAGCATATGCGCAAAGGACAGTGAGCTTGTTGCTCTGGCTGTCGCTTGTAACAATCTTCCTTACACGAAACCCGGCTCTTGGATCATTCGAGCCCTTTTCCATGGCCTTTTCACTGAACGGAGAAGGGCTTCAATGGTTCCTGCTTCCCGTGTCGGTCATTGGAGCTTTCTTTATACCGACATTCTGGTGCAGGTATTTTTGTCCACTTGGACGTGGCCTGAACAAACTGGTGTCCATACGCAAGAGCATTACGAAAAAATTCAATCAAACAAAGGAGGCTTAAGGTGAAAGATACCAATCCATCTCCCCAGGCTTCATTTGACTTCAAGACACTGCTCTCTGGCGGAATTTACGCCATGACGCTTGTCTTGGTGATTACATTCATTTTCACATCACTTTCCGGTTTTCTGGAAGGACTATAGGCCTGCAAAGGGGAAAACATGTCAAAAGACAATGAAAAAGACACCAAAGCAAATGAGACGCCTTCCGCCAATGACGCTGGCAAGTCCAGAAGGAATTTCCTGAAATTTGGGTTGGTAGGTGCCGGAGCTGCCGCTGTGGTCGCGACTGGAGCTGTAGCTGTTAAGAGGATGCAGGGCATTCCGCATGATGAATTCCCCGTGGAACTCAATGATGACTTCAAACCTATCGATCAGCGCAATCAGATTAATGTCTTCTGTGGCAGCAAGGCATTGAATGAGAAGCACCCTGAAAGGACTCGCAGCTTCAATGAGATGCTGAAGAAAGAGGACCCTGCTAACTATAAGCCGTTTGATTTCTACGCTACCCGACGAGCCTTCATGTCCGGTCCTTACCGGGATGCTCCCGGCTACGGCCAACTCGACAGAGCTTTGGCTGTCGGAGGCTTTTCCAGCGCACGGCAGCAGCTAGGCGGTGGGAGTATGGAGGCTCCAAACAGCGGCGTCTCAAGCTGGGAACAGACCATGCTGGTTGACCACAAGTATGAGTTTGAAAGCCCAGCACAAGCAAACACCGACATCAAGAGCGCAGCACGACTTTACGGAGCCATACGGTGCGGTATCACAAAAAGGGACAAACGATGGGACTACGATCCCATGTACAGCGTCTCTGAAGAAAAAGAGCTGAGCTGGGAGAAGGATTTTCCCTTTGAACCAAAGAGCGTCATCGTCATCATGACCGAGATGGATTACCCGGCCATGGCTACAGCTCCGGCATGGATTCAGGATGCTACGGTTGGCGATGCCTATGCCAATGCAATCAAAATCGCAGGTCAGATCACCATATTCCTACGCCAACTCGGTTTCAAAGCTGTCGCTTCCATGAACGACTTGGGAATAAATGCACCATACGCGATTGCCGCAGGTTTGGGTGAAGGCGGGCGAAATGGTCAGGTCATTGTCCCGGAATATGGGCCAAGGGTACGGATCAGCAAGGTATACACAGACCTTGAATTTGTGGAGTATGACAAGCCCCGTACGTACGGCGTTGCCAGCTTCTGTCTTAATTGCAAACGGTGTGCAGACTCGTGTCCATCAAAGGCCATCACCTTCGGCGACCAAACGTGGGGACCGGAATACTCAACTGACCCCGATTACATCTGGAACGCGTCGAAAGGTATTCTCAAATTTCATAACGATGCCAAGAAATGCGCCAAATTCTGGATTGATAATGATGGTTCCTGTGGCAACTGTATCGCTGCCTGCCCATACAACAAACCCGATTTCTGGCATCACAGACTGGTCGATGCACAAAACGTCATCGCCCCCGGCCCGGTCCACGCCTTCATGCGTGAAATGGACATTTTCTTCGGTTACGGCAATGTCAGTGACCCGGACAAGGTTCACAGGTTCTGGAAGCTTGGGGACAAAGTGTAAAAGCCCCACGCTGTCCAAGAATCGTCCGACTTTCAATTTTGTACTCGAAAAGCGGGCGATTTTTTTTGCGTTTGGAGTGGACGTGTCGCTGTATCAAGTTGTCATTTTTTTCACGCTTTGTTGGCTGGAACTCTCATTCTTTATACACCGGGCAGACTGTCAGCACAGAGACAGAGAATATTATAATGGGTTATAATCTTATAATACAATAGCATTTGTCACAGTGGTACTTCTTTTACCATCAATGGAGGTTCTCCAAAGAAAGATCTTGGATGACACCCAATGACTTTTGTGGATTCACTGCAATTTCGAGTGAAGCGATGAACAAGGAGCTTTCTGGTGCAGAGAAATAAAATCGTATTTGTGTGTGTGCTGGTTATAGGCATTGTTGGAGGAGCCTATCTCTTACAACGACCGAGCAGTCCACTGACACTTGGCTATATTAGTAGTCTGACAGGAAAATATGGAGATTTGGGCAAGACGTGTCGTGATGGCGCGCTCCTTGCCGTTGAAGAGATAAATGCTTCAGGCGGGGTTGATGGCCGAAAGCTCAATCTTATAATCCGAGATGATAGCAGTGTTACGAACAATGCAATCGGCCTAAGCGCAGAACTCGTCGAAAAAAATGTAGCCGCCCTTGTCGGGCCCATGACTTCAGCTGCTGCAAAGGCAATCCTTCCGTATATCAACAGCCAGAAACTCTTGACTGTTGGCCCCGTCATTGCCGGAGATTATATGGCCGGTAAAGATGACTATTTCATCAAACTCTTTCCCGCAGCAGGACGATTCGGTTCTTCTTTGGCGAAAGTGGCAACGGAGAAGTATAAGCTAAAAAAGTTTGTTGTGATGCATGATGACCAAAACAATAGCTATGCAGGGCCTATCCTTCAATCTTTTGAAGAAACCGCAATAGCCAATGGCGCTACGGTCGATACAATCATACAATTCAATTCTTTGGAAAATTCATCCTATTCTGACATCGTCAAGGATGCTCTCCAGCATGACCCTGATGGCATCCTGCTTGTAGCAAGTGCTCTTAGTGCCGCTGAAATCGTTCAGTTAATCAGGAACTCCGGCAGCAGTGCGTATGTTTTTTCTCCGCCTTGGGCTCTCTCCCAAAGCTTAATCACAAATGGTGGTAGAGCTGTGGAAGGTATGCTTTTTTATACGCCGTATTCTCAGGAGCTCGATGATGAAGATCACAGAGCATTCAAAGAGAACTACCAAGCCCGTTTTTCAAGTGAACCAACGTTTTGCAGCGCCTTCAATTATGATGCTATCAAACTCATTGCCAAGGCGTTCGAGGTTGCCGGAGAGAGCCGCGAGGATCAAATCCGTGACGTTGTTCTTGAGATAGGCAGCTTCAAAGGATGTCAGAATGAGTACACCCTTGATGCTAATGGCGATGCAAAGACCCAACTCATATTGCAAACGGTAAACAATGGAAAATTTGTCAACGTAGAATAATCATGCAGCCTAAAGCCAACCTCTCAAAACGACTCATTCTAGCTTTATTGCTTGCGCTTGTGCTTATGACCATGCTTGGCTTTTCAGCGCTCTCGTTTATGGCAGATGAGATAGAACATGACATCTTCATTCGGAATATTTCTTTATCCTATGCTGTTGCCGGTGAAGTTCGACAGTTTCTTAAAGAACCAACCCAAGAACTCCTTACTTTGAAAAAACGATTGGATCTGGGAGGAAAAGAACATTCTCTTCTCAAAGATCTCGAAATGATTGTCGGCTTTGAGCATATTTTCAAAAGAGTTCTCGTGGTGGACAATGACGGTATTCTTCTTGAGCAATTCCCTGATGACTATGCATCTATAGGCGTGGACATGTCGCGTCAGCCTTTCTATCTAAACGCACGTAATACAGAGGGGTTTTACTGGTCCGATGCTTTTGTTGGAAGGCGGGAGGGAACGCCGCTCGTCAGTCTTTCAATAGCTTTCAGTGGGGGCGTTATCGTCGGAGAAATCGATCTTCGACAGCTGAGTGGGCTGGTCGATGTCATTCCGCCTTCGTCTGAGGAATTCATCTGTGTGTTGGATAGCCGGGGCATCATTATCGGGCATGCCGACAGCACTGTTTCTTCCCAAGGTATCAATCTTTCAAACATGCATTCCATACAGCAGGGCATGAAGGGGCAGTGGGGGACATTCTATGATTCGTATGAAGGCGTAGATGGACTCGTGAGTGTATCTCCTGTTGAGGGTGCCGGATGGATCGTTGCAACGTTTCAGCCGGAAGAAGAAGCTTTTCATTCGCTGGGCCATTTAAAAGTATACGGCATAATAGGGCTGGCATTAATAGGGGTCGTCGGAATAGGATTTTTCTACCTTTGCCAGCGGATGTTCTTAGCTCCTCTTGTCAAATTTTCTCAACAGACAGAGGCCATTTCTGTTGGGAATTATGATTTACATGTTGAAACCCAATATGCTGAGTTTGAACGCCTTTCGAACGGGTTTAATGACATGGCACAGGAGATTCAACATCGTGAATTTTCACTCGTCAAAGAAGTCCAAAAAAGCACCGGGCTTGCCCAGTTATCTCGTTCACTGCTGAATTCATTAAGTCATAAAGAAATGGTCAGTAAGGTGCTTGAATTTTTGTTAACGGAACTTGATAGCCGCTTTGGGTTGGTTTTGCTAAAAACCGACAACAAGGAAAGTGACACATATTCTGTTTTCTCCATGGAAGGGCCCGGAGGAGAAGTTCAAGAATCTCTTATCTCTGCAGAAGAACTGAAAGGGGAACAGAGCCTTTGGGGTGACATACTGGGTGGTCGGCTGAAGGTTTCCAATAAGAGCAGCATTGCCGTTGATGGTATCCCCTACCCACGCTCTTTGAACCGGCTGCTCGCTCTGTCGTTGCACGTTGAAAAGAATGGAATTGGATGCGTCCTCGTCGGCGACTCCAATACCGACTATACCGACAGGGACGAAAGTTTATTTGAAAGAACAAGTTTGCTGTATCTAGCCGCTTTGTTGAGAGCGAATGTGGAAAGTAAGCTTATTGCCGCCAAAGAATTTTCAGAATCATCAAATCAGGCAAAGTCGGAATTTCTGGCGAATATGAGTCATGAAGTACGGACTCCTCTCAACGGCATCATGGGTATGCTTCAGTTGATTGAGACAACAGAACTCAATGGTGAACAAAGAGAATATGCACAAATCGCGGTTTCGTCATGCCATCGACTGACAGGATTGCTGGGTGATATTTTAGATCTCTCCCGTATTGAGGCTGGAAAGATAGACATTATGAAGCGAGAAATTGATCTTGATGAACTCGTTCAATCTATTGTTGATCTGTTTGGGGGAATAGCGAGTCAGAAAGGGCTGCTCCTCAAGTTGGAGAAGCAAACGGAACTTGGTGCCGTGATAGGAGATAACGTTCGCCTTCTTCAAATCTTGAACAACTTGGTTGGTAATGCGATTAAATTTACAGCCCATGGTCAGGTTGTCCTCAAAGCAGATTGGATCGTTTCCAACAACTTTCGAGACAGCAGAGTGCTCTTTTCAATCAGTGATACGGGGATCGGTATTTCCGAGAAAGCCCAAGATTCAATTTTTGATGTTTTTAGCCAGGCAGACCCGTCTATAACGCGAGAATACCAAGGTGCAGGACTTGGGTTGAGCATCGTTAAAAAGTTGGTCCAACTGATGGGTGGGAACGTTGCCGTCGAAAGCTGTGTAGATGTTGGGACGACTATCCATGTCAATATTCCTTTCAAGCGAGTGCTCATTAAAAAAGAAAGGCCTGTTGAGAGACCAAGAAGGAATGAGATCCCAGCCCAATCCAAGATTCTTGTTGTCGAGGATGAAGCCGTTAATAGGCTGGCGATTAGCAAGATGCTCGAAAAGCAAGGGGCAGAAGTGCACTGCGTCGAGTCTGGAGAACTCGCCCTTAAGGCTCTCTCTGATAATAAGTACGATCTTATCTTCATGGATATCCAGCTTCCCGCTATGGACGGTGTCGAGGTAACAGAAATTATTCGGACCGATCCAAAGTTTGCCTCAATTGCGAAAACACCGATCATTGCACTGACTGCACACGCCATATTGGGTGATCGCGAGAAGTTCCTTGACGCTGGAATGGATGACTATCTTTCAAAGCCCGTCGACATGAAGAAGCTTGTTGATACCATGGCTCGATTTCTTCGATGATATTGAATCGCAATAGAAAGCTTCAAAACCCACTAAATATCCCCTTCGAAAGGGGTTTTCTTTTGTCACTTGCTCGTGGCCCCCGATGTTCTCAGGCGGTAGTCACAATCCGTGTTGTTTGGTATGGAATGGCTACTGGGAAAAGTACTGAAAACCAACAGAGGTGTAGATTGATTGCTGAACTAGAGAACCTGCGTTTTTTTAGACACCTTTCGTATGCCCAATTGGAGATGCTTTCTGAGAACGCAAAAGTCATAGAGTATCATGCCGAGGACATCATCTTTAATGACGATTGTCCGGAAAAATACATTGGCTATATGGTGTCGGGGGAAGGCCGTTTTTCTGCAACAGGAGAAGCGGGCGGGCCACCAAACATCAAGACGTTCAAACACGCTCCTATCGGCTCGATCTTTCTGGACGGCTTTAGTGCCACATGGACCTTGCGGGCAGAGACAGAGGTGCGGGTCATCGCATGGCCTCTGGACTATCTCGCAGAACTGGAAGAGAAATATCCGGCTCTGGCGCTTGCGTTTTATAAAGGGGTCAACTTCTACCTGATTC
>JAFLJT010000248.1 GCA_022712855.1 Pseudodesulfovibrio sp. | reverse complement strand
GGCGGCATTCAGTCCGCAAATCTCGGAAGAGAATGCGTAAATGCCGATCTCCGGATTGCCGCCCACCACGCCGGGGCGCAGCTTCTTGCGGTCCTGAGCCATGAACATGGAGCCGTCGGACAGGCAACCAATGACACAGTTAGGACCATCAATGATGAGCTTGCGGCAGGACCTTTTCAGGTTAACCAGGAGTTCCCGGTCCTGATGGTCAGCCATCTCTTCATCATTCATGGGCGTAATCACATGCTTGTAGGCACTGATGTCGAGCCCAAGCTTTTTGGTCGTATAATGCGCAATATGAGTGAACACCTCGGAATCGGACTGGTAGCCCTGATACCCGGTGACACCGCGAGATTGCAGATATTCTTTAATGGGAATGAACGCCGTGTTCTCACCATTGGTCATGGTGCCAACACCTTCAATAAAGAAAGGATGACAGGCATAGAGGTTGATGGCGTAGTTGGTGTTCTGACGTCCCTGAGCCAGGATGTGACGAGCATGGAGCTCTTCACGACCAAGCTGGAGATATTCGCCCATTTCCAAGGGATCGCCTACTTCCTTGATCATGATGGTGTCGGGCCAGAAGGAGAAGACCATGATGTCGCCAGTCTCTTCACCTTCGGCGCGAAGGTCGAGGCGCATCTGTACCAGGCGCGGCCCCCATTCCTCTTCGGTCAGATCCTTCCACTCGGGAGGCATCTTATAGGCAATAGACGCGTATGTTCCTCGCTTGGGAGTGCCGACAGGCGGCTCGTTCTCGGGCGTAAACATTGCGGAATATTTCGAGCGGAAACCTTTTTCCGCCATATATTCGAAAACACGCTTCAATCCTTCTTCGGTAAAGATACCGGACAGGATCGGGCAATCTTTCAATTCTTCGAATGGTCCGCCAAGACCACTCAGGTACAACCCAACGCCAGAACCATCATGCCCTTCTTTCATTACATTAAGAGCATCAATGGCGCGCATGGGAGATACCGGATCACGGCTTGTGAGCGCAAATAGTCTGCACATCGTCTCGTAACTCCACTGCTAGAGGTTTTCAGGAACTCATCAGCTTGGGTAATAAAAGCTAAAAAAACGACACAAACTCGACTTGAACCCATCATCCGGCAGGTAATTTACGTTTTTGCAAGGAGAAAGGGATACATTTTCACCGCAAAGGACAGAAGAACTCAACCCGCCAGGGAAAAGGACCGTAGACTAAAAGGATAAAGCCTGCAAGTTACGCAAAAATAGAGATTTTTGTGGAATAAGAAGAGAGGAAAAGACAAGAAACGAGACTAAGCACGATATAAAATCGACAAAAACAGCTTTTTGGCGACACTATTTCTGATTATTAGACGCAAAAAAGAACAAATGCGCAGGATTCTTAATCGGCGAAAAGATCAGCCTTGATGCCTTCACGAGCAGCCACGGCCAGAAAATCGGCAGGAGATATGCCATATTCCTTACAATACTTCTCAATACGACCCAATAAATGGGCGTGCATGGTGACTTCAAATTCCTCGAAATCACTGCCGTCGCCCTCGGCGCTGATATAAATGGCCTTCTTGCCTTTATTTTCCGGCAGGGCCAACAAGGGTTTCTTGTCGGTCGGTTCCGGGAGAGCTTTTCCTTCTTCCAGCATCATTTCTATATATATAGCGAGGGATTCGTTGGCGTGGTCAACAGCTTCATCAAGGTTGTCACCATAAGTCATACATCCGGGGAAATCCGGAAATTCAACCGAAAATCCATTCTTTTCTTTTCCAAACAGGGCGACGTATTGCATTGTAATTCCTTTTATTCGACTGATAGGACTGAGAAAAACATATACCGTTAATATTCACCAGCCGCAAACCATCTCATCTTGACGATTGTATAGTAATTATTTACTTATAGATCTTGGATAAACCAAACACCTTCTAACAGCCTGCACGCAATCGCTCATCAATAATTATGAAACTTTCCGCCCGCTCACGATATGCAGCCCGCCTGCTCCTCGACCTCGGAATGCACGAGGCTGGAAAGCCGGTGCGCGCGACACTACTGTCTGAAAATACCGGAGTTACCGTTCAATTCATCGAGCAGATCATTCGCCCGCTCAAGCAGGCCGGACTGGTCAAATCTGTCCGAGGCGCAGCTGGCGGCCACATGCTCGACAAGCCTGCCGCAGACATCACGCTGGGCGAAATAGTCCGTGTTATGGAAGGCGCCATCAACATCGTCAACTGTCTGGATTGCGATTCAAAATGCGAACGTTCGGACGATTGCCGCACCCGTTCTGTATGGGAACGCGCTTCCCGCGCCATGGAAAAAGAGCTTGATTCCATCACTCTGGCCGAGCTTATAGACACGCCGGACGGCTGTCCTTCAATGGATTAAGCGAAGACGCCCTACGCCATTACTCTTCCCCGGAAATCGATTGCATCACCCGCTTACTCACGAGCATAAACACCTCGGAGTCTTCTTGCAGATGCCCTGCGAGACTCTCAGCCTCTTCTCCCGACCCACAGAATAAATCCATACGTGTGCCCTGAATGGCTCCGCCTGTATCCTGCGCCAGAACCAGCGACATGAATTGATCTGCCTCGCCTTTTTCATAGTCCATCAACGCGGTTTTCAGCGCAAGCACACTCCCAAGAGGAATCATAGTCCGGTCCACAGCCACGCTGACACGCGGTGTGAGAATGGAACTGATGGACCCGTACGGGCCTTCGTCAGACAGCGAGAAAAATACGTAGCTCGGATTATCAAACATCAGATCGCGCGCGGTGTCGGGATTGGCATTCATGAATTCACGAATGCGCTGCATGCTCATCTCTTCTCTGGGTACATGTCCACGATTGATCAGCAGCTTGCCGACCGACACATATTTATGCCCATTCTTACCGCCATAAAGGATGTGCTTCTCCGTACCGTCAGTCAGATTCAAACGCCCTGAGCCCTGAATCTGGAGAAAGAAAATATCGACCGGGTCTTTGGCCCAGGCTATTTCATGCCCGCTTCCTTTAAGCACGTCATTACCATCAATTGCCTCGCGATCATGGTACGGCTTAATGCCATCCTCACCCATTTGGTAGACAAGGGATTGCCCTTTCCAACGATGATGGAATTTACCGAGATTGATCATCTTAAGATCGTCGGGCACGCCGTACAGCGGGTATTGATACTCCCCTTCCTGCGTCATCGAGGCATCAAGCCACGGCTCATAATAGCCAGTCAGCAATGTCTTTGGTGCGACCTTGAACCATTGAAAACGGGCGGCCACCAGACGCGGATCACGGTCAAGTTCCGACAGCAGTCCGATGAGTTCGGCCACACTGTCACCAAGCTGGCCCCATGTCAGGGTCAAGCCGGGGCGATTGACACAGATCGCATTCTGCGGACGCCGAAGTATATACTTCAGGCTGTCCTCAAGTCCGGGCCGGAGAGCTTCCCATGATTCAAGGCCCTGTAGGCGTGTAGAAAGATGTGCGGCCAGCCCTTCGGCGTCGCGCTCACTGACCGGAACAAACGTCGGTTTATCAACGACAACGACTGGCGTGGTTTTTGTGGAACATCCTTGAAAGGCAATCAGAAGAAGGAGAACAGAGACACAACAGGAAAATCGCCCAAACCGCATTATTAACAGTCCTCTGTTTCTTTTAGATCGTCCGCATACTCTTCCAGGTAGATTTGTAACATCACCATGACAAAGCTCAGAATAAGTGGGCCGTAGAAGATGCCCAACATACCAAATGTATATATGCCGCCCAAAATGGCGAGCAGGATATAAAACGTGGAGACACGGGATGCCTCACGCATGAAGATCGGTCGCAATAGAGTGTCGATGCCGACAACAAAAACGCCGCACCAAAGAGAGAGGAACAGCGCCATCTTCCAATCTCCGGCAAGGAAAAGATACGTTGCAGCCGGAACCCAGACCAGACCAGTTCCCAAGACCGGAATGAGCGAGGACAGTGCCATCATCGCACCCCAGAAAAATGCGGGAATACCAACAACGGCCAGCCCGATGCCGCCAGCAATACCTTGCAGTACAGCCACCAGCAGGCAGCCCATGAGCACGCCACGCGCCACACGCTTGAGGGAATCAATAATATAATCTTCCTGCCGGGAGCGCAGCGGCGAAAGTTGCTTGATATAGTCCACCATATTGGCACCGTCGCGCAAAAAATAGAACAGGATGAAAACCATGAGCAGGAAGTGCAAGACAAGCTTGGTCGCGTTACGCACCAGCTCAGTGCCAAACCCAAGCATGGACTGGGCAAACTCTTTGGAATACTGAACAATACTCGCCTGAATATCCAGATCATTGATCCGAAGGAACGGCAATTCCTCATTGGTCATAGCAACATACTTATCCAACAGCTCAGTACTAATCATGGACTGATAAGCGCCGGTTGCTATCCAATTATTGAGGGCCACCAGTGATTCAACGCCCTGGCTGATGAGCGCCATTATAAGGAACGTCATGGGCAGAAGAAGACAAAATACGATGATACTGACGGTCAAGATGGAGGCGGGGGCCCGACGGCCTTTGCAGATTCCCAGCGCCCACTGAAATACCGGAGTGAACAACACTGCCAGCACCGTTGAGAAAATCAACGTGTGGATAAACGGCTCAACAATGGAGAAGCCGAGATAGAGGGAAAAGAACAGCAACAAGATGAGAAACACCTTGTATATGCCGCCGCTCAAAAGCGGTGAAGAATCGTTCAAATCGCTCATATTGTATCCTGCGCTTAAGTTTCGCGGAGAATACAGTGTTTTCTTTTATTTATCCAGAGTCGATTGGATGATTGCAGCGACGGTATCGATGTCCACAGGCTTGGGGACATAGTCGTCCATACCCGCATGTATACACCGCTGTTCGTCGCCCCACATGGCATGAGCCGTCAGCGCTATAATAGGGATATTGGGCTGCAAACACCCTGTATCCGGATCGCGGATGGCCCGCGTCGTTTCAATACCATTCATCACTGGCATCTCGACGTCCATGAGAACAACGTCAAACCGTTGGGCCTTGAGCATATCAAGAGCCTGTTGCCCATTTTCGGCAAGGGTGACTTCGCACCCCATTTTCTCAAGCAGACGAACGATGTAACGCTGGTTGACCAGATCATCTTCGACTACCAGAACCTTGGCACCCTCAAGAGGCTTTTCCTCTTCCATGACAGCGGCAAGAGGAGTTTGATCTTCGTACTTGCTTCGCTTGAGAGGTATAAAGAATGAGAATGTACTCCCCTGCCCTTCCTGACTGGAGCAGCGAATGGTCCCGCCCATGCAGGAGAGCAGACGGTTAGCAATGGCGAGCCCCAGGCCGAGACCGCCTGAACCATGGCAAAGATGATCTTCCGCCAAGGTGAAAGAATCAAACATACTGTCCAGCTTTTCCGCGGGGATACCAACACCGGTGTCCTGCACAAGCACCTGAACAACCATCGCCTTGTCATCATGTGCCTTGCCGAGTCTTTCCCCTTTCGGAGCAGGAGAGATATCGATCAAAATCCGGCCCGATGCAGTGAATTTCACCGCATTATTGATGAGATTACCTAGCACCTGCCGTATTTTTCCGGAATCTCCCCGCATCCAACCGGGAACTTCCGGCGACATAGAGTAATCAAGAGTGACACCTTTGGCAGAAAGGGTCCTTTCGTATTGTGAAAGAATCCCGGTCACAAGATCCTCAATCCTGAAATCAAGCTCCCTAATTTTCAGCGTACTCGCTTCGAGTTTGGAATAGTCGATGATCTGATTCAGCACCGACAAGAGAGACATGGCTGATTCTTTGATAAGCTGGACATTTTCCCTATAAGGGTCTTCCAGGTCGGACAGCAGCAGGAGTTCGGTCATACCAAGCACACCACTCATGGGCGTACGAAGTTCGTGGCTGATGGTTGCCAAAAAAGACGTCTTAGCACGACTGGCTGCCTCTGCAGCAGCCTTGGCCTTTTTCAGCTCGCCCTCCATCTGATGTTTATACAGCCCCACCTCGATGGCCGACTTAAGCTCCGCATGATCAACTGGCTTGAGCAGATAGCCGAAAGGCCCAGAGACTTTGGCCCAATTCAGCGTTTCATCGTCCGTGTACACAGTCAAAAATATGATGGGGATATCAAATCGCCGACCGATTTCATTGGCAGCTTCCACGCCATCCATCGCACCTTCGAGACGGATATCCATCAGCACCAAGTCTGGTTGCAGAGTCTCAGCCTGTTGAATCGCCTCTCCACCGGAGACAGCTATGCCGACAACAGCGTATCCAGCGCGTTCAAGCGCAGCCTGAATATCAAGACGCGCTACGGCGTCATCTTCAACAACAAGTATCTTTTCCGTCCCCATACAAAGCCTCCTGCGTAACGCAGAATAAGTCAAAAAAATGTATGTCCAAGCCACTAGCACAGCTAAAGGTATTACTTAATTATAATAGTATAAAACAATTCCAAAAGACATTTCGCCAACTTCAAACAGAACTATCACCAAGTTCGCGCACAAAAACAACGCTCATCTGAATTTTATTTATGTTATTTGGATTAATTTCGCACAAACAACGTTTTATAGACCCAAAAGCCGGGACACCCCATTTCAACCCATCCTTGTTTTTTTCAATGGTTCAAGCTATGAGTTACAGTCGCTCAACGAAGATAATTCTATTATCGACACGAGCAAAGGACCACACACCGTGAATGTTGTTTACCCGGACAACGTACAGGGTGGGTAAAATACCACGTAACTCAATTTTATTGGAGGAAAGGATGAAACGCATTATTACTATTCTGGCCATGCTGTCTCTGCTCATGTGTGCAGCCATGTCTGCAAGTGCAGCAGACATTGACCTCGCCAAAAAATCCACCCTGGAAAAGATCATCCAGAGCGGTGAACTTCGTGTCGGTCTCGAAGCTGGCTACATGCCCTTTGAGATGACTGACAAGAAAGGCAAGGTCGTTGGTTTCGACGTTGATATGGTTAAAGCAATGGCTAAAGCCATGGGCGTCAAACTCACCATCATCAACACCGCATGGGATGGCATCCTCCCCGGCCTGATGTCCAACAAGTACGACATCATCGCTTCCGGCATGACCGTCAACCAGGAACGTAACCTGAAGGTCAACTTCGCCAACCCCTACATCATCGTTGGCCAGACTGCTCTGATCAGCAAAAAATACGCTGGCGAAATCAAGTCTTTCAAAGACCTGAACAATCCTAAGTACACCATCACTTCCAAGCTCGGCACCACTGGTGAGCAGGCTGTCAAACGCATGTTCCCCAAAGCCAAGTACAAGTCCTTTGAGACCGAGTCTGAAGCTCAGCTTGAAGCTTACAACGGCAAGGCAACTGCCACCGTTTACGACCTGCCCATGAACTCCATTTTCTTCGCAGAGCGCGGAAAAGCCGCTGGCATGGGTTTCCTCAATGAGCCTTTCACCTACGAGCCCCTGGGTTGGGCCATCAACAAGGGTGACCCTGACTTCCTGAACTGGCTCAACAACTTCCTGGTTCAGATGAAGAACGATGGTCGTTATGACAAGATCTACGACAAATGGTTCGGTTCCAACGACTGGCTGAAAAAAGTTCAGTAGCATCGGAATATCGCTCCCGGGGGCCGCGAAAGTGGCCCCCGGTTTTTTTTGTTTAATCACGCACTCGGATATATCATGACAAATGTTCCCCACACCGCTTCACTGAAGAGGCCGAATTCCCAACTTATGTGGAAAATCCTCTACTTTGTAGCCCTCTTCGCCACATGCGGAGGCTTTTATGCTGCCACAGAGTCGGCAGATTACATATGGCGATGGAATAGAATCCCGCGTTATTTCTACTATGTAGAAGATGTTGAGGTCCGCGCCGAAATTGAGGGCCTAGTCACTGCCATTCACCAGAAAGCTGATGAATCTGTTGTCGTTGTAGAAGGCGACGGAGAATCAGAACACTACACTTTTCCTGGCAAAGACCTCATGGTTGAGGATGGCGACGACATAGAAATGGGCGATGTTCTTGGCACCTACAAGGAAGGCCAGATGGGACTCCTTGTGGATGGTCTGATCGCCACAATCGAGATCAGCGCCATCTCAATCGTCCTTGGTATTCTGGTAGGCCTTTTTACTGGTCTTGCGAGGATATCGACCAATCCGTTCTTCAGATGGTCAGCCATAACGTACATTGAAATAATTCGTGGTACCCCGCTCCTTGTCCAGATCATGATCTGGTACTTTGTCCTCGGGACCCTTATTAATCAAATGCTTGATAGACTTAATCTATTCCAAATTCCGGAACTCTGGTTCGGTATCCTCTCACTGGTTATATTCGCTGGAGCCTACGTGGCAGAGATTGTCCGCGCTGGAATTCAGTCCATTAATAAAGGACAAATGGAAGCGGCTCGATCCCTTGGTATGACCAAGACTGTGGCCATGATCAAAATCATTCTGCCCCAGGCATTCAAACGCATACTGCCTCCTTTGGCCGGACAGTTCATCAGCCTGATCAAGGACTCCTCACTGCTTGGCGTCATTGCCATCCGCGAGTTGACCAAAGCCACTCGCGAAGCTGTTACCACCAGCCTCATGCCCTACGAACTCTGGTTTGTTTGCGGCATCATGTACCTGGTTGTTACCTTCTCCCTGTCCATGTTCGTCCAGTATCTCGAAAAACGGTCGGCGGAGGCATAAAATGATAGATGTACAAAACGTATATAAAACCTTCTTTGTCCCGCATGAAATCCAGGCACTGCATGATGTTTCCTACCACGTCGACCCAGCTGAAGTGGTGGTTGTCATCGGCCCATCCGGTTCCGGTAAGTCCACATTCCTGCGCTGCCTGAACCGCCTGGAACACGCTGAATCCGGCCATATCATGATCGACGGAACAGATGTTTTAGATCCCAAAACCAACATAAATAAAGTCCGCATGGAAGTGGGTATGGTTTTCCAGTCCTTCAACCTTTTCCCGCATCTCACCGTGCTGGAAAATGTTGTGGTCGGACAGACATCTGTTCGCAAGCGCGGCAAGAAAGAAGCCACTGAAAAGGCCATGACCTTGCTCAACAAGGTTGGCATTCACGCCAAGGCAGACAACTACCCTGCCCAACTCTCGGGCGGCCAGCAACAGCGTGTGGCCATAGCCCGCGCCCTCGCTATGGAACCCAAGGTCATGCTCTTTGATGAACCCACCTCCGCCCTTGACCCTGAAATGGTCGGCGAAGTGCTGGACGTCATGAAGACATTGGCCCAGGAAGGCATGACCATGGTCGTCGTCACCCACGAAATGGGCTTCGCCCGTGAAGTAGCGGATCAGGTCGTATTCATGGATGAAGGAAAGATCATCGAAGTCGGCAACCCGGAACACTTCTTCACCAATCCGGAAAATGAACGGACGAAGTTGTTCTTGAGCCAGATATTGTAATTCAGCACACTATTAATAAAAAGCGGCTTAGGAAGAGAACTTCCTAAGCCGCTTTTTTTTGTCAACGGTTCATCCTACTTAAGTGGACTGATTCATTTTTTGACAGCTATGCAGGCTGTGTTGAACCCCATCTGAAAAGAATACAACGACTCAACTGTGAGCAATTCGAATGAGTCAACAAATTCCCCCAGATCGTCTTTCGTATAATATCGCTTGTGATCGAGGATTTCCTCTTTGCTGACCAGTCCTACCCGAAAAGCAAGAAATTCCAAAACGGGCTTTGCTTTTACGGAAGGCACCGTAATAACCATTCTTCCCCCAGGTCGAAGAACACGTTCGATCTCGCGCGCCACTCCAAAGGGATCATCAAGATGCTCCAACACGGCCAACATAGTGACGACGTCGAAGCTATTGCTCTCAAATGGCAGAGGTTCACCAAGGTCGCCGCTCAGAACAGTCAGCTTTTCACTTTTGATTTCAGGAGCCTTGCGGTCAATCCCCCAAGCTTCGGAAACGTACGGTTCAACCGACCGCAGCAGACGATAATTAAAACCACATCCAATATCAAGCAATCGACACTCAGGGTACCTTCGAACAACTGGCAAGACCCGGTGAATCCGCATTTTTCGCAACAATGGCTCTAATAATGCCTCTTGCATTACACTCTCCTGCTAAACATTGAGTACTGCCCGCGCCCCACGCAACAATTGAAGAAATGCGAGGACTTCCTTTCGATTGACAGTGAAGGTGTCATCGTAAAAACAAATTTCCTTTATACCGAAATGATCTTGCAGCATCTTTGCCTCTTCAGCAAGCCGCAGGCCCGACCGAGTCCGAATCCGTTTACCAAAAAGTCGGTAACAAAACGATCAACGCCCCAGACAACCCCTTGTTGCTAACATGGAAATGGCCGGTTGCCTTTTGCTGGCACCGGCGGCCGGATAATATTTATCCATGGGCAGGAGATGAGACGCAGGCGGCGCAAGGCTATCGAGACTTTTTTTACAAGCCCCCGCTCAAAACAATGACCGCCTTGGGATGCTCCTCCCCGGACCATGCAAGCGACCTCAAGGACCATGCCGATAACACTTGTCGTCGCGGTAATCCCCAGCACAGCTATCACCAAAGCTGCCTCTTCCAATTGCGCTGCCAGTCAGACAAGTCCAAGAGGCCGCATGACGCTGGCGACATCCTGCCAAATATTCCCATCGCGACGAAACCACGGCGGATTTGTAATCAACATTTTACTCATGCTGGTACTTTCTTTGATCGTTAATTGAAAGCATAACATAAGCATAAAGATCGCTACACCCACTGCCTAAACAGGTCAACCGCTTTCAGATTACCAGAGTATTCAGCCCCAAATTACGAGGAATATCAAAATCACCTTTCATGCCATCTGCATAGGGGGAAATATGATGACAACACAAAAACTCATTGATGAACCAAAACATTGTCCCCTTGGTTTTATATAGCTCAAAATAGCCCGTCACCACGCGCTCAACGGTAGGTCTCATGGCTAGAGCCCATGGAGTAAAACCCTTCAGTTGAATAGCGCGTTGATTTCATAACTGTCTTAGGAAAAACCAGTTACCCGGAGCGAAGTACAGTCTTCGGTTTTATATGAAGAAAAATCGATTTATCCGGTTATATTCACCGTAGATGAGCATGCGCGTAGACCTTGCTATAATAAATCCACTCGGTTAAGAAAGGACACCGTATCAACGCGGATGCAACCGCTTCAATATTAGCCCAAAACTGAAATAAAGAGTTTTTCGATGAACAACGTCATATTCCCACGGCCCTTCACCTTCTCCGTAGTCGTCCCCTGCTACAACGAAGAAGAAACCCTGCGCGAAAGTCTTGAAGGACTTCTTGCCATTCAGGATGACATGCTGTCGCTTGAAGTGATCATCGTCGATGATTGCTCAAAGGATAAAAGCCTGCAAATAGCCCATGATCTCGCCGAGGAATACGCAGCCATCGTCGTACTCAACCATGAAAAGAACCAGGGTAAAGGCGGCGCTTTGCAGACCGGATTTGCCCGTGCAACCGGCGAATTTGTCGGCGTCCACGACGCCGATCTGGAATATGATCCCATGGACCTGCGCCACCTTCTCGTACCGCTGGTCGACGACAAGGCAGACGCCGTACTCGGCTCGCGTTATCTCAACGCCACTGGCACCCGTCGCGTACTCTATTTCTACCATACCATGATCAACAAGGGGCTGACCTTTGTCTCCAACATGTTCACTGACCTGGATTTGACGGACATGGAAACCTGTTACAAGCTCTACAAGCGCGAACTCATTCAATCCTTCGATTTAAAGGAAAAACGGTTCGGCATCGAACCGGAAATGGTTTCCAACCTTGCCCACTCAGATGCTCGAGTCTATGAACGCGGCATCTCATACGATGGCCGCACATACGAAGAAGGCAAGAAAATCGGATGGAAAGACGGCGTTCGTGCGCTTTATTGCCTCTTCCATTACAATGCTCACTGTGCTCCCCTCCCTTTGCAAATACTTATCTATTTTTTCATCGGAGCCATAGCTGCGCTCACTAACATCGTTGGCTTTCTGGCTCTGCTCCCCGTCATGTCTGTGGGGGCTGCGGCAAGCCTGGCATTCATTGTCGCCGCTGGTGTCAACTACTGGTTATGCATCAAGATACTTTTCCGCCACAAAGCGCGTTGGAGCGCCCAAGGCGAACTTCTGATTTATACCGCCTTAGTAGCTATTCTAGCCGTAATTGATGTTAGCATAACCATATTCTTAATAAAACTAGGACTATCTCCCCTGACAGCCAAGCTTATTGCGGCACTTGCCGGGTTCGTACTGAACTTTCTTATACGTAAAAAATATATTTTCCCTGAAAAAATTGAACGATACCACCTCTCTTCCCCAAAGCAAGATAGGTAGGGTTCATGCTTGAAACAACACCCCAGTTGAAAGGACACCGCCCCTACATACTAATCGGAATCATACTATTCAGCATAGCAACACGCATCCTTACTGCGGAATACCTTGATATCGGTGGGGATAATTCTCACAGATGGATGTATGCAAAGTTCTTGGCCGAGGGCATTCCTATCACCCACTGGTATCAACAGACTGCTCGCTGGGCCATACTATTCCCTCTCGCTGGCCTCATAAAATTATTCGGGCAGAATCCGGTAATAACTTATATTCTTCCCATCTTCTTCTCTTCGCTTACAGCCTTGCTGATCTGTCTCATCGGAGAACGTCTCCACAGTCTTCGACTCGGTGTTAGTGCAGCATTGATAGCAATCCTCTTCCCTCAAATGGCACAAACGGGCAGTCAGCTTTGGCCTGGAATCTTCCATCTTGGCTACCTGGCACTTTGCGCATGGCTTATCCTTGTTTGGCTGGACAGAAAATCAACACTAATACTTATTCTGGCCGCCACCGTCTTCTTTCTAGGGTGGGGCTCCAGAGTTACCATGATCTACTCCTACCCAGGACTCGCCCTCCTTATCTGGCTCCCTCGCAGAGACTTCAAAAGTCTTTGCATATTCAGCTTTATGATAGGGGGACTCTGTCTGATTGAATGGGGTATGTTCTGGCATCAAACGGGATTCACCATGGGCCGAATCGGCCTTCTGAAGTCGGTTCTGGCGGGTTATGTTGAATTCGACACAACGTTTACCGATTACATTCTCAACATTACCAAATTGACCAAGC
>JAFLJT010000029.1 GCA_022712855.1 Pseudodesulfovibrio sp. | reverse complement strand
ATCTACGCCATGTTCGGCATGCACGCCGTCTTTTACAGCGGTTTGGTCTGCGCGATTACGATCATGCTGATTGGCATATTCTTCATTAAGAACCCACAATCTTAAACGTCTTCTTTCTCCCGATTCGGCTGTTCAAAAGGGCTAGCTGCTAGGCACGAAAGATGCTCAAGATCAAGCGTAGTCTTCCTACGTGAGAGTTTGGGCTTCTTAAAGCAACGACGCAGTGAGTGCCTTTTTACTCCCGATTCGGCTGTTCAAAAGGGGTTAGCTGCTAGGCGCGAAAGATGCTCAAGATCGAGCGTAGTCTTCCTACGTGAGAGTTTGAGCTTCTTGAGCAACGACGCAGATAGCCCCTTTTCAACAGCCACCCTAATCCCAAAGAACAATCCAGCCGATAAGATTGGTAACCGAGGATAGTTACCATGACCAGAATACGCTCAAGATTACAGCACAGACTCAACCCGCTGCATGTGTATTGTCGATTACGCGGCATGGGCCTGGCCGACAGGACCGCCCGAATTGTGACTTCGTGTTACGAAAAGATGGTTTACAGGTTGGTCCTCGCCTAAGGCACACACCCAACAATGTTTCAAATGCCTGAGTTGCGCGCAGTCTTCGGCACAAACCCCAACGCCCAACCACAAAAAAAGCCCCTTCACGGGGCTTTTCTTTTATCTACGGCTAGTCGGAAATTCGGGAGCTATTTACAAACTGTAATAAAGGCTTCAAGCCGCTCTTGCAGTCGATGCATGTCTACCGGCTTAGGAATATATTCATCCATCCCGGCCTCAAGCATACGGCGTTCATCAAGGGGTGTGGTACTCGCAGTCAGGGCGATGATATGCACATTGGTTGCATCAATTCCGGCCTCACCGCGACGAATAGCCTTGGTCGCATCAGTCCCGCTGAGAATCGGCATTTGATCATCCATGAGAATGAGATCGAAGGAGCCTTCTCGTAAGGCGTTCAACACTTCTTTCCCGTTCGTCACGGCCACCACGTCATGGCCAAGGGCCTCAACGAGCCGATCCATGGCAAGCCGCGTCATACGGTCGTCTTCGGCGACGAGAATTTTCAAAACACACGAATCTGACACGGCCTCCCCTTTGGCTATGGGTGATCACTACCATGACACCCATCAGGGAACCCATTATAATAACGCCTAGTTTCGACCTTTTCTTTCAACGGTTTTCAGCAATTCCTTCAGCTCTTTCTTCCACTTCTTCCCGCCCACGCACTCAGCCAGATATTCAGCCGTATGCATAACACGGTTGCTACGCTTCATCTGCAGCATGGAACGCTTAATACCGACCTTGCAAGACGGACAGCCGACCACAATGGGCTTCTTCTTGTCCGTGCCAAGGTCATCGGTCAGCTGATCCTGCTTGCGATCGCGCAAACGGTTGTAGATAGCCGGGGATGTCAGTGCACCCAGACCGGATTCTCCACAACAACCCGGAGAGAGGTCAATGGTCGCGCCCGTCAATTTCTCAAGACCAGCCCGGTACATTTCCGGGGCCTTGATCTTGGGGACATCCACCCATTCGGCGTGGCAGGCGGCATGATACAGAACGTCTTCGTTCTGGCGCACTTCGGGCAGTCGATCCATGAGGAACTGAATCACGTCCTTATGCTCAAGCGGTTCAGCCAGCTCGCCGGAGAAATCGTATGTTTCGAGCGACTCACGGCAGGTTCCACACGCGGTGAGTAACGTAGTTGCCTTGA
Organism: Pseudodesulfovibrio sp.; assembly: GCA_022712855.1. GTDB lineage: Bacteria > Desulfobacterota > Desulfovibrionia > Desulfovibrionales > Desulfovibrionaceae > Pseudodesulfovibrio. Next base: position 8,025 of record JAFLJT010000029.1, on the reverse strand, counting down.
GTCCAGCCTTACCAGTCTTGACCAGCAGATCGAGGAATTCCTGCACGTTACGGTGGCGATTTGTCTTATACGCCTCCTCACAGCCGGAGGAAAGCAGCGGATAACCACAGCACATGTGATGATCGGGCAGGACCACGTTCACACCGGATTTGAGCAGCAGATACACCGAACTCATGCCGATTGAGCGGGAGAACAGCGACGCGCCGCAGCCGGGGAAATAGAGAACCGTTTCATCCTTGGCTGCCTTGGGATTCCTGAACACCGAACCCGTTTCCAGATGCAGCGCCTCGGACAGGTTCTTGAAGTCCACACTGGGGCTGCGGTCCTTGAACATGGGCGATTCGATACGCGACAGCCAGCGAGCCGGGACCATGCCGAGTGTCTTGTCCTGAATCGTCTGGCCCACCGAAAGCAGCTTGGCCGTAATCGGCACACTGCCCGCCGGGTTCTTGGCGAGATTTTTCAGGATGATCTGCTTGAGCGGATGGCCGGATTTGCCCTTGCTATCGAGGAACGAACGCATGGAAAGCGCGGCTCCGGCTGAATCGATCTTCACCGGACAGACGGCCTGGCATTTGCCGCACGCCGTACAGTGATCGATGAGACCACGAAGCTGGGCCATGAGTTCAGGCGCGGGTTCGCCGGACTGAATCTGCGAGTAATAGATGCCCTCAATGAGCGCACCGAGTGAAATGTTCTTGTTGCGCGGATGATACATCAGCCCCTTGGCCGGATGATACATGGGGCACACCTGCTTGCACTTGCCGCAACGGGTGCAGGTCTGGATGTTGCGCAGCAGACCCATGAGCGCTTCCTTGTCCTTGAGCGCGGTATCACTCAGGTCCTGGATGAGCCTGTTGAACGAAAAGGTAAACGGCTTACTCGGCAAAATCCGAGTGGTCAGCTTGCCGGGGTTGAGCACGTTGTTCGGGTCAACTTCGGCCTTGTATTCAGCCAGCGCCTTGATCTTTTCGTCGCTGAGGAACGCAATCTTGGTGATGCCGATTCCATGCTCGCCGGACACTTCACCCTTGAATTCAAGCACCTTGGTCATGACGACATCAGCCGCTTCATGGGCCGAGGCGAGCATTTCAGGATCATTGGAATTAACGGGTAAGTTGACGTGGCAGTTACCATCGCCAGCGTGCATGTGGTTGGCGATGACAATGCGCTTGGCCTGCATCTCGTGCCACATCTCGTTGATCTCTCGATCGAGCTTGGGATAAGTATCGCGCAATTTGACGAAGAGGAAACGGCACTGCGCCTCCTGTTCCTGATCGGAAAAGTCTATGGACGTGATCTCACCATCGAGAATGGCACGGACGCGGGACAGCCCTTCCTTAATGTCCTCATCCTCGTCATTGACGGTCTCCATCTCGCGCACCTTATGCAGGATCTTGCGGTAGATTTTAGCCAGATAGATGAGGTTCAGATCTTCGAGGAATTCCGAGAATTCCGGGATAACTTCGAGGGGGATAACAACGTCTTCGTTGATCTTGAAACCGGACGTGCGTTTGGAAATGGCCGACAATTTATGCCGATCTTCCCAGAACAACTCGGCCTCTTTCTCATCGAGGGCCGTGAAAATATCCACACCGTCATACGGCTGAGCCAGCGCAACAATGGTCTGGCTCGCCGCGTCCAGCGCTTCCTGATCGTCGGAATCGAGTTGCAGGATGAGGACGGAAATGGGGTCGCCTTCGTACTGCTCGGACTTCACTTGATAGTCGATGGCCTGAACGTATTTGGGACCGAATTCTTCCAGCGCAGAAATCTTGACCAGATCGCCCTCGTCGCGGATTTTGTCGCGCAGGCCAACAACGTCCTTGATGACGAACATAGCGTTCTTCATGGAGCGGCCGAAGAATTCGAGACACAACACCCGCGAGTGAGCAAGCGTCGGGTAACAGACAAAGCTCGTCTCGGTTATGATGCCGTCAACGCCCTCTTTCTGCACGCCGGGCAGCCCGCCCAAGTACTTGTTGGAGACGTCCTTACCAAGGTTCTTGCCACGAATTTCTCCGCCATCAAGAGCCACGGTATCGATCAGCTTTCCGTGTTCGTCGAAGACCTCAAAGGTCGCCACTTCATCGGTGTAAATCTTGTGACGCGGGTGTTCCTTGCGGCGCACCTCGATGAGATTTCCGTCAGCCGTGACCATACGATAGCTGTAAATATTGTCGATGGTGGTGCCGTATTCAAAGGCGAACGGGCCACCGGAGTTCTCGGAGATATTACCGCCCAGCGACGAGCCAGCCTTGGACGCCGGGTCCACGGTGAAGAGCATGTCCTGCTTGGCTGCGGCATTGATAGCATCGAGCGTGATCACACCGGCCTGCGCCTTGATGGTCAGGTCATCCGGGTTGATGTCGATAATTTTCTTGAATCGAGACAGCGAAAGAATAACACAACGAGCCTCGGCAGGAATAGCACCGCCCGTCAGGCCAGTGCCGCCGCCGCGTGGGATGACGCCGAAGCTCAGCTCATTGGCGAGCCGGACGATGGAGCGAATCTGTTCCTCGGTTTCCGGGAACAGCACGAGCATCGGCAGTTCCATACGCAGGTCGGTGGCGTCGGTGGCGGATTCGATCCGGCAGTTGGGCGCGTCGCCGATGCCGTCTTCGGGCATAAATGGTTTGAGGCGTTTAATGAGGTTGGCACTAAACGCGAGTTCCGTATTATGGCGTTCCCAGAAAAGCTCGATACCCGTGGTGAGGATTTTGGCGAATTCCTTGTCCAGCATGGGCTTGGACATATTCAGGCGACGGTCCACGGATTTACGAACCAGTTCAGCATCGATGAACGGATTGTAGCGGACGAGGAACAGTTCGGCGGCCAGATTGGAAGCGAGTTTTTTTACGCCATCGGGCCAGCGTTCGAAACGTTCCATGTCGATGACGCCGAGGGCGCGGGTGATGAGTTGCTCATCAGAAATAGAAATATGGGGACCGAGTTGGGCCATGTCATTATACTCCGGGAAAATTTGTGAAGAAAAAGGAGATATGCCCTTTTGCATTGAATGGCAAGTTTTGGGCGCACAGTTGGCATTTTAGAAGGCAATCAGATCGGGATTTGCCTTAAGTCATGGATTTGTCATTCGCCCTGTGAGATTCTTCAAAGCCATCCTAGCGGATGTTTTGTTACACCACAATTCTAAAGGGAATCCATGACTCAAGATACAACACAGGAAAACGGGGCCAAACAAGGCACCAAATCCATTTTCAATATCCTCTGCGGCGTCAACTTTCTCGCCCGCTTTTCCTATGCTCTGGCTCGCAATCCGGTCCTGCCACTTTTTGCGCTGGCGCTCGGCGCCGGACCGGAAGGAATCGGCCTTGCGGTCGGTATCTCCACCGTCACCGGCATACTTTTCAAAATGCCGTCCGGGGCCATTTCCGACATCGTCGGACGTCGCCGCACCATGCTGGTTGGCCTCCTGTTCTTTGGCCTTATCCCCTTCGCTTATCTGTTTATCTCGTCCTATAAGGCGTTGGTAATAGTCCGATTCATCCACGGTCTCGCCACGGCAATCTATGGCCCCGTTGCCATGGCCGTCGTGGCCGATGTTGCTGGCAAACGTAAAGGCGAACTCCTGTCATGGTTTTCGTCCGTCGCCATTGTCGGCACCCTGCTCGGCGCACCTATTGGCGGCTTCATTCTGTCATGGCTCAGCGCAGGCGCAGACCCCACCATTGGTAATTTCCGCGTAGTCTATATGGTCAGCGCAGTGGCAGGTGCAGCAGCCCTTGCCATTGGCAGCATCTATCTGTGTAAGGGCGGCAAGCCCATTGAAGGCAAAGGACTCAGCGAACGTTTTGCCATGTTCTTCACTGGCATCAAGCAGGTTGTGTCCGACAAGCGCGTGCTCGTCACCTCGGCCATGGAAGGCGTGCAGAACATGAGCATGGGTGCGCTGGAAGCATTCCTGCCTATCTATGCTGTCACCGTAGTCGGTTTAAGCGCATTTCAAGCTGGTATGCTCTGGGGCATACAAGTCGTCGTCACACTCTTGGCCAAACCGCTGATGGGCCGCATCTCTGATCAATGGGGACGCCGTCCGCTTATCATTGCCGGCATGGTATTGTGCGCCGCGTCCATGGCAGCCATTCCGCATCTCGGGGATTTCTCATCCCTTCTGATTGCCGGCTCCATATTCGGTCTCGGCGAGGCTTTTGTCACCTCATCCTCAGCCGCATTGGTGGCTGATTTCTGTCAGGCCAAGCATTACGGCGCGGCCATGGGAACCTTCGGCACCATTTTCGATATCGGCCATGCAGCTGGGCCCATCGTCACAGGATTGCTGATTGCCAGCTTTGGTTTTGGCATCTCCTTTTCCATAGTCGCAACGCTGCTCGTGTTATCCCTGCCTGTGTTCATGCATTACGTCAGGGAAGAGCCCGAGCTGGCTGAATAATATAATGAGAACCTTAAAATAAAAGGAGTTAGAATATGCCCCCGTTAAAAGATCACATTGCGTCCAGTGTTAAAAGGACCGGAAAAGAGTACCGGGAAGTTCACGAATGGATTGATCACGAGGAGTTGAAATTCGAGCGTCACGATTTCTCGAAAGTCCTTGAGACCGCAGAGATGTTTCGCGAGCAATACGGCGATGAAGCGGCGCAGGAATACGTCAATCATCTCGTAGAAGACCTCCATGCTCGTTTTGGTAAATATCAGAAGCAGCATAACGAGAATATCGCCGGGTGCCTTGAGTACTTTGGCGGCAAAAAGTAACGTTCTCGAAAGTTTATTCGAATAAGAAAAGCCCGCATCTCTGGATGCGGGCTTTTCTGGTGGAAAAGGGGAAGGGGGAGGACAGGAGTTGAGTTCATCTTGTTGGTAAAACTCTAATGTATTCTTTTTCGAGGCATGATATGTTGTGCGCATATTTTAATGAAGCGAGGAGATGATCCCATGGCAAAGCAGATTACGGATTCAGTCAGTTGGGTCGGCAAAGTTGATTGGCAGTTGAGAAAATTTCATGGGGAGGAGTTTTCGACTCATCGTGGCACGAGTTTCAATTCCTATCTCGTACGTGATGAAAAAGTCGCGCTTATTGAAACTGTCTGGACTCCCTTTGCAGGAGAATTCCTGGAAGGTCTCGACAAAGAAGTCGGGCTGGATGCCATCGATTACGTCATAATGAATCATGCCGAGCCTGATCATAGTGGGGCATTCGCGGAGTTGATGCGGCGAATTCCTGATGTCCCTGTTTACTGCACGAAGAATTGCGTCAAGTCGCTTACGGGCCATTACCACGGTCAGTGGAATCTCAAGACGGTCAAAACGGGTGACACTCTTTCTCTGGGCAAACGAGAGCTGGTCTTCATCGAAGCTCCCATGCTGCACTGGCCGGATACCATGATGTGTTACCTGACCGGCGACAATATTCTCTTCAGCAACGATGCTTTTGGGCAGCATCTCGCCACCGAGTCGTTATACAATGATCTTGTGGATGAGTGCGAGCTGCTCGCGGAGGCCATGAAGTATTATGCGAATATTCTCACTCCGTTCAGCAAGTTGGTCGCTGGCAAGTTGAAACAGTTCGGAGAATTGAATCTTCCGATTGATTTCATTTGCCCAAGCCACGGAGTTGTATGGCGTTCTGATCCCATGCAGATCGTGAACAAGTATGCCGAGTGGGCGGCGGACTATCAGGAAAATCAGGTTACGATCATCTACGATACCATGTGGGAGGGGACGCGGCAGATGGCCGAAGCCATAGCAGATGGCATTAGAAATGATGACAAGGATTTGGTGGTGAAGGTCTACAACTGCGCGACAGGTGATATGAATGATATCATCACGGAAGTTTTCAAGTCCAAGGGTGTCCTCGTCGGTTCGCCCACATTCAACCGGGGGATGCTTGCCTCTGTCGCGGGTATTTTGGAGGAGATGCGGGGTCTCGCTTTTAAGAATAAAAAAGCGGCTTCATTCGGTTCTTATGGTTGGAGTGGTGAGTCGCCGAAGGCGATTGCGAAACGTCTTGATGAGGCCGGGTTCGAGCTGGTGGGTGAAGGGTTGAAAGTTATGTGGCAGCCGGATGATGAGTCGGTTGAAAAGTGTAAGGAGTTTGGGAAAATGTTTGCTTCGGCGCTTGATTGATTCTTTATGTGATGGTGGTGGGGGGGGGGATTTGGAGATAGGAGGAGAGGGATGGAAACCGCCTTTTGGCGGGATGAAAAATAAGTGAAAGCTCCAGGACGGAGCAACTCCAGTCGAAGACTCCCTCCATGGCCTGCCAGCCGGGCCGACTTTTTTTGGCTGAGCCGCCACAAAAAAAGTAGCAAAAAAATGTCGGCTTTTAAGAACTAGCTTGGCCGCCCCGCATTCGCAGATCAAGAATCTGATCCACCCGGCGGAGGCTCTAAACTCGGAGTGTGGGACGCCCTGCCAATCATAAAGAGATTAAGGCCGTCCACAATCGCACGCATTGCGGAAGGAAAGCCGCCTCCACCGTGTGGTCAGCTTCTAAGCCTTGCGAATAAGGGCTGGTGTTGACCTTTGCTTGATTCAAGGTGCATATTATAAGTACGACAATTTGACAGATAATACATTCACCAATAGCATCAATGCAATCGAAACAACCAATTATTCAAATGAATGACTTCGTAAAACTAAAAATCACTTTTGCAGTTGCCTTACTTGCAACAGCTTACACTTTGAACCCGCTAATACTGAAATTTAGCGCGTTCACTATCTCAATATTTGAAATCGAAATAACTCCGGAGCACGCCTACTTCCTATTTATGGCTGCGCTTGGTCTTTCTGTGTATGCATTTTCTATTCAATTGCTTTCCAAAAAAAAATACCCATCCATAGATAGAATGGGAAACACATTATACTCTGTCGCGATAATAACACCGGCGCTGTATATTGTTTTGTTTCTTATGGTTACACTACTCACTATAATACTAAACAACATACCTAACGCAACACCTGAATCACTGAATGCATTTTTATCCGTATCGTCATCAATGGTTGCGGTCGTTTTTGGCTTTAATGCATACAAAATGTCAAAAAGGGTTTCTGAATTTGAAAAAATGAAACAGGAAAAAGTTGACGAAATGAACGAACTGGCAAATCTGTCAGAACTAAGAAATAATGGATTATACGATTTAGCTATTATTGCAGCGTTCAAATCCATTGAAAAAACATTACGCACATTTATACCTGAAACACATCAGGTTCCGAAAAATATAGATAGTCTACTTGAATATGCTCACGAAAAGAGGGTCTTAAGTAATAGTCTTCTTAACAAGATTGATAAGATTAGATCTCTTCGCAACAAAGTAATTCACTCAGACCTTCACGCAACAAAAATGGACGCCGAGGAAGCGAAAGACATACTGCAATCATTAGTTAAAATCACAGAGTACGGAGACTTTGATAGTTTTTCTTGGGTTGAAAACAATCGAGACACTATACTTGGCGCCTTAAATAGGCCGATATCTCCTGAACATGAAGATATAAAACATAACCTACTCTCAGCCTGGACAAAACGAGACGGTGCAGTTGGAGCGGAGCTCTCTGTATTCTTTGAAGTCATGATAGAAAATAATTTTGAATTATTATTAAGCATGTTCGAAAAAGATATGCAGCAATATGGTTATTTCATCGACAATGTTCGTTATCTTTTTTTTACAGACTTCGCAGGAGAAGGGTACGAGATACTACGTGATAAGAGAACCCGGTTTCTACAAATAATTTCCCCCTATTTATCTGAGTGTTCTAATGAGGTGCGCCGAAATATGGCTATTGATTTTAAAAGGAAAATTGAGTCTGTTGTTATTCATGAAATTGTGTAACCTGCATCTCCACACAGATGCTCTTGCTGAAGACAATAGCTTAAGACTGTCAATTTACTCAATTTCCACCAACGAACGCCCTTCCTCTGAAAACCCCACCCCAGCCCTTATTAGCAAGGCTTAGAAGCTGACAAAGGAGTGGAGGCGGCTTTCTGGCCGGGGTTCGCATGACCTTGGACGGCCCACGATTTTATTGATTTGCACGGCGTCTCACACT